>JBGUQG010000047.1:0-2307 GCA_045130815.1 Christensenellales bacterium
AACAGCTGGAATATGACGGTGTACACGCTGTTGGAAATGGCCATAAGGTTGTCTACCAACAGCGAGGTGTAGTTCATCGCCTGGGAGACCACGTTCTCCCACGCGATCACCAGCCTTTCGCCCTCGATGCTCATAAACTCGTATTTCAGCAGCAGCTGGTTGATCGTCTCCCGGTTCGTGGCCACGAAATTCCGCACGTATTGCAGGATCGACTTGATGGAGGTGATCAGCTGGGGCACCAGTATCGCAAAGAAGCCGGACATCAGCGCCAGCAGCACCACATAGGCGACGATCGTGGCCAGCATGCGGCACAGCTTCGGATGGGGCTTTTTCCGGGACAGCGCCTTGCCGAACAGCCTCTCCATGCGCTTGACGATGGGCAGCAGCAGCAGGGCGATGGCGAAGCCCAGGAAGAAGGGCATCACGGTGTGCAGCAGCAGCTTCAGCCCGGACCACAGTTGTCCCAGGTGCAGCAGCGTGATCGCCAGCACGATGCCGACGCAGACCACGATCAGGTTGGACAGCGTCTTTCCGCGCAGATCCGGGGGAATGAACGATTTCATGGTTGCCTCCGTATGCAGAACAAGGGCCTGTGGCGCGATCGAGCCGCGCCCTTTGTTAATTATACCACACATCTGGGATAGGCTCAATACCTGTCATCATTTCGTCTGTTTTTGTCCGAATTTCTTCCTATATATAAACAGCACTGTGAAAGCAAAAAGCACCGATCAGGCCGGATCGGTGTTTTGAATGTTCGGGTTTTCCGCAAGACGGCTCCACAGGCAAGGCCAAAGACGCCAGGCTTCGCCGCCTTCATCGATGAATTTCCGAACGATCGATTCGCAGGCGCCGGGCCACCCTCCGTCGAACAGCTTCGGCGAGCCCAGCCCGGGATCGCGCAGCGCGGCCTCCATCGCCGCCAGCGGATCGGCGACGGCATAGCCCGAAGCGACGTCCGTCACGCCGAAGGCCGGCACGCGGTAGAGCTCGCCCTGGCTGTCACCGTCCAGCAGTGTGGACAGGAACTGCACGCACAGCGCCCTCTGCGCCGTCCGGTCCGTCCCGTCCACGACGGCCAGGCACAGCAGCTGGTCCGTGAACGCGCCCGCCCCGGCGCAAAGCCGCCAATCCGGCCCCTTGCCCAGTTCCGACAGCGCCTGCAGGCGGCGCACCTCCCTCTGGGTGACGGGCGTTGCGGCCACTTCGCCGTTTGCGAAGAGCCGGAAGGCGTCCGCCTCGGGCGCAAATCCCATGGGCAGTCGACAGGGCAGCAGCGCTTGAGACGATGGAACAGGCGTGGCCGTCGGGGCGGGCGTCGCCATGGCGACGAGCCCCAGGTCGACGCCGGGCAGGGCGGGGGCGGTATCCCCCGAAGCGGCCTGTGGGCGGATTGCGTACCGTCCGGCGCACAGCGCGAGCAGTGCCGCGTCCCAGCGCCGCCAAGGCTCCGGCGGCGGCGCGGCCATGGTCGCCCCGCTGTCCCGCCAGGTATCCGGCAGGGCGTCCAGCTGTCCGGCGTCATAGGCCCACAGGTAGCCGCCCAGCGCCACCGGCACGGCGAAGAGCGCGTCGCCCCACGCGCCGCACCGCTCCAGCGGCCCGCGCAGCCCTTCGGGCGGATCCAGCGGCGCGAGGCCCTCCGGCGAGGCCAACACCCCCGGCGGGATCAGCAGCATGTCCGGCCGCGGTATGCCGCTGTCGTTCATGGCGGCGATCGCCCCGGCGTCCACGATTCGGGGTTGCACGTATACGCCAGGGTGCTTCTTCTCGAAGCGGGCGGCGCAGCGGTTCAGCCAGGCGGACAGGCCGGGGCCCTCCGTCCAGCCTTCGCACACCCACAGCCGCAGCACGCCGCTCCAGCCCGCGTACTTTTCCGCCACCAGTTTCCGGGTGTCCGGCGGCAGGAAGCGGGCGGCGCATACCGCCAGCGCGGCCACCAGCGCAAGGCCCAGCGCGCACAGGGCGCAGAGGCGCTTTTTCATGGTCGAGTCCCCCTTTTTCTTCATCGGGTATATAGGAAACAACGGTCCTCCTGCATTTCTCCACAGCGTATGCAGCTTTTCCGCGAAAAAGGCCCCCAAAGCACCATACAAGGTTAAGATTCAGAAAAAAGCGAAAATGGATGTTGACAAGCCAATTCCATTTTGATATACTATGCAAGCTGTCACGAACGAGGGCGGCGCGCGAACCTTGAAAACGATACAGACAAAGACGAGAGATAAGTCAGAATTCTAAGAGTTAAACGCTTGGACGAAGCGAGAATCCGGAGGCTTTGGCGAGCCGAGGGAGGAAGGCGGAGGACAAGTA
>JBGUQG010000048.1:0-5020 GCA_045130815.1 Christensenellales bacterium
GTATTGATCGTCGATCTCCGCGCCGGGCGCGGCACTGTGCCCGGTGCAGGGTCTGAGTATAAATTCGCTGATCTTGCGGTCGTCGGCCATGCCCTCGATGTACACGGCGCAAAGCGGCGTCCCGGCGCACTCCAGCCTGCGCAGCTGGGCGTCGGAATTCACGTCGCTGCGCAGTATCCGCCTGAACAGGACCATATTGTCGTCGAGCGCGGGGGAGAGTACGCCGCACGTCGGGTCGTCCCGGGCCGGGCTCATACGCATCACCTCTGAACGGATAGTGTGCGCAGGTCGACGACGGGATATGTATAAAAACGCGGACCCTTCGCGGGTCCGCGCAGGAATGATCGTGGATCAACCGGCTTCCAGCATGTTCTCCGGCAGCGTGGAGGTCAGCGTGAGCACCGAGATTTCCGGCTGGTTGAACAGCCTGAAGGGCATCAGCGGCACGCTGCCGTTGGTGGACAGGCCGCGGGTGACGTACAACTGGGTCTCGCCGACCACGGACAGCCCTGAGACGCGCTCGCCTGCCGGGAACCAACCGCCCCTCTCCAGCGTCTTGTCCGGCACGTAGATCGCGCCGATCAGCGGCAGGCGCCACACGCCGCCGCAGTAGTGCCCGGCCAGCAACAGCTCCGGCGAGTCCAGGAAGCGCTGGGTCTGGGGATTATGGTCCTCCGAGGTGTAGATGAAGCTGTCCGTCGGCGGCTCGTGGGCCAGCGAGATGTGGATGTCCGTGGTGCTCATGTTGCGCTGGGCATCGTACAGCTGCTGGGCCAGCTTCCTGCGATAGGTGGTCACGGGCAGGTGCGTATAGTCCTCCACGATGCCGGAGCGCACGCCGTCCTCCTCCTGTTCGGTCTGCTCCTGCCACAGCGTCAGCGTGCTGCTGGTCTCCAGGTTCAGCATCGTGGCGGGGGACAGCCACAACTTGGAATCCTTGATGGTGACGCTCACCGGCGCGTCCACATAGTTCGCGCCGCGCTCGATGGCTCCCAGGATCCAGTCCTCCAGAACCAGCTGCGAAAGGATCCCCTCCGTGGCGCGGGCGGAGGGCACATAGGGGCCGGGGTCTGAATCTCCGCAGATGAAGTAGACCTTCTCCGGGCTCTTGAGTCCCTCGATGAATTCCCAGAAGGGCTGGGCGTTGCCGCTCTTGCCCACCATGTCGCCCAGACAGAATATGGCGTCATACTTGATGCCGTTCAGCGTGCGCAGCAGCAGGCTCTGCTGGTCGCCGAAGCGGCGGCCGTTCATGTCGGAAAGTACCACGATGCGATAGCCCTCCATGTCCCGGGGAAGGCCCACCACGGTGACGGACTGCTCGGTGACGCTCAGGTTGCTGTTGTTCAGCATCACGCCCACGGCCAGCATGCCGACGGCGGCCAGCAGGATCAGCGGCCAAAACCGGAATTCACGTCCGAACAGGCGGATTGGCCTGAAAAAGCCGTCGCTGCCCGTGGCGCTCATCAGCTCAAACAGGGAGCGGTATCTCTTGCGCTTCTTGTGCGGCTTCTTCTTGCGCTTATTTGGGGCGACCTTCGGAAGCTCTATGCCGGCTGCCGGCTTTTCATCCTCGGCCTTCCGCTTCTGCCTGTTGACGAATATGGGCACCCGGGCGTCCGTGCGCTTCCTGCGCCGCTGGGGCACCTCCGCCTCTTCGCCATACTGGGTGGATTCATCGCGCAGCGCATCCTCCGAAGCAGAGGTATCCGGCTTCGGGATCGGTATGGCGTGTTTGGCTTTCTTCAGTGTATCAGGCATCGCAAGCTCCTCACAAAACTCCTCAGTCTATTATAGTTTCAAATTGGGCTTCTGGCAAGTCGGGTTTTATAAGAACAGGTAAACTAAAAGCGCAAAGCCCTACACGAGCGGGCCAAAGTGTGATATAATCGGAGGTACAGGGTTCAATGGGAGGTTATCGCGTTGGCAAAGGTGAAGTCGATCTACGTTTGCAGCGAGTGCGGCTACGAGACGCCGAAGTGGCTGGGCCGCTGTCCGGACTGCGGCAGCTGGAACACACTGACCGAGCAGCAGGCGGCCCCGGCATTAAAGCCGGAGGAGAAGAAGCTGAAGCGCGCGCCGGGCAACGACGCCGAGGCCGTGCGCGTGGACGAGATCCCCGATGAATCGATGGAGCGCTGCTCCAGCGGCATCGCGGAGCTGGACCGGGTGCTGGGCGGCGGCGTGGTGAACGGCTCGCTGGTGCTGGTGGGCGGCGACCCGGGCATCGGCAAATCCACGCTGCTGACGCAGCTGTGCGCCAACATGTCTGCGGACGGCACGCGGGTGCTGTATGTGTCCGGCGAGGAATCCACCCGCCAGATCAAGATGCGGGCGCGCCGCCTGGGCGCCTCCGCCAGCGGCTTCTACGTGCTTTCTGAGAACGACATGAACACGGTCACAAAGCGCATGGAGGAGCTTTCGCCCAACGTTACGGTGGTCGATTCCATACAGACGATGTACCTGCCGGAGCTGGCCAGCGCGCCGGGCAGCGTGTCCCAGGTTCGGGAGTGCGCGTCGCTTCTGATGCGGCTGGCGAAGTCCGGCGGGTGCAGCGTGTTCCTGGTGGGCCACGTCACCAAGGAGGGGGCCATCGCCGGTCCCAGGGTGCTGGAGCACATGGTGGACGCGGTGCTGTACTTCGAGGGCGACCGGCAGCACCAGTATCGCCTGCTGCGCGCGGTGAAGAACCGCTTCGGCTCCGTCAACGAGCTGGGCATGTTCGAGATGACCGAGGCGGGCATGCGCGAGGTGGAGAACGCCAGCGAAGCGCTGCTGTCCGAGCGGGCTCACGACGCCAGCGGCTGCGTGGTGATGTGCGCGATGGAGGGCAGCCGGCCGCTGCTGACCGACGTGCAGGCGCTGGTGTCCACCACCGTGTTCGGCAATCCCCGGCGCATGGCCAGCGGCGTAGACCAGGGCAGGCTCGCGCTGCTGCTGGCGGTGCTTGAAAAACGGGCGGGCCTGCGCATGTACGACCAGGATGTGTACATCAACATCGCGGGCGGAATGTCGCTGACCGAGCCCGCCGCCGACCTGGCACTGTGCGCCGCCGTGGCCTCTTCCCACAGGAACCGGACCGTGGACGGAGCGTGGTCGGTGATGGGCGAGGTGGGCCTTGCCGGCGAGGTGCGCGCCATCGGCCAGGCGGAGCGACGGGTGGCGGAGTGCGCCCGATTGGGCTTCAACCGGGTGATACTGCCCAAGTACAACCTGCGCAACCTGCGCGTGCCCGACGGCATACAGGTCGTGGGCGTGGAGACCGTGGCCCAGGCTTTGGCGGCGCTGGGGCTTCTGCGGCCCGAGCGATAGCGGCCCGTTGATGATCGGTTAACAATCGCGCGCTATAATCACTGAAAACGCGGCAGGGGAGGCGTCTGCTTTGTTTGGATACATCGTCACGAATCCGGCGTCCCTTCCCAAGGAGCGGCAAGCCCGCTTTCGCGCCGTGTACTGCGGCTTGTGCAGAACGCTGCGGCGAAGGCACGGCCTGAAGGGCAGCGCCACCCTCAGCTATGACCTGACCTTCCTGGCGCTGCTGCTGAACGCGCTGTACGAGCCGGGAGAGGAGGCGGGCGCCGAGCGATGCCCGGCCCACCCGGCGAAGCGGCACGAATACGCGGCCTCGCCGGTGATGGAATACGTGGCGGACATGAACGTGGCGCTGGCCTATCACAAGTGCCGGGACAACTGGATCGACGACAGGAGCCTGGCCTCCGCCGCCGAGGCGTCGCTGCTCAGGAAGGCCTACGAACGGGTGCGGTCCGCGTGGCCGCGTCGATGCCGGACCATCGAGGATTGGCTTTTTGAGATCCATGAGATCGAAGCGCTGAAATCATCCGAGATCGACCCGCCGGTGAATGCCACGGGCAGCATGCTTGGCGAGCTGTTCGTGTGGCCGGACAGGCAGGATTGGGCGGAGGAGCTCCGCCGGATCGGCGACGGGCTGGGGCGCTTCATCTACTTCATGGATGCCTATGACGATCTGCCCGCCGACATCCGCAGGGGACGCTACAATCCCTTGAGAAGCCTGAGGGACGGAGAAAACTACGAGGTGTTCTGCAAGGACGCCATGACGATGATGGTGGCCGACGCTGCCGAAGCCTTCGAGCGCTTGCCGGTGCTGCTGGACGCGGACATCATCCGGAACGTGTTGTATTCGGGCATCTGGAGCCGGTACGCGTTTCTGCAAAACAAGCGTAACGCGGCGAAAAAAGGAGAGAGATAATGCAGGATCCCTATCGCGTACTGGGCGTGTCGCCCCAGGCGACGGACGAAGAGGTCAAGAAGGCCTATCGCGCGCTGGCGAAGAAGTATCACCCGGACGTCAACAACGGCTCCGCCCAGGCGGAGGCGAAGATGAAGGAAGTGAACGAGGCATACTCCCTGATCATGAAGATGCGCAGGGAGGGCGCTTCCGGCGGCGGCTACGCGGGCTACGGCGCGAACGGCGGCTACGGCTATGGCGGCGCGGGCTACGGCGGCTACAGCCAGTCCAACCCGCACATGCAGGCGGCCCGGAACTACATCCGCTCCGCCCGCTACCAGGAGGCCATGACCGTGCTGGAGAGCATCATGGAACGCAATGCCGAGTGGTATTACCTGTGCGGCGAGGCCAGCCTGGGGCTGGGCAACCGGGTGGCGGCGCTGAACTACGCCCGCCAGGCCGTCAGCATGGACCCCAACAGCTTTGAGTACCGCGCGCTGTTGAGCCGCCTGGAGGGCGGCGCGCGCTTCTATCAGGCCAACGGGGCGGGGCAGGGCTTCGGCATGCCCACGGTGCTGTGCGGCAATCCGCTGCTCAGCTGCTGCGCGATCAACGTGCTGCTGAACCTGCTGTGCGGTTGCTGCGGCGGGGGCTGCGGCAGGGGCTACTACGGCGGCTTTTGGTGAGATGAACCATTGACGGAGGAAATGAAAATGACATTCATGCAGAAATTGAGAAGCGGCCTTCAAAAGCTGATGGCCGGTCGGCGCGGCGCGGACGAATTGTCGCTGGCGCTGCTGATCGCGGGACTGG
>JBGUQG010000049.1:0-4897 GCA_045130815.1 Christensenellales bacterium
GAGACTGCGTGACGCGTCTTGCGCGGCACGGGCGCGCGCAGCACGCGGCTTCTCAAATTGCTGTTGCAATTTGAGAACAGTATCAGACGCACGACAGCGCTTGGCTCGCCCCGTGAGGGGGAGAGCTGGCACGGCGCAGCCGTGACTGAGAGGGGGATATTCCATCGCCAATGCTTTTTACGTATTGACACAACAGAAACAATCAATTATAATGAAATCAACATTTGCCGAGGAGGGAATCGCCATGCGCAAGCTGTGTCTGCTGTTCATTATTGCGCTGTTGGCCGCGCTGACGGCGGGGGTATGCGCCGAAGAGGATTGCCTGTCGAAGGAGGTTTTCGCCGAGCCGGTGGAGGATGCGATCCGTGTTATCGAAGCGGAGTTGAGCGCCCCGGAGGGCGTCGACGCGTCGGCGGAGCGGGCGGTGCTGCCCAGCTCGGCCTATACGTCCGGCAACCTGGCGCACTTTTCAAGGCTTCAAAACGGGGATACGGTTCCGACGGGTACGCTGGATATCTACCTGACGTTTGACGACGACGGCGTCTGGGAATCGTCGGGCGGCATGAAGAGCGAATCCGGCATTGTCGCGGCCTACATGCCCGTGGTGCTCTCCGTCACCAAGGTGGGCAGCGGCGAGGTGAACGTCACGAATATCTCCAGCAACCACATCGTGTTCAACGGCACCGACGAACGCTACGCCACCGTGGAGCTGAGCGAGCCGGGAACGTATCGCCTCGGCGTGGCGTCGGCCCTTGGGCTGGAAGAGCCGGAGACGATAGAGATTACCGCTGACGACAGCGCTTCTGAGGAGCCCGGCGATCCGGGCTATTACATCTACCCGGAAAAGACGGAATACACGATCAATCTGGCCGGTGAAAGGAAGCAGCGCGTCAACTTTACGCTGTCGTGCTATCGATATGAAAAGGGAGCGGGATTCATCGGCGGTGATGGCGAGGATGCTTCCGGGGAAACCGTCGTCAGGTGCGCCGACTGGCCAAGGGACGAGCTTTCCTGGACTCAAAAGGACGGAAGCTATGTCGCGGACGCCTGGTTTGACTATGAAGGGGTCAAGGTCGGAACGGTCAAACTCAAGATCGGCATACTCGTCGTGATCGACGGGACGCCTTACGGACAGAATAAGTGGATCACCTTTCACGTGATCGACGATCCAAGCTTGATCACACCGGAGCCCACCGCGACGCCGAAGCCCACCGCGACGCCGAAGCCCACCGCGACGCCGGAGCCGACCGGGAAGCCCGCAGCAACGGAAGCGCCGGACGCTTCCGAAGCGCCCGAGGCGAAGCCAGTCAGCCTGAAGGGCGCGAAGGTGACCGCGAAGGCCGCCGCCTGGACGGGCAAACTCCTGAAGCCCAATGTGACCGTGAATTTGGACGGCAAGACGCTGAAGAAGGGCACGGACTACATCGTAAGCTATAAGAACAACAGGAAGATCGGCAAGGGCACAGTCACGGTCACAGGCGCGGGCAAGTACACCGGCACGGCGAAGGGATACTTCGCCATCAACCCGAAGCCGGTGGCGCTGAACAAGCTGACCGCGGGAAAGAATAAGCTGACGGTCAGCTGGAAGAAGGCCAAGGGCGGCGCGGGCTATCAGATCCAGTACAGCCTGAACAAGAGCTTCAAGAATGCCAAGATCGTCACCGAGAAGAAGAACGCCACCCTGGAGACGGTGATCAAGAAGCTGAAGAAGGGCAAGACCTACTACGTGCGCGTCCGCGCCTATAAGAAGGTCGGCGGCAAGGCCTACGTCTCCAAATGGTCGAAGGTGAAGAAGGTGAAGGTGAAGTAATCGGCCCAGTTGAATCGGGGCGAAAGCAATTGCATATGGGAACGACCTATCGAACCCACTATGCCCGCCGCGATTCCAACATCGCCTCCAGCAGCCGCCTGTCGTCCGTGATCGACGACAGGCGGCTGTCCTTGTACACCGCGTACAGGGTCAGACAGTCGGGGCGCGCCACGCGCAGGGCCTGGGGCAGCGGACAGCCTGCGTTCACGGCGAACACGCGCACGGGCACGGGCCTGTCCAGCGGCCGTATGGCGTTCAGCAGCGCCCGGGCGCGGGCGCCTGAGACGGCCTCGCGCTCATCCCTGCCGGAGGCGAGTATGAACACCGCGGCCAGCACCGGCGACAGGTTCAGCCGGCCCCGGGCGATCAGGCCCCAGGCCGACAGCAGCGCCAGCAGACCGGCGACGACCCACCCTGCCCGTATGCCGAGCCGGGCGGCGCGCTGGCGGCCCAGCCGGTTCGTCAGCGTCGCCGCCAGCATCCGCCCGCCGTCCAGGGGCAGGGCGGGCAGAAGGTTGAACAGCGCGAGCATGCCGTTGATCTTCAGCGCGGCCAGCGCCGGGGCGGGGGAGAGCAGGCCCCAGTGGCACAGCGCCCCGGCCAGCACCGCCATCAGCGCGCTGGCCGCCGGGCCCGCCGCGGCCACGGCGAACAGCCGGCCCGGCGACAGGGCGTAGGGGTTGTCCAGCTCGATGGCCGCACCGAAGGGCATCAGCCGCAGCGCCGACACGCCCACGCCCAGGCACCGGGCGGCGATCAGGTGGGCGGCCTCGTGGGCCGACAGACCCGCGGCCAGCGCGGCCATGTCATGTCCCGCACCCAGCCGCGCCGCCAGCAGCGGGAACAGCAGCGCCAGCGGGTGGACCGACAGCCGGGTGCGGCCCAGGGTCAGTGCGATCAAAGCCCCAGCCTCCCGGCGGGGTCGATGCTCTGGCCGTCCTGGCGCAGCTCGAAGTACAGCCCGCCCTCGCAGCTGCCCAGCTGCTGGGCGCGGCTGACGGCGTCGCCGGCGGCCACCGTCACCTCATCGAGCCCCGCCACCAGGCTCTCCAGACCCTGGCCGTGGTCGATCAGCAGGCCGGTTTTGCCGCCTGAAAGCGGGCTGACGGCGGCGACCGTGCCCGCCGCGGCGGCGCAGACGGGCCGCTTTTCCCCGTCGATCATCAGCCAGGGCTGCAGCGCGCTCCAGGGGTGGGCGATCTCGCCGTCCGCGGGCAGGGTCATTTCGCCGCTGCCGGACACGTTCAGAAACACCAGCGCCGATTCGGGCATGATCTGCCTGACGAAGGTCAGCTCGCCGATGGAGTCGTCCAGGTTGATGTGCATGCTCAGCGCCCGCTCGATGCCCTGAGCGGCCTTTTGGGCCCAGGGCTGGTTGACGTTGGTCAGGGCCAGCACCCCCAGCAGCACCGCGCAGGCGATGGCGCTGTTGCGCAGCAGCCGGTCGCCGGCGGTCCCGCGTCGCGTCCCGGTGCGGCGCTTCCTCCGGGACGGCCTGACTTCGATGGGCTGGGCCGCCTCGGGCCGCAGCTGGGTGTGGATATGCAGCGTGGTTTCTGATGACATGAAAATCCCCTCCCGTCGCGTTCAGTTTATGCGAAAGGGGAGGGGATTTTCCAGCGGCGGCTATGCCCGCCTCAGCCGGATGACCTTTTCGGTGGCGGTGTGCTGGCGCTGCTCGTGCTGGCGGGAGCGCATCACCACGTTCAGCACCAGGCCGATGCCCATCATGTTGGTCAGCATGTTCGAGCCCCCGTAGCTGACGAAGGGCAGGGGGATGCCCGTGACCGGCAGCAGGCCGATCACCATGCCGATGTTCTCCACGATGTGGAACAGCAGCATGGCCAGCACGCCCACGATCAGGTAAGAGCCGTAGGGGTCCTTGGTGCGCACGGCCAGTATGATCAGCCTGGCCACCAGCAGCGCGTAGGCCACCACCAGCGAAATGCCGCCCACCAGGCCGAAGGATTCGCACACGATGGCGAATATGAAGTCGGTGTGGTCGTCGGAGATATAGCCCAGCGAGGCGAAGCTGCCGGGGGACACGATGCCCTTGCCCCACACGCCGCCGGAGCCGATGGCGATCTGGCCGTTGATGATCTGCCGCGCCTCGTCGGGATAGGCCTCCGGGTTCAGCCACATCAGTATGCGGGTGAAGCGGAAGTTCTCCGAGGCGGAGTTGTTGATGAAGTACCACAGCGGGATCAGCAGCACCACCAGCATGCCGATGACGCCCCAGATCAGCTTGCTGTTCGTGCCGGACACCAGCACCATCACGCTGAACACGGCCAGGTACACCAGGGCCGTGCCCACGTCCGGCTGCAGCACCACCAGCACCATCGGTATGCCCACGTAGATGGCCAGCGGGATGATGTCGTGGATGGTCATGATCGGCTTCACGCGCACCGAGAAGGCCTTGGACAGCGCGATGATGATGGCGATCTTGCCCACCTCCGAGGGCTGGAAGCCGCGGTCGCTGCCCCAGTTGAAGAAGGCGGTCATGCCGCCGCGCCCGGCCTGGGCGATCAGCAGCGTCAGCGTCAAAAGCACGATGTTGGCCGCGTACACGGCGTTGGCGTAGCGCTCGTACAGCTGGTAGGGGAAGAATATGACGGCGGACATGGCCACCAGCCCCGCGGCGATCCACAGTAGCTGGAGCCTCGGGTAGGTGATGGACTGGGTGCGCAGCATCTCGATCACGTTGGTGGGCGTATCCGTCACCTGGCTGGAGGTGGCGCTGAATATGCACACCACGCCGAACAGCGATATCACCAGCACGATGATCAGCAGGGGCCAGTCGAAATACCGCATCAGGCTCCTGTCGAACCGGTTGTCCCGTATGTACTTGAAAAATGCCTTGATTCTGGAAAGCATGTCCGTTTGTCCTTTTGATTGATTCTGTGCGGGCGAGCCGCAGGCGCGAAAGCGGAGATGGCCCAAATTGGGGGAACGACCTCTTCCGACCTCGCTTCGCTCGGCCACCTTTCACGGGCCTACCGGCCCCACCGACGGGGGCCTACCGGCCCGTTCTCGCTGAAAACAGCACACTGTGCTGTTTTCCGGGCGCTCGAACCACTGAAAACTCTC
>JBGUQG010000050.1:0-2142 GCA_045130815.1 Christensenellales bacterium
ACGTCCAGCTCCATGCCCAGGCCCGCGTCTCGGGCGGCGATAAAGGCGGGCAGCGTGTTTTCCACCACGCCCCGGCGCTCGTTGTGCAGGCCCCGGTGGGCGAACTGCCGCCCCCGGAACGGGGCGCACTTGCCGTAGCGCAGGCTGGGGTGGGTCATGAAGGCCAGCACGGCCAGAAATATCAGCAGCAGTATCCACAGGGACATCGGTTCGCGCCTCCATGCGTGGGGTATCGTGTGTCTACAGCATAGCACGCCGGGGCGCGTCAGGCAAGCGCGGAGTATGTCAAACTCAGGTAAAGGCGTTGACAACCCGCGCCCGGGCGGGTAGAATGTACGGTGAAGACATTTACAGGCCGGCGGATCTCCCCGGCTTTTACGAGAGGGTGAAAGCGGCATGGACGCCCACAAGCTGTCCCAAATGGGTCGGGAGCGGCAAAGCGGCAGCGGCAAGCTGCCCCGCGCGCCCGGGCGGCTTTCCAGCAAGCGGCACGACTATGGCCTGCGGCTGATCAAGGCGGCGGACGTGCTGCTGGTCACGCTGCCCTTCGCCCTGGTGTGGCTGCTGTACTATGTGAACACGGTCGTCATCTACCCCTCCGTGTACAGAGGCGGCGGCATCATACTGATGTTCATCGTGCTGTACGGTTTCTTCGGCAGGACCTACGACGCCTTCCTGGTGTCGCTGAAGCGGATATCCGAGCTGTTCACCGCCCAGCTGCTGAGCATCGTGTTCGCCGACGGCTTCATGTACATCGTGCTGTGGCTGATGTCCGGGGCGTTTCCCAACATACTGCCCGCGCTGGCGGCGCTGACCGGCCAGGTGGGCCTGGGCGCGCTGTGGTGCTACCTGGCGAACCGGTGGTACTTCTCCCACTACGGCGGGCAGAAGACCGGCGTGATCTACGACGTGCGCCGCGGCGTGGAGGACCTGTTTGACCGCTACGGCATGGACCAGAAGTTCAGCGTGCAGACCGTCTGCACGGTGGAGGAATGTCTTGAGGCCAACATGGCCATGCTGCCGGAGCTGACCTCGGTGTTCCTGTGCGGCGTGCACAGCCACGAGCGCAACCTGATCCTGAAATACTGCGTGGCCCATGGCATCGTGGTCTACATCATCCCCCGGGTGGGCGACGTGATCATGAGCGGCGCCAAGAAGATCCACATGTTCCACCTGCCCATGCTGCGGGTGGACCGCTACAATCCGCCGCCGGAGCACCTGGTGGCCAAGCGGGCGCTGGACCTGGCGCTGGGCACGGCGCTGATCGCGCTGTTCAGCCCCCTCATGCTGGCGACGGCGCTGTGCATCAAGCTGGAGGACGGCGGCCCGGTGCTGTACAAGCAGACGCGCCTGACCAAGAACGGCCGCAAGTTCAGGATGCTGAAGTTCCGCTCGATGGTGGTCTCCGCCGAGAAGGACGGCGTGGCCCGGCTGTCCACCGGCGAAAACGACCCGCGCATCACCAGGGTGGGGCGCGTGATCCGCGCCCATCGCATCGACGAACTGCCCCAGCTGTTCAACGTGCTGGCCGGCACCATGAGCCTGGTGGGTCCCCGGCCCGAGCGGCCCGGCATCGCCGCCGAGTATGAGCGGCAGATGCCCGAATTCGCCCTGCGCCTGCAGTCCAAGGCGGGCCTCACCGGCTATGCCCAGGTGTACGGCAAGTACAACACCACCCCCTATGACAAGCTGCAAATGGACCTGATGTACATATCCCGGCCCAGCATCGTGGAGGACATCAAGATACTGTTCGCCACGCTGCAGATACTGTTCCAGCGGGAAAGCACCGAGGGCATCGCCCCCGGCCAGGTCGTCGCCAACAACGACGACGACAAGCCCGCGGCGTGAGGGATCGCGGGGAATCCATGGCCCCACAGGAATCCGTCATATGAAGCATATGAAGGGTTCCTGTGGGGCCGTGACGTTGCTGCGAACGGGTGCGACTTGACGAAACCCGTCAAAAGTGCGATACTGTACAAAAAGGATAAGGCGGGTGATCGCGGTGAAGAGGGCGCTTGCGATGGTGCTGCTGGTATGCGCGGCGCTGCTGTCGGGCTGCGGCGCGAAGGAGAAGACGGCGGCGAGCCCCCAGGCGCTGGTGGTGGGCTTTTCCCAGCTGGGCTCCGAGAGCGGCTGGCGCAT
>JBGUQG010000051.1:0-2355 GCA_045130815.1 Christensenellales bacterium
CGAGGGAGTGGAGCGGTAGACGAGACTCGGACTCGCGACCTCCACCTTGGCAAGGTGGCGCTCTACCAACTGAGCTACTACCGCATAGACCCTGTGGCCGATCCGGAAATGGTGCGGGCGAAGGGACTTGAACCCATACGCCGTTTGGCACCAGAACCTAAATCTGGCGCGTCTGCCAATTTCGCCACGCCCGCACAGCCGTCGGTTCGAACGGGCTGACCGGTCGTGGTCGTGCAGCCGCGACAACCAACGCAAAATATTATACTTCGGTTGGCGGGTTTTGTCAATACCCGTATCATATTAAATCTTATGTGGCCCGCCGTTCCGGCAGCTGGGCGATCACCGACGCCGCCAGCATCAGCGCGCAGCCGATCAGCTCACGGGGGGAGAGGGCCTGGCCCAGCAGCAGCCAGCCGCCCAGCGCGGCGAACACCGACTCCAGGCACATCAGTATCGCGGCCAGGGTGGGGTCGGCGTACTTCTGGCCCACCATTTGCAGCGTGTAGCCGATGGCCCCGGAGCACACCGCCACGTACAGTATGCTGCCGACGCACTGCAGCGCGCCCTCCAGCCGGGGCGTCTCAAACAGCACCGCGGCGATGCCGGAGATCACGGCACAGGCGGCGAACTGCAGCGCGCTCAGCTTCAGTGCGTCCAGGTTCGGGGCGAAGCGGGACACCATCAGGATCTGCAGCGAGAACATGAACGCGCTGCCCAGCGTGAACACGTCGCCCAAATTGATCGAAAGGTCGGATTGCACGCACAGCAGCACCATGCCCGTCAGCGACAGGATCAGACCCAGCCACAGCATCCGCGTGACCCGCCGGCCCATGAACAGGCCCAGCAGCGGCACGATCACGATGTACAGCGCCGTCACGAAGCCGGACTTGGCCGGGGTGGTGTACACCAGGCCCACCTGCTGCAATATCGTGGCCAGCGCCAGGAACAGACCGATGATCGCCCCGGGGACCAGGTGCGCCCTCCAGCCGGGATAAGCGTCGTGCCCGCCCGCGATGCGCTTGAACAGCGGCATGGCGAGCAGAAGCACCAGGGTCGTGATCGTGGAGCGCAGGAACACGAAGGTATAGGGCTGGATGTACAGCATGGCCGTGCTCTGGGCGGAAAAGGCCATGCCCCACACCACGGAGGCCGCCACCAGCGCCAGCGTGCCCTTCAGTTGGTTGTTCAAGCCCATCATCCTCTGCATAGCGTTTGCATAAGTATACCAATCAATCATAGAGATATTGTTGTCTTGAAATTAATTTCAAATTTTGGCACGCAGGGGGTTGACAAAATCGCGGATGTGTGTATAATGGTCAAAGAAAGTCAAAGACGACTTTTGATCAATTACTGCCCTGAGGAAAGGGGGAGCATATATGAACGCCGAGAAATTCACTCAGAAATCCATCGAAGCCATCCGCGAGGCCCAGGAGTGTGCCATACGCAACCAGAACATGCAGATCGACCAACAGCACCTGTTGTACGCGCTGCTGAACCAGGATGGCGGGCTGATCGGCCAGATGATGAAGAAGCTGCATATCGACGCCGCACGCATGACCGCCGCCTGCGATCGGGAGATCCAGCGCATCCCAAAGGTGTCGGGCCCCGGCAGGGAGGCGGACCGGGTGTATGTGTCCCAGTCGGTGGACGCGGCGCTGACCGAGGCGGAGCAGCAGGCCGGATACATGAAGGATGAGTTCATCTCCGTGGAGCACATCCTGCTGGGCCTGATCGAAAAGCCCAACGGCGCTGTGAAGGCCATCTTCACCGAGTTCGGCCTGACGCGGGACGCCTTCCTGGAGGCGCTGCAGAAGGTGCGCGGCAATACCCGCGTGACCAGCGAAAACCCGGAGGACACCTATGAGGCGCTGCTGAAGTTCGGCCAGGACCTGACCGAGCAGGCGCGCACCCAGAAGCTGGACCCGGTGATCGGGCGCGACAACGAGATCCGCAACGTGATCCGCATACTGTCCCGAAAGTCGAAGAACAACCCGGTGCTGATCGGCGAGCCCGGCGTGGGCAAGACGGCCATCGCCGAGGGCCTGGCCCAGCGCATCGTGCGGGGCGACGTGCCCAGCACGCTGAAGGACCGCCAGCTGATCGCCCTGGACATGGGCGCGCTGATCGCCGGCGCGAAGTACCGCCGCGAGTTTGAGGAGCGCCTGAAGAGCGTGCTGGAGGAGGTCAAGAAGAGCGAGGGCAGGGTGATCCTGTTCATCGACGAGCTGCATAACATCGTCGGCGCCGGCAAGGCCGAGGGCAGCATGGACGCCGGCAACCTGCTCAAGCCCATGCTGGCGCGGGGCGAGCTGCACTGCGTGGGCGCCACCACGCTGGACGAGTACCGCAAGTACG
>JBGUQG010000052.1:0-4599 GCA_045130815.1 Christensenellales bacterium
CCCTTCATCTGGATCACGATCAGCACCGCGCAGCGCCAGCCCTGCCTCGCCAGGGCGGTCAGGCCCCGCACGTGCTTGAGCCCCCGCAGCGTCGGCGCGTCCGGAAAGCGGGCCACGCCGTCCTGCTCCAGCGTGCAGCCCTTGACCTCGACGGCCACGGGCCGGCCCGCCTGTTCGGCGCAGAAGTCGAAGCGGGAATCCCCCACCGTCACCTCCGCCCGCAGGTGCTCCAGCGACCCCAGCCCGCCCGCGGCCAGCCATTCCGCCGCCGCCCGGTTCGGGGCCATGGAATCCATGTTGATCAGCCTTGCGCCGCCGTCGGTCCGCTTTTCCACGGCGATGAGATCGTAGGCCGTCTTCCTGCCGGGCGAAGCGCTCTTTTCCATGTACACCCGATAACCCGGCACCAGCAGCTCGGCGCAGCGGCCCGTGTTCTTCACGTGCACGCGCTCGACCTTGCCTTCGATTTCCACCTCCGCCACAAAGCGGTTCAGCCGTCGGACAAAGCGGCCTTCATATATGTTGGCGTACCGCATGCCTCACTTCTTCGCCACGCCGGGCTTTATCCACCACTCCGGCGTCAGCTCGCCCAGGGTGGCCTCCCGGCCGGTCTCGTTATCCAGCAGTATCCGGACGGAGGGATAGTCGTCCGGCATCAGCTGGACCATCAGCTCCCGGCAGGCCCCGCAGGGCGCGCCGCCCCTGCCGTCGGGCATCACCGCCAGCACGCGATCGATCTCCTGCTCGCCGTTCGTGAGCATGTTGAATATGGCGTTGCGCTCGGCGCAAATGCCCAGCGTGGAGCAGGTGTCCACGCACACGCCGGTATAGATCCTGCCTGACTTCGAGCGCACCGCCGCCGCCACCTCGCCACAGCTGACGTAGTCCGACACCTGCCGCCCGTTCCGCACGGCCCGCGCCGCCTGTAGCATCTCCTGCCAGATCGCGTCCATTTCATTCCCCCCTTATCACAGTCGGTCAGAGAAGATCCTTCGCTCCGCTCAGGATGACCGCAATCGTCGCGTCATCCCGAGCGAAGCGAAGGATCTTCGTCATGTCATTGTCATTTTACATTACGCCCTCAGCTCAGCCCCGAAGGCCTTCAGAGCCTTGAGCACCTTGTCCATGGTGGCGTTGATCTCCTCATCGGTGAGCGTGCGGTCCGGGGCGCGCAGTGTGATGGCGTAGGCCACGGACTTCCTGCCCGCGCCCAGCTTCTCGCCCCGGTAGATGTCGAACAGCTTCACGTCCTCCAGCGTCTTGCGGGCGGCGGCGCGAATGGCGTCCATCATCGTGCCCGCGCCGACAGTCTCATCCACGACCACGGCGATGTCGCGGCTGACCGCCGGGAACTTGGGCAGGGGCTTGATGCCGTAGAAATCCTTCTCCAGCGGCATCAGCGCGTCCAGGTCCACCTCGGCCACGTACACGCGGCCCTTGATGTCAAAGCGCTCCGCCACGTCCGGGTGGATCTCGCCCAGCCGGGCCAGCGGCACGCCGTCCGCCTTCATCACGGCCTTGCGGCCCGGGTGGTAGTAGCCGTCGCCCGCGGCCTCGATGGAGGCGGTGACGCCGAATTTCGCCAGCAGCCACACTACGATGTTCTTCACGGTGAAGAAGTCCGCGTCGCCGCCGAAGGCGCTGAGGCACAGCGCGCGCTTTTCGGTGGGCAGCTCGCCCGCCTTGTCAGAGGGCACGAACACCTTTGAAAGCTCGAACAGCATGCCCTGGGCGATGCCCCGGTTCAGGTTGCCCGCCACGGTGTTCAGCATGCTGGGCACCAGCGACGTGCGCATCACGCTGGTATCCTCGCCCAGCGGGTTGCGCAGCACCACGGCGTTGCGGCGCGGGTCGTCCCCAGCCAGCCCCAGGCTGTCGATCCAGCGGGGGCTGATGAAGGAATAATTCAGCACCTCGTACAGGCCCATGCCCACCAGCGCGTCCTTCACCCGGTCGGCAAAGGCGGTGGCCGGGTCGCGGCGGCCCGCCATCGTAACGGCGTTCATCAGCGTGGAGGGGATGTGATCATAGCCGTACATCCGCAGCACTTCCTCGGACACGTCGGCCTCGGTCTCCATGTCCTGGCGGAAGGCGGGCACCTCGCAGTGCAGCAGCCTGCCGTCCACCAGCGTGGTGTCGATGTACAGGCGGTTCAGTATGTCCTCCATAGTCTCGGCGGGCACATCCACGCCGATGCGGCGGCAGATGCGCTCCACCTCGGCGTCGATCTCCACCGGGGCCTTGGGGCTGGGATAGTGGTCGAACGCGCCGGGCACGACCCTGCCGCATTCCAGCATGTTCACCAGCATGCAGGCGCGCTCCAGCGCCTCCATGGCGGTATCGGGGCAAACGCCCTTCTCGAAGCGGCCCGAGGACTCGGTGCGGATGCCCAGCTTGCGGGCGGTCACGCGGTTATTGGCCCGCTCGAAAGCCGCGCACTCGAACAGCACGCTGGCGGTGTCCGCCACGATCTCGGATTCCTCGCCGCCCATGATGCCGGCCAGGCCCGTGGCGTTTTGCTTGTCGGCGATGACCAGCATGCTCTCGTCCAGCACGTGCTGCTTGCCATCCAGCGTGGTCAGGTGCTCGCCGGGATTTGCGCGGCGCACCACGATGGTCTGCTCCTTCACCTTGGACAGGTCGAAGGCGTGCATCGGATGGCCGGTCTCCAGCATCACGAAGTTGGTGATGTCCACGATGTTGTTGATGGGCCGCACGCCCGCGCCGTACAGGTATTCCCGCATCCACTTGGGGCTGGGGCCGATCTTCACGTCGGTGATTACCCGGGCGCAGTAGCGGGGGCACAGCGCGTCGTCCCGCACCTCGACCTTCGCGTAGTCGTCAAAACGGCCCTCGCCCGTCTCCTCCACGGCGATCTCCGGCATCACGAAGTGCTCCTGGAGCACTGCGGAGGACTCGCGGGCCAGGCCCCACACGCTCAGGCAGTCGGGGCGATTGGCCAGGATCTCGAAATCCACCACGTCGTCGCCCAGGCCGAACACCTGCTTGACGTCGGTGCCGGGGGCCGCGTCCTCGAAGATCTCAATGATGCCCTCGTCGCCGATGTGGGGGTACAGGCCCGCGGGCACGTCCAGCTCCGGGCCGGAGCACAGCATGCCGCAGGACACCTCGCCGCGCATCTTGCCCTTTTTGATCTTAATGGGACCGGACCCTCCGGCCCCGGGCAGGGTCGCGCCGTCCAGCGCCGCGGCCACGCGCATGCCCGCGCGCACGTTGGGCGCGCCGCACACGATCTGGATGGGCGCTTCCTCGCCCACGTCCACCATGCAGATGTGCAGATGGTCGGAATTCGGGTGGTCCACGCAGGACACCACATAGCCCACGACCACCTTGTCAAACTGCGCGCCGGTCTTGTCGATGCCCTCGACGCCGGTGCCGGTCATCACCATTTTGGAGGCGTACTCCTCCGCGGACATGTTGATGTCCACATACTCCCTCAGCCATTTCATCGGCACTTTCATGCTTTGCTACCTCCCCTTCTTAACGGTACTGGGTCAGGAACCGCAGGTCGTTTTCATACAGATACCGCAAGTTCGGGATGTTGTACTTCAGCAGGCTGATGCGCTCCACGCCCATGCCGAAGGCAAAGCCGGAATACTTCTTGCTGTCGATGCCGCACATATCCAGCACCTTCGGGTTCACCATGCCCGCGCCCAGCACCTCGATCCAGCCGGTGCCCTTGCACATGCGGCAGCCTACGCCCTTGCAGTTCGCGCAGGTCAGGTCCACCTCGGCGCTCGGCTCGGTGAACGGGAAGAAGGACGGGCGGAAGCGGGTGCGAATGCCCTCGCCGTACATCTGGCGGGCGAACTCGTCCAGCGTGCCCTTCAGATCACCCATGGTGATGTTCTCATCGATCACCAGGCCCTCCATCTGGTGGAACACCGGGCTGTGGGTGGCGTCGGCCTCGTCGGCGCGGTACACCCGGCCGGGGCAGATCACGCGGATGGGCGGCTTGCGGGTGGTCATGATGCGTGCCTGCACCGGGCTGGTATGGGTGCGCAACACGATGTTGTCGTCCACATAGAAGGTATCCTGCGCGTCGCGGGCAGGATGGTTCTTGGGCAGGTTCAGAAGCTCGAAGTTGTAGTGGTCATACTCCACCTCCGGGCCCTCCACCACCTCGTAGCCCATGCCCACGAAGATGTCCACCATCTTGCGAAGGGCGATGTTCATCGGGTGCAGCGAGCCGGCGCTGCGCTCGGGGCCGGGCAGGGTCACGTCGATAGCCTCGGCGGCCAGTCGGGCAGCCTTCTCCTTCTCGGCCAGCTCGGCGGCGCGCTGCTCCAGCTTTTCCTCCAGCGCGGCGCGCACGTCGTTGACCAGCTGACCCATCTTCGGGCGCTCCTCCGGCGGCAGCTTGCCCATGCCGCGCAGCAGCGCGGTCAGCTCGCCCTTCTTGCCCAGCACGCCCACGCGGATCTGCTCCAGCGCGGCGGTGGCGCGGGCTTCGTCGATGTTGTTCAGCACGCGTTCGCGGATCTCACGAAGCATCTTTTCCATAAAAGCCACACTCTCCTCAAAGTCTGAACTCGCGGGCAAAACAAAGGCCCCGCCCCGCGCAAGGGGCGAAGCCGA
>JBGUQG010000053.1:0-2308 GCA_045130815.1 Christensenellales bacterium
ACGCACGCTTCAGAAAGGATTCGGTATTTGTAAAATGAGGGAGAACTGGAAACAGCCGAACGGCTACATCGAGACGATCCAAAAGGGCCTGGAGGGCGTGCGCGCCTTCGGAAACGATTTCTCCTTTGGCAGCGGGAGCCGGGCGGAGCAGATCGGGCGTCTGCGCGCGGCGCTGGCGGAGGCCGACGCCATCGTCATTGGCGCCGGCGCGGGGCTTTCCACCTCCGCCGGCCTGACCTACAGCGGGGCGCGGTTTGAGCGGTATTTCTATGATTTCGCGGCGAAGTATGGCATACGGGACATGTACTCGGGCGGGTTTTATCCCTTCCCGGACGCCGAGACCCGCTGGGCGTGGTGGGCGCGGGATATCTATATCAACCGCTATATCGACCCGCCGAAGCCGGTGTACCGGAGGCTGCTCTCGCTGGTGAAGGGCAGGGATTACTTCGTCATCACCACGAACGTGGATCATCAGTTCCAAAGGGCGGGCTTTGACAAGGCGCGGCTGTTCTACACCCAGGGCGATTACGGCCTGTTCCAGAGCGTGGACCCCGCGATCCGGGAGACCTTCGACAACGAGCGCTGGACGGTACAGGCCATGGAGGCACAGGGCTTCGTGAGGGACGGGGACGGCGTGTTCCAGCCCCCGGAGGACGGCCGCATCGCCATGCGCATCCCCTCCGGCCTGATTCCCAAATGCCCGGCGGACGGCGGCGACGTGCGGATGAATCTCCGCGCCGACGACAGCTTCGTGGAGGACGCCGGCTGGCGCAGGGCCTCCGCCGGTTATGCCGCTTTCCTGGGTGCGCACCGGACCGGCCGCGTGCTCTACCTCGAGCTGGGCGTCGGCGCGAATACCCCGGTCATCATCAAATACCCCTTCTGGCAGATGACGGCGGAGAACCCGGAGGCGACCTATGCCTGCGTCAACTACAACGAGGCATACTGCCCGAAGAGGATCGAAGGCCAAAGCCTGTGCGTCAACAGCGATATCGGCGAATTGCTGGACGGAATGGAGGCTCTTTCCTGATTCCGGATCGGGCTGTTCCGCCTGACGCGCTTCAAAAAAACACCGGGAACGGCCTGCGCCGTCCCCGGTTTGGCTTTGCCCTTACGCCTCAGGAACCTCCCCGATCAGCTCCAGGCTGTGCTCGTCGTTCATCCTGTTGCACATCTTCACCAGCGTCTCAAGCGGCACGCCGTGCAGCTGCTGCTTCTGGCCGCGCACGGTGATGGACACGGTGCCCTCCTCGGCCTCCTTGTCGCCGACCACCACGATGTAGGGGTCCTTCATCGTCTTGAAGAACTTGATCTTGGTGTTCATGTTCACGTCGGCATAGTCGGCCTCCACGCGGATGCCCTCGTCCTCCAGGCGCTGGGCGACCTTCCTTGCGTAGTCGTTGTGCTCCGGGCGGATGGGCACCACGGCCACCTGGCAGGGGTTCAGCCAGAAGGGGAACGCGCCCTTGAAGTTCTCGATGATGATGCCGATGAAGCGCTCCAGCGACCCGTAGATGGCGCGGTGGATGACCACCGGCATCTCCTGGCCGCCCTCGGCGTTGACGTAGGTCAGGCCGAAGTTGTGGGGCAGCTGGAAGTCCAGCTGGATGGTGCCGCACTGCCATTCGCGGCCCAGGGCGTCCTTGATCTGCAGGTCGATCTTCGGGCCGTAGAACGCGCCGTCGCCCTCGTTGATCTCATAGCCGCCCTCGCCGTACTTGTCGTCCAGGATCTTCTTCAGCGCGGCCTCGGCCCGGTTCCAGACCTCGATGTCGCCCATGAAGTCCTCCGGGCGGGTGGACAGCTCGGCGCGATAGGTGACGCCGAAGGTGCTGTAGATCTCGTCGGCGATGGAGATGATGTCGGCGATCTCCTCCTCGATCTGGCTCTCCATGACGAAGGTATGGTCGTCGTCCTGCCGGAACTCCTGCACCCGGAACAGGCCGTTCATCTGGCCGGACTTCTCCTTGCGGTGCAGCACGTCATACTCGCTGTAGCGGATGGGCAGCTCCTTGTAGGAGTGCAGCGTGCGCTTGTAGGTCATCATGGCGTTGGGGCAGTTCATCGGCTTGGCGCCCATGGTGTCGTCCAGGTCGCGGTTGAACACCGGCGCGCCCTTGGGAAGGGTCACCGTGGCCGTCTCGTCCAGGCCGTCCATGGGGTTGTCCAGCACGCCGGGGATCTCGGCGTCCGCGGACACGAAGCCCTCCAGGCCCGGCACCATGAACATGTTGTTCTGGTAGTGGGCCCAGTGGCCGGAGATCACCCACAGCTTCTTCTTGTTGATCAGCGGGGCGGAGATCTCGGT
>JBGUQG010000054.1:0-30993 GCA_045130815.1 Christensenellales bacterium
AGGAGTCTCCTCGACAGGGGTTGCTTCCTCAACGACAGGGAGCTCCTCTACGACGACAGGGGCCTCCTCTACAACCGCGGGAGTCTCTTCAACAACAGGAGTTTCTTCCACGACCGCGGGAGTCTCCTCCACAACCGCGGGAGTCTCCTCCACAACTGCCGGTACAGGCTCTTCAATAGAAGCAGGAGTCTCCTCCACTCCAAAAGCCTTCCCCTCTGGGGAGACCGCAGCGCCCGGAAAACTCTCCAGTGGAGAGTTTTCAGCGAGGTCGGGCTGGGAAGCCCCTTGTGTCACGGCGTCAGCCGTGACGGATGAGGTCTCCTCGTTGGAAGGCTCGGCTTCTACCGGAGCCTCCTCCACGACAACCGGAGCCTCTTCCTTCACTTCATCCGGGATCTCCTCCACCACAGCAGGTGCCTCTTCCTTCACTTCGGCGGGGGTCTCTTCAACGACAACGGGAGCCTCCTTCTCAGCAGGAGCCTCCTCCTTCTTATCTTCTGCGGGTTTTTCTTCTACGGGCTTGGCTTCCTCAACAGGCTGCTCCTCCTGCTTCGGCTGCTCGACAGGCTTGACTTCCTCAACAGGCTTTTCCTCCTGCTTCGGCTCCTCTACGGGCTTGGCTTCCTCAACAGGCTTTTCCTCCTGCTTCGGCTCCTCGACGGGCTTGACTTCCTCAACAGGCTGCTCCTGCTGCTTCGGCTCCTCGACAGGCTTGGCTTCCTCAACAGGCTGCTCTTCCTGCTTCGGCGCTTCCTGTTTTTCCTCTGCTGCCTTCTCCTCCGAGGGTGCGACCGGCTGCTCGGCGGGCTGTTCGCCCTCCGATTTCCCGGTCCCCTCCGCAACCGTCGCCTCGGCCGGAGTCTCCGCGGTTCCCGCCGCCTCTTCTTCTGCGAAGGCGGCGAACCAGCCTGGAACATAGCCGGACATTGATCCGAGCATCATACACAATGTAAGCACCATTGCCATGATGCGCTTCATCCACTTCATATTATTCTTCATAATATCCTCTCCTGTTCCAGGCAGTTGCCGCTGTCCCTGTTCCTTGGGTCTACCAAACGCGCGCGCCCAGCGCCAAGGCGCCGGGTCCCATCGCGCACGGACGGACCCCAGCTTGCTGAAAACGGCGCACTGTGCCGTTTTCCGGGCGTTCGGTGTCCCTGTCTCCTGGGTCTACCGACCCCACCTCGCTGAAAACAGCACACTGTGCTGTTTTCCGGGCGCTCGGTGTCCCTGTCCCTTTTCCTTACTCCGCCGCGCTCAGCGATGCCTGCAGGTCCGCGTTCTGGGCCTCCGTATCGCCCAGCGCCGCGTTCACCTGCGCACGCTGGTAGTAGCTCTGCGCCAGCTCGTAGCCGTGCTCGATGCACACCGTGTAGTCCGCCTTGGCCTCCTCCAGCTTGCCCAGCGCCGCGTTGCATACCGCGCGATAGTAGTACGCGCCGTCGTTCACCACGCGCTCCCCGGTCTCGGCCGCTTCGGCCTCTTCGGTCGCCTCTCCCTCGGCCTCGTCCGTCTGCTCGCCGTCGATCAGCGCCGTGAACGTCGCCGCCGCCGTCTCATAGTCCTCCTGCTGCATCTGGCAGATCGCCAGGTTGTACCGCGCGTCGTCCACGTACGGCTCGGATTCGATGGACTTCGCGAAGTCCGCCGCAGCGGCCTCCCACCGGGCGTCCATCAGCGCGCACACGCCCCGGTTGTAGTAGATGCCCTCAAAATTGCCTTCCTTTTCCTCGCAGGTGTTGAACGCCTCGATGGCCCCGGCGTAGTCCCCCAGGTTCATCTTGCAGATGCCGATGTTGTACGCCGCGCCCGCGCCGTAGGTCTCGTCCTCGGCATACGCCTCGAAGTCCGCGATGGCCTCCTCCAGCTGCCCCGCCTGCATCTTGTACAGACCGCTCTGGAACCCAGCCTCGGCCACCTCGCTGCCCGCGCCCTCGACGTACTTGTCATACGCCGCCTGCGCCGCCTCGATGTCGCCCTTCGCCTCGTTCAGCTGCGCCACCGTCTCATACAGCGACGTGTCCTCCGTCAGCTCGATATACTTCTCCAGGCTCTCGATCGCCGCGTCCACATTCCCCTGCCCCGCGTACACCTGCGTGCGCACCAGGTACGCGTCCGCCAGGTCCGGCTGCACGCGGATCGCCGCGTCCAGCTGCAAAAGCGCCATGTCGTTCTTCTCCTCGATCACGTCGATGCACGCCCGCTTCAAAAGCAGGTCCGCGTACATGGCGGGGTTCCCCACCGGGTCGCAGTAGGCGAAGCACACGTTCAGATATTCCTTCGCGGTCTCGTAATCCTCCGCGTTGATGGCGTTCAGCGCCAGGGTGTAGCTGGCGTCCAGCTTCTGCGTGTCCGCCACGGCGGCAGTCTCCTCAACGACAGCCTCCTCCGCGGGGGCCTCCGCCACGGCGGCAGTCTCCTCAACGGCGGTCTCCTCCGCGGGGGCCTCCTCGGCCAGCGCGGGCGCGGTCAGCAGCATGCCCGCGGCCAGGCCCGCGGCGATGATCTTTTTCATGTTCATGGTCTGTTCCTCCATCCAAGCTCTGTAATTGGGTACAGCATACCTAATTTATCATATTATAGCATTTTTCCCAAACAATGGAACACCAAATGGGAAGAATCGGGGTTCAAACCCATAATTTTACATTTTTGACACAATTGTATTCCCATTGAACCTCTCTCGCAGCGGACCGCTTGCAATTTGACCCGCGATCCTGTATATTATTCGTAGATTGCGAGGTGACGGAGATATGAAGTGCAAGGTCCTGCTTCTGTTGCTGTTGCTGCTGGCGCTGCCGTTCGGCGGCGCAGCCCTGGCCGAGCCGGAGGAATTGCCGGAATGGACGTTCATGCTGTACATGTGCGGCTCCGACCTGGAGTCCGTGCACGGCCTGGCCAGCTACAACCTGCGGGAGATTGCCTCGCTGTGGTTCCCGGAGAAGGTGGTGGCCGACACCGGCGACGCCCTGGAGCTGGAGGACTGGCACGGCGGCGGCGATGTGAACCTGGTGATCGAAACCGGCGGCGCGAAGGCGTGGCTGGACTTGGGTCCGGACGCGCAGGGCACCGTGCTGGATATCGATATCTCCCCGGACCACCTGCAGCGCTACGCGGTGAACATGGCCTATTCCGAGGGAATGTTCGGCTACGTGCCCAGCTTCAGCCTGGTGGACGAGCAGCCCCTGCAAAGCATGGCCGCGCCGGAGACGCTTTCGGACTTCATCCGCTGGTCGGTCAGCCGCTATCCTGCGAAGAAGTACGGCCTGCTGCTGTGGGACCATGGCGGCGGCAGCCGCACGGGCCTGTTCCTGGACGAGCTGTTTGGCAACGACGTGATGAACCTGGACGAGCTCGGCACGGCGCTGAAGGGCGGCGGCGCGCGGTTTGAGCTGGTGGCCATCGACGCCTGCCTGATGTGCAGCCTGGAGACGGCCCAGGCCGTCGCGCCCTGCGCGAAGTACATGGTCGCCTCGGAGGAGGAGGTCGCCGGCCTCGGCAGCGCCTTCGGCGACTGGGTGTACGAGCTGTACCGCAACCCGGGCTGCGACGGCGAAGCGCTGGGCTGCGAGTTCTGCGACGCCTCACAGCGCAAGTACGGGGAGCAGGACGACACCCTGGCGGAAACGCAGATGACCTTTTCGCTGATCGAGCTGGATTACATCGCCGACGTGGCCGCGGGCTTCGACCGGCTGTTTGACTACGCGGGCCGACTGTACGAAACCTATTTCACCCGCTTCAACATGTTCTGCAACCAGCTGATCACCGGGGAGACCTACGGCGCGGAAAACGTGAACATGGTGGATCTGGGCGCGTTTCTGTACAACAATGTCACCGTCTCCCTGATAGACGCCGATATCCGCAACGACCTGGCCGCGGCGCTGAGCCTGGCCGTCTGCTACAACACCAAGGGCAGCGGCCGCAGCGACTCCAAGGGATTGTCCTTCTGCTATTCCCCGGACATGTCCCCCGAGGAGATGAACGTGTACGCCCGCAACTGCCAGAGCGCGCCCTACCTGGCGCTGCTGGACGCCGTCACGCCCGACTGGAGCGCGCCGGACTGGGTGTATAAAAGGGCGCGGCGACTGACCCCTATCGAGGATATGGGCGACTACAGCTTGGACCTGCAGCTGGTCATGCGGGAGGGCGAGCTTCCGAAGCTGCTGTTGGCGGAAGGCACAGGCAGCATGTTCACCTGCGTTTTCAACCTCTACGCCATGGACGGGGACCTTGGCACGCTGTACAGCCTGGGCGACGGCCAGACGCTGCTGAAGCCGGACGAGGAACTGGGCAACATGCTCTACATGATGAACGAGAACGGCCTTTGGCCCATGATCGACGGCGCGCCCTGCAGCACGACGCTGATCGATTCCGCCGACAGCAAATACCTGTTCAACGTGCCCGTACAGATCAACAACAACAACAGCAATCTGCGCCTGCAGGCGGAGCCGACCGCCGACAGCAGTTCCTACGAGTTCCTGCCCCTTGGGCTTTGGCCGGGCTACGACTACGAAACACGCATGCCCAACCGCGTCGTCATATCGCTGCAACAGATGCAGGGCCAGGATTACCGGCTGCTGTACCCCTGCTGCAACGACGACGGCTCCCGCCAAAAAAACTACCGCTTCAGCGACATCATGACCATGCCCCGCGTCCTGTACGTGGAATACGCGCCGCTGGCCCCCGGGACATACTGGGTCGGCTATACCGTGGAGGACATCTTCCGACGCGAATACCGGACGCCGCTGGTAAAGCTGTATTGGGACGGCGAGCGCTACACGGTGGCGGCATAAACAAAGCCGCACGGCCCGGCGCGCTCGCCGGGCCGTGCGGCCTGCTCATACCGGGATGCAGGCAATCCTGATCGCACTTTACGATATGGGTATCACACAACCGTGCCGCAATAGTTGCAGGAATATCCCCCTTCCCCATTGGGAGAGTGGGGCGTGACAAAGCCGCATTTACTGCAAAACTTATTGTATGTACCACCCCTCTGGCCGCCGTTGACCTGGTCGAGCTCCTGCTCGCTGATCTGCCGCTTCCGCGTCTGTTCAACCCGAGGGCCCTGCGCCGCGCGAATCTCATCCTTGTTTCGCATATCGCATACCTCCCTGGAATTCGGATGGAATTCAGTATTACCTTCTGGGCTGGACGTACTTCGTGCCGCAATAGTTGCAGGTGTATCCCCCATCCACATCGGGAGAGTGGGGCGTGGTAAAGCCGCAATTTCTGCAGAGCCTGTTCAACGTACCCCCTTCCCGGACAAAAACGGGATTGTTGATTATATCATATAAATCGGTAAACAAATTGCCACCGCCGCTGACCTGGTCGAGCTCCTGTTCGCTGAGCTGCCGCTTCTGTTCGTTTTCACCATTCATGCCTTCCGCCGCGCGGACCTCTTTCTCATTCTCCATGTCTTCTGCCTCCTAACAAAGCATGTCCTTTACGAAATATTATCACGATTCCCCCCGCGAAGTCAAGGGATAAAACGCGCCGCAATACACACGGGCATCGCCCCTGCCCTCGCCGGCCGTTCTTACGGGAATACTATACCACGTCTTGTGTCACAGAACTGTCACACACATGCCGTGGCACGGGCTGCGGTGGCCCGGGTTGATCCGGGTAAAGGCCGGCTCTGGCCGCGCCGGCACGGAGCCGGCGATCCGTCGCCGTTCAGGCCAGGGCCCCGGCGATCTCGTCCGCAAGCTCCTCCCGCCCGTCCGGCAGCGTAATGGACAGCTCGAAGCTGTTCAGATCGATGCCGACGCCGGCGCGCGCGCCCCGGTAGCGGCCCGACAGGTACAGCCGGTCAAAGGGCCGCTCCGCCAGGGCGGCGGCAATGGCCTCGGCGTCGGAATCCGGGGGCAGCTCGCGGCTGTCCCCGCCCTCGTCGGCGCTGCGGGACAGGTCCCGCAGGGCGATGTATTTCGCCCTGAACCGCTCCAGCGCCGCGGCGCGGGCGATGCGCTCCGCCGCCGACTGCGCGTCAAGGATGCGCTCGTCCGCATACGTCCAGGTGGTCAGGTCACCGTTTTCACGTCTGTCGATCAGCTTCATTCTGACACCTCCCCGTCCCAGGGATACCTGATTTCGATGTTGGAATAGTCATTCGCCGCCTGCACGCGGAAGTCCTCCCAGGAATCCCGGAAGAAGCCGTCCGCGTCGTCCTCAAAGCTCCGGAACAGGACCCGAACGGCGAAGCGCCCGTCCTTGGCGCTGTAGAATTCGCCCAGGTGGTCGTCCACGGCCTGCTGGGTACAGCGGGGCGCGGAGCAGCCGTCCGCGACGGTGATCTCATGGGTCAGCACGCCGTCCCCGTCCACGCGGGTGTGGTTTTCGACGATGTTCTGTTCCCCGGCGTGTACCTGGCAGGTCTTCTCGTTCTGCACCGCGTCGTTGTCCGCGCCGATGGTGATCACGGCGCCCTCCAGCTCTGCCGCGATGCTGCCGCCGTAGCTGTTGAGGGTATCGCGCTGCACGCGCACCTTCTCCCCGGTCTGCACCTCGGCGTCCGGGCCGGAATCCCGGCTGACGTCGCCCACGCGCAGGGCCAGGGTCTCCGAGGCCAGCGCGCCCAGCAGCGCCTCGTCCGCCTCAAAGGGCGTCCTGTCGAAGGATATGGGCGCGTCCGGGTGATCGAGGTTCCAGGCCGCCGTGCCGGCGTCCAGGCGGTCGAAGCAATCGGCCCAATCCGCCCTGCTGTTCAGGTCGCGCACGCCGGAGTTGCTCTTGGAATGGGCCATGCAGGCCGCGGCCATCCGATCGACCTGCAGGTCGGTGAAGCCCGCGTCCCGCAGGCCCTCCCGGTTGGCCAGCACGTAGATGCCGGAGTTCAGCGAATGATAGACCCGCACCTGCGAAAAATCCGTGTTGTCCTCGTTCACCATCTCGTACAGGCCGGAGGTATCGCGCAGGTACACGGTCCTGCCGCTGGCGTCGCGCTCGGGGTTGCCGTCCTTGTCCAGGTCATCCACCATGGCATACCCGCCGCCGCACATGCCCGTGTCGTGGAACAGCGCCGCGCCCTCCAGGGCCATCAGGTCGATCTGCCCGTTGAAGGCCACGCGGTCCTGGGCGGCCTCGCCGCCCAGGGCGCCCCGCTCCACCGCCTGGACGATGGCGCGGCCCGCCTCCAGGGCCTTCACCGCCACCATTTCGGCATGGCATGTCTTGTGATCGGTAAAGCCCCGTCCGAGTTCAGGGCTGTCCTGCGCCACCTTGACGGCGGCCTCGTAATAGGGCCACGCCAAAGCCCGCACCGCGGCCATGGGGTCCGCGCCCTCCGCCCCCGCGCCGCCCAGCGCCGCCGCCAGCAGCGCCAGCACCAGCGCCAGGCTGACAATCCTCCCGTTCTTCAACACTGTCATATCCATCTCCTCTCAGCTGTGGTCTCCCCGATAGGTTACGCAGAGCATGGTCAAATCATCAAACTGCTGCGCGTCCTTCACGAAGGCGTCCACGTCCGCGCGAACGCCCTTCAGCACGCTTTCAGGGTCCTGCCCCCGGATCTGGTTGAGGGCCAGCTCCAGGCGTGCGAGGGTATAGAGCTCGCCCGCGGCGTTGTTGGCCTCGGGCACCCCGTCGGTGTAGACGAACACCGCGTCTTCAGGCGCAAGCGCTATCGAATAATCCTGATAGCGTATCCCCGGCATGACGCCCAGGGCCAGCCCGTGCCTGTCTGTCAGCATCCTGAAGACACCGCCTTGGCGCACCGCCGGATATTCGTGGCCGGCGTTGGCGCAGGTCATTTGTCCGCTGCGCACGTCCAGTATGCCCATCCACGCGGTGACGAACATGCCCGTCTCGTTGTTTTCGCACAGCTGGTTGTTGACGTCGGCGAGGATCTGGCCGGGCGTGCCGCCCATGCGCGTCCTGAAGTCGACGAGGATCTTCGCCGACATCATCAAAAGCGCCGCGGGCACGCCCTTGTCGGAGACATCCGCGATCACCAGCGCCAAGTGATCGTCGTCGATCATGAAGAAGTCGTAGAAATCGCCGCCGACTTCCCGGGCGGGGTCCATGCTGGCATAGATCTCAAACTCCTCGCGCTCCGGAAAGGGCGGGAAGATTCTGGGCAGCATGGATTCCTGAATCCTCGTGGCCGTGTTCAGCTCCGACCTCACCATCGCCATGCGCTTGCCACGTCCGGAGATCACAACGCCCATCGCCAGTATGATCGACATCAGCACCCCGAAATACTGGGCGCCGCGGGTGAACAGTATCAGCGTCACAGCCATGCCGGCAAGGGGCAGCGTCAGGAACATTCTCGCGATCCGCTTTTCCCGCTTCGTGCCGTTGAATTTGGAAAAGCCGTGAAGGATGGGCGGCATCACGATTATAAGGGCCGCCAATATCAGGAAATACAGCGGCAGCCTGTGGAAATTGCCCTCGGGATCCACGTCGAACATGAACGGGCAGAAGAAGTTGACGGCCACCGCCGCCAGATAGGCGAGCAGGAATATGCGCATGACCCGGGTGACCCGCGCGACCAGCGCCGAGTCCATCCCCAGCAAATACGCGCTATAGAGCCAGAACTGGTAGATAACGCCCGCGTTGTCGATCACCAGAAGCGAAACGCACAGCCGATTCAGCGTGCGAAGCGGCGCGACCCCCTGCATCAGGCTGCTGCATACATCCAGGAACATGCCCGCGACCGTCGCGGCGATCAGCGTGGCAAACAGCCAGGTGTGCTCCTCGGCGCTGTCCGGGTCCTGCTTGTAGCTGTAGTAGATCAGCGCCGACACCGCCATGCCCATGAGCTCCAGGCCCATGGTGAGTATCTGTCGGGCGGAGGTGATGCGCCTGTAGAAAGCCAGCAGCAGAATGGCGCCGACCCCCGTCATCGCACAGACCAAGGCGTTGCCCACCGAAAGCAGCCTTTGCGTCTTTCCGGAGGACAGCTCGCCCAGTTCCGATCGGCGAAGAAAGCCGTCGACCCGTAAGCGGCTGAACTCTTTGGGATCGATCCTGTTCAAAACGCGTCTCCCCCGTCTCTGTTTCAAATGATCACTTCTTCATTGCGGCGATCCTCTGGATCGCGTCCCGCTTCAGGGCAACGCTGTCCACCTTGCCGCTGCCCAGCATGGGAAGCCGGTCGTAGACGCTGTGCGTTACGACGCACGTCAGCACTGCTTGCCAGTTAATCCCTCGTCACTGTTATATTCTACTGTAGACAGGCGAGAATTGCAACATCCAAAAAAGCGGGAAACGGAGCGCGGCCAATCACCGCGCCCCCCCATCAATCGTGTGTCCATGCGCAGACGAATGATTTCGTCCACATTGGCAGATGACATGGATCGGGGCGGGGCGACGTGCCTTGTGTCATGTCATTGCGAGGACCCTGAACGCAGTGAAGGGGACGTGGCAATCCGGTTACCTTCCCCTGAACCGTTTTCAATTCGGAATCCCCATTTTAAGCCCTTCATACTATATTGTGGCAGTTGTGGCAGTTTATATGTTAGCTCTAACACTTTAAAAATGTAAATACTAACTTTAGAACTGCCACAACTGCCACAAAGTATTTCATGCGCTTGGCGGGAAGTCTACATTCCGAATACGATAGTCGGCGAGTACAGAGGTCTTCTCTCCGCCCTCGGTCGGTCTCTGCCGTTCCACCCTGTTTCGCCCTGCCAGCTGCCCCTTGAAGTTCCGGGCGTTTTCGGGGCAGTAGCCGTCGAATGTGAAGTGACGGGCATAAAAGAATAGCTTTCCGGCATGTACGCAGCCATGCCTTGGCATGATGGAAGCTATTGATCCTGTTCCACATTCGACGGCGATTGCGTATATAGAAGAGGACACAGCGGGGACGGTTACACAAGAAGCGTTCCTGTGTTTCCACGCGTTCCCAATAACAGACAAAAGAACCGTCCGTCCCCGTGTCTTGGAATGACAGGGGCGGCAATTCGTTGTCATTCTGAGCCGAGCGAGAATCCCTCTTATCAGCACCGCGCCGAAGGCAGCCCGCTTTTGATGCCATTACAGGCAACTCACCCAAGCATCCGTATCTCCAGCCTGTCCCTCTTCCTCGCATATTCCAGCGTCTTATACGCCCCATTGCTGATATACTTCACATAGGCGATCAGGTAATCGGCGTGGTCGATCATGTATCGGTTCAGCCTTGGGATGGCGGCGCGCTTCGGCACGCTATCGACGGCGGACGGTATGATGATCTCGTCCACGTCCGCCGCGTCCATGGTCATATCCCCTGTCGGCCTGTACGGCAGCAGCAGGCACAGCCTCACATTGGGGTGGTTTTCCTTCACCTTGCGGACGGCGGCGCAGGCCATATGGTCAAATTGCCCATAGTTTCCCACCCAGAACTCAGTCACGCCGTACTCGGTGATATGCTTTTCAACCAGCGCTTCAAGACGGGGGCGGACGGCTTCCGCCACCGTCCTGTGTCCGCAAAAGGTACAGATTGCCATAGGATCAGCTCCGAATTAGTGATTTATCACTATTCTACCACTAATCCGCATTTTAGTGAAGTATCACTAATATCTCGTCCTCCGATGAATTATCATAGTGACAGATCACTTGGAGGATATGCCTATGACCACCCAGGAGACGATAGCGGCGCGGATCCGGGCGCTGTGCCGGGAACGGGGCATCACGCCCAACGGATTGGCCAACCTCTCCGCCGTACCCCAGGCGACCATCAAGAGCATACTGAACGGGGAGAGCCAAAACCCGGGCGTCATCACGATCAAAAAGCTGTGCGACGCCTTTGAGATCACCCTGGGTGAATTCTTCTCCACCCCGGATTTCGACGCGCTGGAACAGGAAATCAAATAAGCGGCACCGTGCGCTGTGCATGGTGCCGCTTGCTTTAGAAACAGAAACATGGGGACGGTTCTTTTGTATCCGTCCCCGGTGTATCCTTATGCTTGGGAAACAGGGATACGGTTTTTGTATATCCCTTTCCATGTTTCTTCGCTTCAGTTTGCGATTCGCGCTCAGCTACGGCGGACTTCATTGCTCCCTCTGTCATATGTGTCCCTGATTCGAATCATGTTTCGGCTTTATGGCCCCATATCTCCCAGATCAGAAAAATCTGTTTCAAACAGGATTTCATCCGGCAGCTCCTTCCTTTCCAGGAACATAAGCATATAGATTGGGAAGTAAGTGATTCTCCCCGCTTGCTCAATGTTGCCCCCGCAAAAAACATATCCTTCTTCAATGCCAAAGTCAGACTGGCTCAGCACGTTGTCCATAGCATTATGACGGTAATAATCTTTACCGGACTTGATCTCAATGGGTAAAACATATCCGTTTCTCTCAATCACGAAATCCAGTTCACCGTATTTCTTGCTATTGTAGTAATAAAGTACAAAACCGTGAGCGGTCAACTCCTGAGCTGCGACGTTTTCATAGATTGAACCGAAATTGATCGTTGTCTCGTGTCGCAGAATTCTGAGCTGTATCTCACCGCCATATTGTGCCGCCAACAGCCCGACATCGTTGGAAAACAGCTTGAACAGGTTCCGCGATTTGGAGAGAAGCAAAGGGACCTTCGGTTCGTCAACGACATTCGCAGGCAAAGCGACACCCGCGTTTTTCAACCAAAGAAAGCTATCATAAAACTTGTCAAATCGCGCTTTTTCATTCAGATTCTTGAGGATAAAGCGCTTATTCCTGGCATTGAGTTCGCTGGGAATCAGATCAAAGATATCATTCAGATACAATCTGTCTTGCTCGTCATATTTGGAAATGTCATGCCGATACAGCCGAAGGATCGCGTTTTGTTCGTCTGCGACACGGTGCAGGTTTTTGGTTTCCAGGTACGTCGATACCGCGGCAGGCATTCCGCCGACGATGAGATACAACTCGAACAACTGCATCATCCGCTCGTGGATATAGGAATCCACCGGTGTCTTATTCTCGAATGATCCCCGCAGCGCATCAATTACATTCGCTCCGACACCGTTGGCTATGGCAAATTCCTCAAAATCCAGAGGGTACATCTGAATAATATCCATGTAGCCAACAGGCGCAGAAACAATATCACGAAAAACTGTCCCCAGCAGTGAACCGCTGAGAATGTAATCATAGGTGCCATCCTGTACCAGGTATTTGATTTGCGTGATCAGGTCACGGCATTCTTGCACTTCATCAAAGAAGATTATGGTCTTGCCAGGAATCATTTTATCGCCAAATAGAGCGGACAGGCGCAAAAGAATCTCGTCAGCACTCTCTGCGCCGTCAAGTGCTGAGACGAAATCTGGATTCTCTATGAAGTCCATCTTGATGAAGCTTTCATAATGAGCTTTGCAAAATTCCTCTACGATGTAGGACTTTCCAACCTGGCGCGCACCGACGATCATCAACGCTTTGCCTGGTCTTTCTTTATAAAACTCATTAATCCGCTTATATATTTTTCTTTGGAGCATCGTCACCCCTCCATTTACAATCGCAATATTAGAATAGCACAAATCCAGAAAAAAAACAATCGAAATCTGCACTTTTCCACGCATTTTTCTCGATAAATAAATCGATCAGACTTACATTTTTCCAGAGGAAGCAATCGTAGTGATCTCATAATAGGATGCCCGGGGAACATGTGGAAACACTGGTTTGATTCTCGTATGGGGAACATGGGGACGGTTCTTGGGGAACATGGGGACGGTTCTTGTGTATCCGTCCCCAGTGTATCCTTATGCTCGGGAAACAGGGATACGGTTTTTATATACTCCTCCCCCTGTTCCTTTGCCTCAATATGCGATTCGCGCTCAACTACGGCGGACTTCATTACTCCGCCTGTACACCATCGGCATTATATTTCCCGAAAGATTCTTCGCTCCGCTCAGAATGACACCGAAGCACTGTTCTGTCATTCTGACCGGAGCGAAGAATCTTTGAGTACGCAGAACATGGGGGTGGATATTGGATTGCACGCTGAGATGAGCTTAGCCGGATATGCCAAAAAAAGATACACGGGAACGCTTTGCGCCATCTATCGGCATGTCAACGCGTTCTTCCGGGCGGCGCTGCGTCAGTGCCCCTACGGTAGTTTTCATTCCTCTTTCCGTGCAGCTGAAAAGATGGTGCTTCCCCCATCTCATTCGTACCGCTTACGGTTGTTGGTCTGTCCCAGCAGATAGTCGATGCTGGTATCGTAAATACGCGCCAATTCAATCAGAATCCGCGTGGGAATATCGTTCTCCCCCGTCTCATATTTGGAATAGCCAGTCTGCGACATGTTCAGCATCCGAGCTACGTCCGCCTGCTTCCAGTCATGATCCTCCCGGAGATCCCTGATGCGCTGATACTTCATGGCGCTCACCCCGGGAATATTATGTCTTAACCTGAAACAGACTATTGCATTATAACCTGAATCAGGTTATAATGAACATGTTTCCATGTTCCATTAACAATACCATGAGGTATGCTGCCTATGGAAGAAGACAGAGAACACAGAATCCCCTCACCGTATGCATGGATAGATGATCCTTCCATCCCTGAAATCCTTGAAAAGCTCGAAGATGACGAGATAGAATTGATCGGGGATTCCCTGCTTGCGGCAATCGACGGCGGCTGCGACGAATTCTTCCATCGGCTATTTGAAGCGTTGGTTCCAAAGCGGATCGAGTGCGATAAAAGCGGAAAATGGACCGCCATAAAGGCTATGCTTGACAGGTTATACGGTGAATCGTAAGACAGGGGAACATGGGGACGATTTTCGTATATCCCTCCCCATGTTCCTTCACTTCAGTTTGCGATTCACGCGCAGCTACGGCGGCCATCATTGCTCCACCTGTGACGCCATCGGCATGATGTTTCCCGACAGATTCTTCGCTGCGCTCAGAATGACACGGACCGCAGCCGACATGGAATCGCGCCCCCTGCCCCATCCTGTCCGAATGATATGCGCCTTCCGGCGCATGATATGCCCTTCGGCCATGATATGCCCTTCGGGCATGATATGCGCCAAGAAGCTTGGCGCATGGCCCCAAAGCAAAGGGACGGCCCCCGCGTGGAACCACGCGGGGGCCGCCTGTTGCTTTGGGGCTTTACCCCACCACCTCGTACCCCGCTTCCTTGACGGCGGCGGCAATGGCGGCATTGTCGACGTTTTCGTCGATGGTGGCGCACTTGTTCTCCAGGGAGACCTCCACCTCGGGGTCGAGGGGAGCGAGGGCGTTCTTGACGTGCTTGACGCACATCTGGCACATCATGCCTTCGATTTTCACGGTCTTCTTCATGGGTTTATCCTCCTTCTCAAAATGAACGCTTTCGGTGTCGGGCAGGGCGGTGCGGGCGACGCTCCAGCCCGCGGGGGCGGCGTCCGGCGAGGCCTGCGCGGCCTCGGGCAGGTCCAGGCGGAACCGGCGCAGGCGCAGGGCGTTGCTGACCACGCACACGCTGCTCATACTCATGGCGGCGGCGGCGATCATGGGGCTGAGCTCCACGCCCAGGCCGCTGAGCGCGCCGGCGGCGATGGGAATGCCGATCAGGTTGTAGAAGAACGCCCAGAACAGGTTCTCCTTGATGTTGCGGATCACGGCGCGGCCCAGGCGGATCACGCCCGCGGCCAGGCGGGGATCGTCGCGCATCAGCACCACGTCCGCCGATTCGATGGCCACGTCGGTGCCCTGGCCCACGGCGCAGCCCAGGTCGGCCTTCACCAGTGCGGGGGCGTCGTTGATGCCGTCGCCCACCATCATCACCCTCCGGCCCCCGGCCTGCAGGTCGGCGATGGCGCTCTGCTTGTCCTCGGGCAGCAGCTGGGCGCGCACCGCGCTGACGCCCAAAGCCTCGCCGATGGCCCCGGCGGCGCGCTCGTTGTCGCCGGTGAGCATCACCGTCTTCACGCCCAGCGCGTTCAGGTCGCTTATGGCCGCCGCGCCGGTGGGCCGCAGCGTGTCCGACAGCGCGAAGCCCGCCAGCAGCCCGCCGTCCCTCGCCGCGAACATCACCGTGGCGCCGCGACCGGCCATGTCGTCGGCCCAGGCGGCCATCGGGGAGACGTCCACGCCCAGCTCGGCCATCCAACCGGCCTTGCCCACGCACACGGACGCGCCGTTCACCGCGGCCCGCACGCCCTTGCCGGGATAGGTCCGATAGTCCCGGGCCTCGAAAAGTGGGCCCTTTGCCGCCGCAGCGATGGCCGCGGCGATGGGGTGCGTGCTCAGGTTTTCCACCGAGGCCGCCAGCGTCAGCGCCTCGTCCGGGTCCACGGCGGCGTTGATCGCAGCCAGCCGCATGCGGCCCTCGGTGAGGGTGCCGGTCTTGTCGAAGGCCACGCAGTCGATGCCATGGGCCGTCTCCAGCGCGGCGGCGGTGCGGATCATGATGCCCAGCTCCGCGCCCTTGCCGGTGCCCACCATGATGGCCGTGGGCGTGGCCAGCCCCAGCGCGCAGGGGCAGGAGATCACCAGCACCGCGATGGCGTGCTTCAGCGCCGAGGGCACGCCCCCGCCCGCCAGCAGCCAGATGACGAAGGTCAAAAGCGATATGCCCATCACCACCGGCACGAACACGCCGCTGACCTTGTCCGCCAGCCGGGAGATCGGGGCCTTCGAGTTGGCCGCCGCCTCCACCAGCCGCACGATCTTCTGCAGCGCGGTGTCCTCGCCCACCTTCGTGGCCCGGAAGGTGAAGCTGCCGCCCCGGTTCACGGTGGCGCCCACCACCGCGTCGCCGGGGCCCAGGTCCACGGGCACGCTCTCGCCGGTGAGCATCGACTGGTCCAGGCTGCCGTGGCCCTCCAGGATCACGCCGTCCGTGGGCACGGTCTGGCCCTCGCGCACGATCACCACGTCGCCCACGGCCAGCTGCGCCGCGTCGATCTCCACCTCCGCGCCGTCGCGCAGGATGCTGGCCTTGCGGGGGGCCAGGTCCACCAGGCGCGAGATGGCCTCGCTGGTCTTGCCCTTCGCCCGGGCCTCCAGGGTCTTGCCCACCGAGATCAGCGTGGGGATCATCACCGTGGCGTCGAAGTAATAGTCCGCCATGCCCACGGCCTGCCCCGCGTCCAGCTTCATCGCCACGCCCAGCAGCACCGCCAGGCTGTAGCCCAGCCCCGCCGTCGCGCCCACGCAGATCAGGCTGTTCATGTTGGGGGCCAGGTGGAACAGCGCCTTGAAGCCGTTGACGAAGTAGTTCCGGTTGATGACGACGGCCGGGATCACCAGCAGCAGCTGGATCAGGCCATTGAACATGGGTTTATGCAGCGCCGCGGGCATGGGCAGATGCAGCATGTGCCCCATGGCCACGTACATCAATACGATCAGTATGGCGATGGAGGCGAACAGCCGCTTTTTCATGGCGGCATACTCCGCGCCGCCGTCCGGCCGCCCGGCCCTTTCCGTCTCCGCCTTCGCCGCCGCGCCCCGGGGGGAGGCGCTGTAGCCGCCGGAGGCCACCGCCCTGCAGATCTGCTCCGGCGTCACCGCCGCGGGGTCGAATTGCACCTCCATGGAGTTGGTCAGCAGGCTCACCGCCACATCGCTGACGCCCTCCAGCTTGCGCACGCTCTTTTCCACATGGGCGCTGCACGCCGCGCAGGTCATGCCCTTTACGTCAAATGTCATGCTCGATCCTCATTTAAGTTTTTTCATCAGCTCGACGGTCTCGTCCAGTATGGCGTCGTTGCCCTGGCGCAGCTCCTCGGCCACGCAGGCCTCCATGTGGCTCTTGAGCACCATATAGCCGAAGTTCTGCAGCGCCTTTTCCACGGCGCTGACCTGAATCAGTATGTCTCCGCAATAGCGGTTCTCATCCAGCATCCGCCCGATGCCGGCCAGCTGGCCCGTCATGCGGTTCAGCCGGTTCTTCAGCTGCTTCAGCTCCGCGTCGCTGCGCGGCGTGCGCCGCTGATGGCAGGCGGGACAGGATTTCTGTTCCCTATCGCTCATATCGACCCCTCCATATACCCAGCAGGGTATTTCACAGGATGTATTATATACCCTGTAAGGGTATTTGTCAAGGGGAAATTGAGGCAATAGGGGCATCGAACGCCCGGAAAACTCTCCTGTGGAGAGTTTTCCGGGCGCTCAGTGCCCCTAATCCCTCTCCCCCTCCTTCACCACCACCACCGCCTCCGGGTCGTGCTTCCGCGCCATCGTGTGCGCGGCCTTGCGATTGGCGACGGTGTCGAATATGATGGAGAAGTCGTAGTCCGCGGGGTACAGCTGCTCGGCGGGAACCAGCAGTTCCAGCCGGTTGTGGCGCACGGTGCGCTTTTCGCCCCGGAGCTGTATGACCACGTTGCCCTCTGCGTCGGCGGGGCGGCAGACGATGGCGACCTTGCGCTCGGGCAACAGCGCCACGCTGTCGCCCATGCGGAAGCGGCCCGCCCGGTCGTCCGTCGGCGGGGGCAGTCGCTGCAGCCGGCTGGCGGGCCGGTGCCGGGAGGAGGCCTTCCCACCTGTTTCCGCCGGCGGCGCGATGCCCGCGGGGCCGTCCCCGCGGCTGTCCACGATCTGCCGCGCGCGCTTCAACAATTCCGGATCCATGCCCAGGCGTGCGGCGATCTCGATGGCGCAGCTCTCGCCGCTCTTCCCCAGCTCCAGCACGTACAGCGGCATGAGCGACTCCCGGTCGAAGGCCATCCGCGCCGAGACCACGCCCCCGGCGCGCTCGGCCCACAGCTTGATCCGGGGATCGTGGGTGGTCACCATAAAGAAGCACCCCCGGCGCAGCAGCTCCTCCAGTATGGCCGCGGCCAGTCCGGAGCCCTCGGCGGGGTCTGTGCCGCTGCCCAGCTCGTCCAGCAGCACCAGGCTGTCCCGGCTGCATGAATTCAGTATGCGGATCACGTTGGTCATGTGGCCGGAGAAGGTGGACAGATTCGCCGCGATGCTCTGGCTGTCGCCGATATCGCACAGCACGGCGTCCATCATGCCGACGACGCTGCCCTCGCCGCAGGGGATGTGCAGCCCGCTCTGGGCCATCAGCGCAAGCAGGCCCACCGTCTTCAGGCACACGGTCTTGCCCCCGGTGTTCGGCCCGGTGACGGCGATGCCCGAATCCGGCGCGGCCAGCTCGATGTCCAGCGGCACGCACTTTTCCGGGTCCAGCAGCGGGTGCCGCGCCCGCACCAGCCGCAGCCGCCTTTGGGCCGTCAGCTCAACGGGCCGCGCGCCCATGGCCACGCTCAGCTTCGCCCGGGCGAACAGCGCGTCCAGGTCCGCCACGGCCCGCATGCCCCGGCGCAGGCCTTCGGCCTCGGCGGCCACCCGGTCGCTGAGGTCGAACAGCACGCGCCGCTCCTCGGCGTCGATATCGATGAGCATCGCCTCCAGGGCCTGGCGCTGGGCCGCCGCCGCCGAGGGCTCCATGAACACGGTGTTCCCCTTGGCGGAGGTGTCGACCGCGCGGCCCGGAAACGCGCTCTGATAGCGCCTTTGCACCGGCACCACCCAGGCCCCGCCCCGCTGGGTGACGTAGCTGTCCGCCAGCTTGTCCCGGTGATGCCGCAGCACATGGTCCAGCTTTTCCCGAAGCGCCTGCTCGGCCCGCTCCCGCCGGCGGCGCAGCTCGCGCAGGGCAGGCGAGGCGTCGTCCAGGATCGCGTCCTCGCGGATCGCGCCGTCGATGGCATCCTCCAGCCCGTCCAGCGCCGGCAGCTCCCCCTGCCAGGCGGCGATGCCGGCGTTGATGTCCTCCGCAGCCTTCAGATACCGGCGTGTGCGGCGCACCGCCACGCAGAAGCGCGCCACGGCGCTCAGCTGCGCGGGCAGCAGCATGCCGCCCCGGCACGCCTCGTCCAGGGCCTGCGCCGTGGCGTCCGTGTCGCCCAGGGGCGGCGCGCCCGCGGCCTCCAGCACCCGCCGCGCCGCGGTGGTCTGCTCCATGCGGGCCAGGCACAGCCCCTCGTTCATGATCGGGGCGGTGTCCGCCAGCATGCGCCGCGCCGCCTGGGAAACCGCCTGCTCCTGTAACTGTTCGATGATTCGGTCAAAGCCCAATGTGATCTGATCCTGCGTCATGGGAATCCCCCTCGTTCATTTAATGGACATGAACGGGGAATACGGGGAATGCGATATGGAAAAAACACCGGTAAAAATGGGCATACAAAAAGTGCCCGGCATCGTTCGGTACCGCGTCATGGCGTCAGCAAACAGGCGGTCATGTCGCCGCCCTGTTCATTCGACCATGTTCCCCGCTATCGAACCGATTCCAAACACTACCTCCACAGCCTTGCCCGCTGATGTCGGGACCGCTGTTGGAGTCATTATAGTATAGGTCGGGCAGGATGTCAAGGGAGGATCACAACACAGGAGACAGTTCTCTGCGTTAACACACAGAACCGTCCCCACCGCCCACTGCCCACCGACAAACGCATCCCCGAAGCCGGGCTTCGGGGATGCGTTTGGGTCACTTCAGCGTGATGATCACGCGGCGGTAGGGCTCTTCGCCCTCGGAATGGGTGGTGACGTCGGGATCGTTCTGCAGCGCGGAGTGCAGGATCCGGCGCTCGTAGGGGTTCATGGGCTCCAGCGCCACGCGGCGGCCGCTCTTCTTGCAGCGGCCCGCCATGCGCACGGCCAGCTTGCGCAGGGCCTCCTCGCGCTTGGCGCGGTAGTTCTCGGTATCGATGTTCACCCGCAGATACTCGTCCCGGCCGCGGTTGATGTTCAGGCTGGTCAGGTACTGCAGCGCGTCCAGGGTCTCGCCCCGGCGGCCGATCAGCAGGCTCATGCCCTCGCCGGCCATCTGCATGCGCAGCTGCTCCTCGGTCTGCTGCAGCTGGATCTGGACCGGCACGCCCATGCGCCGGGTCAGGCCGGAGAGGAACTCGCTGGCCCGCTTGGCCTCGTCGGACTGTTCCTCCTCGGGGGTGGGCACGAAGGGCTCCTGCTCCAGCACGGGGGCCAGCACCACCTCGGGCGCTTCGACCTCCTCGCGGGGCTGGGCCTCGCCCTCGCCATTCTTGGCGCCGCCCCTGCGGCGACGGCGGTTGCGGCTCTTCTTCTCGGGCCTGGGCTCGTCCTCCGCCTCGTCGGCGGGGGCCGCGGGCGCCTCGGTCCTTTCGACCTTCTCGGCCTTGGGCGCGGGCTTCTCGGCCTTGCGCTTTTCAGCCTTGGGCTTCTTGCCGGAATTGGCGTCCAGGGACAGCACCGGCATCTCGATGTCCAGCGCGGGGTCATCGGCCTTCACGGTCAGCCGCACCTTCGCGGGCTTGCCGAACATGCCGAACAGCCCGGGGCTGCCCATCTCTATGACCTGAATATCGACGTCGTCGGAATCGCAGCCCAGCTCGGCCAGGCCGCTTCGGATGGCATCCTTTACCGTCTTGCCACTCGCTTCAATGGATTTCAAGGCACGTTGCCTCCTTACAGTCAGTCGTCGGTGTCCTGCGCGGCAGCGAGTGCGGCCGCCTTGGCGTCCTGGCGCTCAAAGTACCAGTTCACGGCCAGCTGCTGCGCAATCTGAATCACGTTCGCCGCCATCCAGTAGATGGAGAACGCGGCGTTGGAAGTGGCGCAGATCCAGACCGAGAAGATCGGGAAGAACCACTTCATCACAGGGCTGTTCATGGGGTTGGACTGGTCGGCCTGCTGGGCCGCCTGGGCGGCCTTCTGCTCCTCGGTCTGCTTGCCGTTCATGATCTTGGTCATCAAAAACTGGCTCGCGCCGGCCAGCAGCGGCAGGATGAACAGGCCGTTGCCGTACTTGAATACGTTCGCGAAGGAATTGGGCATCGTCAGTATGGTGTTGATGAACAGGAATTTGATCGGCACCACGTTGAAGGCGCTGGCCGGGGCCAGCTGGGCCGCCAGCCTGGAGTACTCGGTGGACTTCAGGTATTCCAGCACCGCGTTGATGTTGTCCGCCGTCAGTATGGCCGAGCCGTTGACGGGCCGGATCATTTGCAGGTTGGTGCCCACGGCGGGCAGGATCGTGGCGGCGAAGGAATCCGGCTGGAACACGTTCTTGATCCACAGCCAGCTCTGAAGCGACGGCAGGGCGCCGGTGTTCTTCATGTCCAGCATCATCTGGATCGTGTACTCATTGCCCAGCGTGCGCATGGCCGAGAACATGATCCACAGGATCGGCAGGGAGATCAGCATCGGAAGGCATCCGGCGGTGGGGCTGACGTGCTCCTTGCGGTACAGCTCCATGGTCTTCTGGTTCAGCTTCTCCTTGTCGTTGGCATACTTCTTCTGAAGCGCCTGGATCTTGGGCTGGATCTTGCTCATGGCCCGCATGCTCTTCTTGCTCTTGATGTCCAGGGGCAGAAGCACCAGGCGAATCAGCAGGGTGAACACCACGATCGACCAACCGTAGTTCCCCACCACGCCGTTGATCCAAGTCAGCAGATTGACAAAAAAAGCCGTCATTGTTGAACCTCCCAACGATTGTCAACGCCATTCTACAGAAAAGCCCCGCCGCATTGGCCGCGGAGCGTTTCCCATCAGGGCACGGGATCGTAACCGCCCTTGTGGAACGGATGGCATCGCAATATCCGGCGCAGGGCCAGATATCCCCCCTTGGCGGCGCCGTATTTTTCAACGGCCTCCATGGCATACTGCGAGCACGTCGGCGTGAACCGGCAGCACGCGGGATGCAGGGGCGATATGCTCACGCGATAGAATCGAATCAGCCAAAGCAGGACACGCTTCGGCCATTGACGCATACGGCGCATCGGTCAAACCTCATCCTTCAGCAGCTTCGCGCGGGTCAGCAGCTTTTGAAGCTCCCGCGTCAGCGCCTCGTGCGGGACCTGCGCGATGCCGGGCCGGGCGATGAACACGTACCTGCCGCACTTCATCCTCTGGCGAAGCCTGCGCACATCCTCCCGCAGGCAGCGCCGCACGCGGTTGCGCGTGACGGCGTTGCCCACCTTTCCGGAGACGGAGAAGCCGATCTTCAGCTCGCGCCCCTTCAGGTGGATCAATACCAGGTTTTTCGAGGGGCAGGACTTGCCCCGGCGGTACACATAGCGATAGTTTCGGTTGCTGCCCAGCCGGTACCGGCGGGGAAAGGCCTGGCTGCCCTTCTCCATGTCGGGCCCCGTTACGCGGACAGGACCTTGCGGCCGCGGGCGCGGCGGGCCTTCAGCACGTTGCGGCCGGCGCGGGTCTTCATGCGGGCGCGGAAACCATGAACCTTGCTCCTCTGACGCTTCTTGGGCTGATAAGTACGGACAGACATTTGGAACACTCCTTACAAATTAATATGTCGCATTCGCCACAGGCGCCTCCGCCACGGCGAACCATGCCAAAGTAACAGCCTTATAAGTATAAGGGATTTATTCCGGGCTGTCAAGATGGGTTGTGTGAAATTATGATGGCGGGGACAGGCAGCGGGGGAACAGGAACAGTGGCTGGCCCCCGGTGGCCTTGATTCACAATTTCCAATTCCCAATTCCCCGTTCATCTGCTATAATATAATAATAGAATAGAAACGAATCGATCCGGAGGCAGCATGAGCAGACCGTCATTCCTGAAAAAGGGCCTTTCCCCCGCGCCCGCGGGCCACGCCGCGGCGGGCGACTTCATGCGCGTGTTCTGCGTGCTGTTGATCGGCTGGTACCACATCTGGCAGCAGTCCTGGCTGAGCCCGCTGCTGAGCCTGGGCCCGGTGACGCTGAACTTCTCGGCGCCGGTGCGGGCGGGCTATATGTTCGTGGATTTGATGCTGCTGCTCAGCGGCTTTTTGCTGTATCTGCCCTACGCCAACGGCAAAAGGGTCTCCCCCCGCGAATTCTACGCCCGGCGGGCGCTGCGCATACTGCCAAGCTATTGGCTGTGCCTGGCGGTGATGCTGGCCTTCACGCTGGTCACCGAGGGGCTGAACAGGCCCGGCGACCTGCTGAAGGACCTGCTGGCCCACCTGAGCTTCACCCACAACCTGTTCCGGGTGTCCTATTTCGGCACCCGGCTGAACGGCGTGCTGTGGACCCTGGCTGTGGAGGTGCAGTTCTACCTGCTGCTGCCGGCGCTGGGCCCGCTGTTCAAAAGGCGGCCCCTGGTGTGCTACGCCGCGATGGTGGGGCTGGCGCTGTGCTTCCAGAAGCTGTGGACCCGCCCGATGGCGGACACCTCCATGTTCATCAACCGCCTGCCCAACATGCTGGACGTGTACGCCAACGGCATGCTGGCGGCCCACCTGTACGTCAGGCTGGCCCGGCGCAGGGATCACCGTGCGCTGATCGCCGCCGCCGGCACGCTCTGCTGCGCGCTCGGGGCCTGGGGCGTGCTGAGGATCATACGGGTCCAGGCCGCCATCTCCGATTACGCGGCGATGCACCTGGGGCAGCTCGACCGCCGGTTCATGCTCAGCCTGTTCGGGGCGATGTTCCTGGCCGGGGGCAGCCTCAGCTTCGCGCCGGTGCGGGCGCTGCTGTCGAATCGCCCGGTCCGCTTCCTGTCCGGCTTGACCTTCAACTTCTACATTTGGCACCAGTGGCTGGCCGTGCGGCTGAAGCTGTGGCGCATCCCCCCCTACCTGGCCGAGGAAAACCCCAACATGGCCGGCGAGATGCCCTGGCAGCTGCACTACACGCTGCTGTGCTTCGCCGCCGCCATCGCCCTGTCCGCCCTGATCACCTACGGCGTGGAAAAGCCCTGCGCCAGGTGGGGCAAGCGGTGGTTGGAGATGGGCGGGAAAAAGAGTGGGGAGTGAGGTTCGGGTGCAAATCTCTTTATGCTGATCGGAATGATAAGATATTGAAGAAGATCCTTCGCTTCACTCAGGATCTTCTTCATATCGTGGAACGTCAGCAGCCCTGTCGGTCCCCGTCTGACTTCAACTCCGCATGTCCACCGTCCACTCTGACACAAAGCCGCACAGCGTCCTGCGCTGTGCGGCTTTGTGTCACGCTGCCTTGTGTTGAAACCTTGCCCTGTGCTGTTCGTCGGAGGGCTTGGTCATGACCTCGCCGGCGGCCATCAGGGCCTGCTTGGTCAGCAGCGGGCCCACCAGCTCGTACACCAGCACGCTGAACAGTACGATGTTGCGGATCATCGCGCCGGGGGCCTTGCCCAGGACCTGGGCGGTGATCACCATGCCCAGGGCCACGCCGGCCTGGGGGAACAGCGTGACGCCCAGGTACTTGCGCACCTTGTCGTCGCACTTCATGGCCACCGCGCCGCCCAGCGCGCCCAGGTACTTGCCCGCGCAGCGCACCAGTATGTACACCGCGCCGATCAGCAGCACCGCGGGATAGCGGAACACGCTCAGATCCAGCTGCGCGCCGGAGATCACGAAGAACACGGCGTACAGCGGGGCCGTCCACTGCTCGGAGCGGTTCATGATGTCCACCGAATACTCGCTGAGGTTGCAGAACATGGTGCCCAGCATCATGCACACCAGCAGCGAGGAGAAGGCGATCTTCACACCGCCGCCCAACTCGAACGTCAGCGAGGACAGCGCGATGGTCATCACCACGAAGGCGATGGTCAGCGACAGGCGGTTCTTGTTGGAGAAGAACAGCTTTTCAAGCGCCGTCAGCAGCGCGCCCATCGCCGCGCCCAGCAAAAGCGAGCACACGATCTCCAGCATCGGGTTCACGATCACCGACACCGCGTTCAGCACGCCGCCCTGCATGGCCTCGGCCACGCCCAGGGAAACGGCGAACACCACCAGGCCCACGGCGTCGTCCAGGGCCACGATGGGCAGCAGCAGGTCGGTCACCGGGCCCTTGGCCTTGTACTGGCGCACCACCATCAGCGTAGCGGCCGGGGCGGTGGCCGACGCGATGGCCCCCAGCGTCACGGCCACCGGCAGCGGCAGCACGTCGCCGCCGAGTATGAAGTGCAGCGCGATCAGCGCCGCGTCCACCAGCAGCATGGCCAGCACGGCCTGCACGATGCCGATCACGGTGGCGGTGCGGCCCGTCTTCTTCAGCTGGGCCAGGCGGAACTCGTTGCCGATATCAAAGGCGATAAAGCCCAGCGCCACGGTGGAAAACGCGCTGACCCGGTTCAGCGCCTCCATTGAGGAAAAGCCCAGGCCGGGCGCGCCCAGCGCCCCCAGCGCGAAGGGCCCCACCAGCACGCCGGCGATCAGAAACGCCGTCACGTCGGGGAATTTCAGGTTCAGCTTTTTGAATATACGCGTCATCAGCAGGCCCGCGAACAGCGCGAAGGCCACGGGTAACAGGGTCGTCATTTTTCTTCATTGCCTTTCATTTTTCGATCGTCAACTATTCTACCACGCCTCCCGGCACATTCCGTCGCTGTTTGCGGGCCGATTGTGTTATTTTGTTTCGTCAGTTTGCCAATGAAAATCGGCGCGTTCCTGTGGAACACGCCGACAACATAAATGCGATGTATTATTTCCCGAACAGGCCCTTCAGCTTGCCCAACAGGCCGGTGGCGCCCTTGATGTCGAGGTTGCCCAGATCCAGCTTGCCCTTGACCCCTTCGATGACCTGGTTGATCTGCTCGTCCGGCAGGTCGATGCCGAAGGTCTTTTCCAGCGTTTCCACGGGGTTGGCCAGGAAGCCCTTGATCAGGTCCGGGTTGCTGGTCAGCTTGGCGACGACGTCCGAGATGATCTTCTGGATATCCATGTTGTATTTCTCCCCTCAATTATTATTCCATTTCGATGGCGACATCCTTGCCGCGGTTCATCAGGCGGTTGCGGTCCTCGGCGCGGGCGGTGTCCACGCGCAGGCGATAGGCCTTGTCCCAGCGGCGCATATACTTGCGCAGGCTGACATAGCCCACGATGGTGGAATCCTCCCGCATGTACTGCTTGGCGCGCACCATCTTGCCGCTGTTGCCCTCCACGGTGTACACGATGTCCTTTTCCGCGTCGTAATCGGTGACGATGCCCACGTGGTTGGGGAAGTTCGGGTCCTTGGACACGCGGTCGTGGTGGAAGAATATGATGTCGCCCGGCTCGGGGATGAATTCATCCTCGTTGTCGTCATAGCTGCTGCCCAGGGCCACGCGCCAGCGATAGTTGTTGGCGTACACGCCCAGCAGGCCGCCCATGCCGGCCTTGTTCAGACAGTACATCACGAACATGACGCACCATTCCTCATAGGGCATGCCGTACCACGCGCCGTAGTAGCTCCACCCCTGGGGCTTGTTGTCGCTGTCGAGTATGAAGTTCTCGTCGACCTCGCGGTACCCCACCTGCGAGGCGGCCACGGCCACCAGGCGCTCGGCATAGGTCATCTTCGCGTTCAGCCTGGGCAGCGAGGGCGGATCGTTCGTCTTGGTGGTGGACGCCCGCACCAGGGCCTTGGCCTTCGCGGTGACGCCGGTGGCGTCGATCACCTCGAGGACCAGGTTGTGCTTGCCATAGCCCGCGGGCTCGCAGACCACCCGGTCCGTCAGCTCGCTGGACATGTAGATGATGTCGCCGTTGTGCTCGATGGTGATGTTGACGGTGTAGGGCTCGCACCCGCCGGACACGCTGATGTCGAAGCACATCTTGGACTTCCCCACCACGGCGTAGCCCGTGGGGTCCTTCGCCTTCGCGGAAAGCTTGCCGCTCCTCACGATGACGTTGCACTTCTTGGTCTTGGTGATCTCGCCGGCGGTGGCCTTCACCGTGACGGTGTAGACGCCCGACTTCGCGGGCCGCCAGGTGAAGGAATCCTTGGTGGTCTCGCCGGAGCCGCCCTGCAGGCCGTCGCTGCGGATCGCCTCCCAGGTGATCTTCTCCGCGTTCTTCACCTTGTAGGTGAACTCCACCTTCTTGCCCGGCTTGACCTCCTTTGCGCTGGCCTTCAGCTTGGTGAGCCTGACCTCGCCCTTGATGTTGGTCGGCAGGTCGTCGCCCTCGTCCCCCGGCGCTTGGGTGGGCAGGTCCACCGGCTGCTCGGTGGGCGCTTCCGTGGGCGCCTCGGTGGGCTGTTCGGTGGGCGCTTCCGTGGGCTGCTCGGTGGGCGCTTCAGTCGGCTGCTCTGTGGGAACCTCGGTGGGCGCTTCAGTCGGCGTCCCGGTCGGCTGCCCGGCGGGAACCTCGGTGGGCGCGCCGGTCGGCGTCTCGGTGGGCGCGCCGGTCACGGTCTCCGGGGCCTCGGCGGGCTTTTCCGTCGCGGCCTCGGCGGGCTTCTCCGTCGCGGCCTCGGCGGGCTTTTCCGTCGCGGCCTCGGCGGGCTTCTCCGTCGCGGCCTCGGCGGGCTTCTCCGCAGATTCCTCCGTCTTGGCCTCGCCGGCTTTCTGCTCCTTGGGCGCCGCCGTCGCGGTATCGGCCGGAGCGGTCACGATCTCCGCGGGGGGCTCTGTCGGCTTTTCGGTTTCTTTCGCGGCGGGCTTCTTCGTCGCCTTCACCTTGGGCTCCGCGGTCGCCTTTTTCTTGGCTTCCGCCTCGGCCTTTTTCTTGGCCTCCGCCTCGGCCTTCTTCTTGGCTTCCTTTTCAGCCTTCTTCTTGGCCTCCGCCTCGGCCTTCTTCTTGGCCTCCGCCTCGGCCTTCTTCTTGGCTTCCTTTTCAGCCTTCTTCTTGGCTTCCTTCTCCGCCTTCTTCTTGGCTTCCGCTTCTGCTTTCTTCTTGGCCTCCGCCTCGGCCTTCTTCTTGGCTTCCTTCTCCGCCTTCTTCTTGGCTTCCTTTTCCGCCTTCTTCTTGGCTTCCTTTTCCGCCTTCTTCTTGGCCTCCGCCTCGGCCTTCTTCTTGGCTGCGGCCTCCGCCTTCTGCGTGGTCTCGGTCTTCGACGACGCGGCCAGCGCGGGGGTGACGCAATTCAGGCTCATGCAGCACAGGGAAGCCGCACACAGTATCGCCAGAATTCTCTTTCCCTTCATATGTTTCCTCCTACTCAGTCGGCGGGCCGGAGCCCTCGACCTCGTCCAGTGCACAGCACTGCTATTGTCATTCTCTTTCATATTCTACCATACGCACGCCCGTTTGTCCATGCCGAACGCCAATTTATTTCAAACTTGTTACAATTATTATTTCACTTTGTCATGCTTTCACGCCCGCCCGGGATGGGGATTGCTTTCCATGAAAACGAGTGCTATAATGCATCAGGCATGTGTAATCCATGGAGGCAGGGATTCGGATGGCGCAGATCACGTTCATGACGGGTGACACGCGGGTCACGGCGACGGCGCGGGCGGGCGAAAGCCTGCTGGCGGCGGCTGGGCGCGCGGGCGTCGTGATCGACGCGCCCTGCGGCGGCAGCGGCGCCTGCGGCAAGTGCCGGGTGCGGCTGGTCGCGGGCGAGGCGGAGGCCTCCCCCTCCCCCCGCCTTTCATCGGAAGCCTGGGCGGAGGGCTGGCGGTTGGCCTGCGACGCCCGGGTGACGGGCGACGTCACCGTCATGGTACCGCAGACCGCCGCCGCCTGGCTGGGCGGCCTGGCGGGGCTGACGGACCCGGGGGTGGAGGATCGTCTCTCCAATGCCCGCCGCGACCTGGAGGCCGCGGGGTTGGGCTTTGACAGCGGGCTTCGCGCCGTGGACATCGCCCTGGATCCCCCCACGCTACAGGACACCCTGCCGGACACCGAGCGCGCGGCCGCGGCCCTGACCGATTCCACCGGCGCGTCACGGGTGGAATTCACGCTGACGGCCCTGCGGGCGCTGGCCCGGGTGCTGCGGGCAAACGGCTTTGCCGCCCGCTGCGTGGCCGAGCGGGATGGCGACGGCCTGCGCGTGCTGGACGTGCTGGCCCCCGGCGACGCCGCGCCTGTGGCGGGCCTGGCCGTGGACCTGGGCACCACCTCGGTATCGGCGCTGCTGGTGGACCTGGCGGACGGCCATGTGCTGGCCTCGGGCGGCGCGGGCAACGGCCAGGCGCGCTACGGCGCGGACGTGATCAGCCGCATCATCGAATCCCAGCGGCCCGGCGGCGGCGAGCGCCTGCGGCGGGCGGTGATCGACGACACGCTGCGCCCGCTGGTGAAGCGCCTGTGCGAACGGGCGGGCGTCGCGCCGGAGCGGATCTACCGCGCCTGCGTGGCGGGCAACACCGCGATGAACCACCTGCTGCTGGGCCTGGACGCCGGGCCGGTGCGGCTGGAGCCCTACATCCCCAGCTTCCTGCGGCTTGGCGACCTGCCCGCCGCGGCGCTGGAGCTGGGCCTGCACCCCCAAGCGCGGCTGACCGTCGCGCCCAACGCGGGCAGCTATGTGGGCGGCGACATCAGCGCGGGCCTGCTGGCCTCGATGCTGTGGAACGGCGACGCGCTGACGCTTTTGATCGACCTGGGCACCAACGGCGAGCTGGTGCTGGGCAACCGGGAATTCGCGATGTGCTGCGCCTGCTCCGCCGGGCCGGCCTTCGAGGGCGGCGGCATCAGCTGCGGCATGCGGGCCACCGACGGCGCCATCGAGCACATGGACATCGACCCGGCGACCCTGGAGCCCGCCTGGAAGCTGGTGGGCGACGCCGCCGGGCCGCTGGGCCTGTGCGGCAGCGGCATCATCGACGCCGTGGCCGCGCTGCGACGCCGTGGCCTGATCGACGGGCGGGGCCGCTTCTTCCGGCGGGACGACTGTCCCCGGGTGCGCTTTGACGCGCACGGCATGGGCCGCTATGTGGTCGCGGAAGGCGGCAAAGCGGGCGAGATCGCCGTCACCGAGGCGGACATCGACAGCTTCATCCGCGCCAAGGGGGCGATCCGCGCCGCGGCGGACACGCTGCTGGCCTCGCTGGAGCTCTCCCCCGACGCGCTGGAGCGGGTGATCCTGTCCGGCGGCATCGGCGGCGGCATCGACATACCCAACGCCATCCGCCTGGGCATGCTGCCGGAGCTTCCCGCCGAGCGCTTTGCCTACATCGGCAACAGCGCCCTCACCGGGGCCTGGGCCATGCTGGCCAGCCGCCCCTGCCGGGACAAGGCCGACGCGCTGGCCCGGGGCATGACCTACCTGGAGCTTTCAGACGTGCCCGGCTACATGGACGCGTTCGTGAAGGAATGCTTCCTTCCCGCGTAAGCGGGCGGATATAAACACCACTATTTCAGAAAGAAGGTAATTCCCATGTTTCGCAAAATGATCACAATGCTGCTGGCGCTGTGCCTGGCGCTGACGCTGACCGCCGCCGTGGCAGAGGCTGCCTCCCAGGCGGAGAGCTCCCCCGTGCGCGTGGGCGCGCTGAAGGGCCCCACCGCCATGGGCATGGTGCAGATGATGCAGGACAAGGCCGATGCCTACGCCTTCACGCTGGTGGGCGCGCCGGACGAGATGGTGACGCTGCTGGCCAAGGGCGAAGTGGACATCGCCGCCGTGCCGGCGAACCTGGCCGCGGTGCTGTACAACAAGATCGGCGTGAAGGCGCTGGCCGTGAACGTGCTGGGCGTGCTGTACATCGCCGAGCGGGGCGACAGCATCCACAGCGTGGCCGACCTGAAGGGCCGCACGCTGGTGACCGCCGGCAAGGGCGCGACCCCGGAATACGCGCTGAACTACATCCTGCGCGGCAACGGCCTGGACCCGGAGAAGGACCTGACCATCGAGTTCAAGTCCGAGCACGCGGAGTGCGTGGCCGCCATGACCCAGGACGACACCATCGTGGCCATGCTGCCCCAGCCCTTCCTGACCACCGCCATGGGCAAGATGGAGGATCTGCATATGGCGCTGGATCTGACGAAGGAGTGGGACGCGCTGCAGGCTGAGGCCGAGGCCCCCTCCGCCATGATCACCGGCGCGATCGTGGTCCGCGGCGAATTCGCCGAGCAGAACCCCGAGGCCGTGCAGCAGTTCATGGCCGACTGCGCCGACAGCGTGGCCTTCGTGCAGCAGAACACCGACGCCGCCGCCGAGCTGATCGGCGCCTTCGACATCGTGCCCGCCGCCGTGGCCGCCAAGGCGCTGCCCGCCTGCAACATCGTGTTCGTCTCCGGCGAGGACATGCGCGCACGGCTGTCCGGCTATCTGAACGAGCTGTTCAGCCAGGACCCCGCCGCCGTGGGCGGCGCGGTGCCGGGCGAGGATTTCTACTATTGATGATCCAATGAGATCAGGGGGCTGTTACAGGCTGCTGTAACGGCCCCCTGCTTTTTGTTATGCCGCGTTTTCCCCTTCGTCCTCGGTCGGCTCCGGCGTGGGCTCATCCGTCGGCTCCGGCGTGGGCGCCTCGGTCGGCTCCGGCGTGGGCGCCTCCGTCGGCTCCGGCGTGGGCGCCTCGGTCGGCTCCGGCGTGGGCGCCT
>JBGUQG010000055.1:0-9252 GCA_045130815.1 Christensenellales bacterium
ACCGTACACCTTGGTGATGTGGTTCATTTCCAGCACAAATTCGTTTGCCAAATGCTTACAACTCCTTCCCGACCCTCCTCGCGGGGAAGAGGACGGCGTAAATTCGATCCGATAATAACAAAGACAGCGCCGCAGGGCTCCTGCGGTGCCGCGGGTGGACTTTCCGACGCACGCCGATTGATCCGCGTACATCGGAAAGCTCGCACGTTGCGCGCCAAGGCACGTTTGCCTGGGGCATGAATAAAGCTGTCCGGAACGCCGGAAGCCGGTGTCCCGGACAGCTTTGGTTCAACCGGGGATTACAGGTAATCCGCGAAGTTGATGGGCTCCAGGGCGATCAGCAGGTAGTTGGGATACTCAACGCCGGCAGCGTCGACGTAGGTGCCCAGCTCGATCTCGCCGCCCGCCGCGTTGGCGAAGCACTGGTTCAGCACGTCCATGTCCACCTTGCCGTTGGTCTTGCCCTCGGCGTAGGCGCAGGCGTACTCGAAGCCGGCGTTGATCATGGACATGTTCACGGGCAGGCTCCAGGTGGAGAAGCGATCCACGGCGTCATGCTCGTTCAGGTAGGCGGCCAGGTTCTTGATCGCGCCCTCGACATCGCCGTAGGTGGCGGTCAGGCCGAAGGCCTCCTGGAAGCCGTGATAGGGGCTGGGGCAGCAGGGCAGCGCGTAGTAGGCGTTCGGCTCGTTCACGATCGCCTGCTGCAGGGCCACCTGCAGGCCGCAGTTGGTGCAGTAGAAGCAAACCTTCTTGCCCTCGTACTCCTTCATGACCTTCGGGATGTCCTCCAGGACAGCCGCCTGGGCGCCGGACATGCCGGCGTCGCCGGTCGGGTCGGGGCAGTCGCGCTCGACGAACTCGATGCCGTAGCCCTCGGCGGTCGCCTTCATGGCGTCGCGCTTGGCCACGATGGTCTCATAGGACAGGTGACGGGCGAAGCTGTAGTGCACCAGCACGGTGGCGCCCCACTCGTTGGCCAGGTCAGCCACCTGATAGCCGCAGCCGATCTCGTCGTTGGCCAGCACGATGTCAGACACGGCGGAGATGTCGGCGGGATCCTCGGCGGGAACGCCGGAGATCAGCAGGATGTCGTCGCGGCCCATATCGCCGGCGATCTGGGTGAAGGCGGCGGTAGCGCCCTGCACGGCCTGCACGAAGATGATGGCCTTGACGTCGGGGTCGCTGGCGAAGGCGATCAGCTTGGAAATGGTGGTCTCGACCTCAGAGGAGAAGGCGTCGGGATAAGTGTCATGGATGACCACGCCGGGATACTTCTCGGCCAGGGAGTTGGCGGCATAGTACTCTTCCTCACCCTGGGAGGTGGTGCCGGTCATGATGGCGATCTTGTAAGCCGGGGCTTCCTCGGCCATCGCGACGGTCAGCAGGCCCAGGACCATCAGCATGGCCATGAGCAGTGCAAGCAGTTTCTTCATGGTATTCCCTCCTTGATATATTCCGCATTTTCATACGTCAGGATTAATGATACACGAAATAATCCAATTTGTCAAGCAAAACCCGGCCATTATCGGCCGGTTTTGCAATTTTTGTTCGGGATTATTCAAATTTGCTGCCGTGGTACATCGGTGACTATTCCACGGCGTTGGTCAGCGTGCCGATGCCCTCGATGGTGCAGGCCACCACGTCGCCCTTCACCATGAACTTCGGGTTTTCCATGCCCATGATCACGCCCTTGGGCGTGCCGGTGGCGATGATCGTGCCGGCCTTCAGCGTCATGCCCCTGGAAAGCAGGCAGATGATGTCTGAAATGCTGTGGATCAGCATGTCCGTGGTGCTGTTCTGGCGCAGCTCGCCGTTCAGCGTGGCGGAGATTTTCAGCTTCGGGGGATAGGTGATCTCGTCCGCGGTGGTGATGCAGGGGCCCATGGGCGTAAAGCCGTCCAGGCTCTTGCCGAAGTACCACTGCTTGTGGCTGGTCTGCAGGTCCCGCGCGGACACGTCGTTGACCACCGTGTAGCCGAAGATGTACTTCTCCACGTCCTCCGGGGCCACGTTCAGCGCGTCCCTGCCCAGGATCACGCCCAGCTCCGCCTCGTAGTCCAGGCGCTGGGTCAGGTCCGCGTGGGCGGGGATGGGCGCGCCGGTGCCCTGGGAACAGGCGACCCGCTTGGAGAAGAATATGGGCGTGGCCCGCTCGGAGGTGAAGGCCTCCTTCGAGTACAGCGAGGCCTCGGCGGCGTGCTCGGTGTAGTTGAGCCCCAGGCACAGCACGTCCTGCATCGGCCGGGGGATGGGGGAGAGCAGCGTGACCTGATCCGCGGGCAGCGGCTCGCCGTCGGCGCTCGCCAGGGCGGCAAGCTCCTGCTGGGTGGCGCTTGTGATCAGGTCGTTCATGTCGGCCCAGTCAAAGCCGGCCGCTTTGGCGGGCAGCACCGCGCCGCCCTCCTTCCACACGCCGACCTCCTCGATCCCGGAGCCTTTGCGGACAAAAGTGACAAGCTTCATATTATCAATCTCCTTTTACAGAAAGTCCTCGCGCATGGGGGTAAAGATGTCCAGCAGCGTGCCCGCCTCCAGGCACAGCGTGCCGTGGGGGATGTCCGAAGGGAAGGCCAGGGTGTCCCCGGGGCCGACCTCCACAGGCTCGCCGTCCACGGTGAAGCGGAACCGGCCCGACAGCACATAGGTGTTCTGGCAGTGGGGATGGGTGTGCACGCTGCCCTCGCCGCCGGCTTCAAAGTTCACCTCGACGATCATCAGCTGGTCGGTGTGGGCCAGCACCCGGCGGGAAACTCCGCCCCCCAGGTCGTTCAGGCGCGCGTCCTTGTGGAATACGACATTGGCTTTCATGAAATGACCTCCTGTATATCAAATCGTTTGGTTTGCTTTTCGGCGGCCCAGGGCCAGGTTGGCCGCGGCGCACAGCACCAGCAGCGCGATGGCGGCCAGTATGGCCAGCATGCCGCCGGTGAACCCGTGCCTGTCCGCCAGCGCGCCTACCAGCGCGGGCATGGCGATGGCCCCGGCGGAGCCGCAGGACAGCAGTATGCCCGTGGCCATGGGCCAGGCGTTGGTGTAGGGCGCGGCGTCGGAATAGATCATCGGGCAGATGCCCGCCATGAAGAAGCCCAGCCCGGCCACGCCCAGCGTCGCCGCGGGCACGGTGGTCGATAACAGCACCGCCGCGAAGCAGGCGGCCTCGCAGGCGGATGCGATCAGCATCAGCTTCTTCGGGGATACGCGCCGGGAGAGCCAGGCGCAGGTCAGCCGCCCCGCCAGGATCACCGCCCACAGCAGCGTGGCCATGGCCTGGCTGTAGGCGGTCAGCGCCTTGTCCAGCGCTTCGCCGGTCGCGCCGAAGCCCGAGCGCAGCACGTCCTTGTGCTGGATGTAGCTGACCAGCCAGCCGTTGATGGCGTATTCAGAGCACAGGTAGAACAGCATCATGCCCGCCAGCACGATAAAGCCCGGGTCGCGCATGAAGCCGAAGCCGCCGGAGCGCTTGCCGCCGGCGGGCGAGGGCCTGTCGTCGGGCACGGTGACGCGGGTCAGGTTCAGCACCGAGACCGTGCCGCACAGCGCCACCAGGATCACGTCCGCCTGCCAGGAGACGGCGCTTCGCAGCAGCAGGAAGGCCATCGGCGCGATTATGGCCCCGACGGCGAACACCGCGTGCAGCAGGTTGGACGCCGCGGCGCTGCCCCCGGTGAGGGCGTTGACGGTTGCGTTGTCGAAGTTGGTGACGCTGCCCCGGCCCACGCCGGTGAGTATGAACGCGAAGAACAGCAGCCCCGGCGCGCCGTTCAGCGCGATCAGCAGCATGCCCACAAAGGCCAGGGCGGACAGGCCGATCACCGTGCGCTTGCGGCCGATGCAGACGCCCACCACGCCGCTGAGGAAGCCCGCCGCCAGGTTGCCCATGGAGTGGGCGGAGAGCATCAGGCCGCCCGCGGTGTCGCTGAGGCCATACGCCGCCTTCATGTCCGGCAGCATCGAGCCCATGGTCAGCGCCACCAGGCCGTTGCAGAAGAAGGCGTAAAAACAGGCGTACAGCAGCGTGCGCCGGGATCTGTCCAGATCCCTGATGAATGAAAACATGTGCTTCGTTCCCTCCGGCGGCGCGCTACAGCCGCTTGGCCTTCGCGCCCATGTGCTTTTCGATGTAGGCCCACAGTTCCTCAGGCTCACAGCCGGCCTGGCCGTCCGGCAGCAGGAAGGCTCGCTGGGGCGTGATGTACAGGTAGATACAGCCCCTGGCGCGGAATGCCGCCTGGGCGTCCTTCCAGGCCACGTCCACCTGGCCCTCGCTTTGCTGGTTGTTGGTCACGTGCACGCCGTCATAGTTCAGCCTGACCGTGTAAACCAGGCGGGGCGGGTCCAGGCGATAGCGGTCCACCTGCATGTTCATTTGGGAAAGGAAGGTGCCGAAGTAGACCAGCGGCAGTCCCAGGCCCACCACCAGCAGCACCGCGGCGATCATGCCGGCCTCCTGCTTGCGGGTCAGCAGCGCCAGCACCGCGAAGGCGATCAGGATCAGCGCGAACACCGCGGGGCGCACCCACTTTTTGCGCAGCCGCAGCATGTCGAAGCTGCCGAAGCGCCGGAAGGTCCTGGCGTCCAGCTTCACGGGGATGGTATATTCCTGCCTCATGGGGATCCCTCCGTTTTCATGTGTTGTTGCCCGCCGGGGCCTCCAGCCTCACGCCGCTGCGCGCCTGTTCGGCGCAGGCGCCGGGGCTGATGCCGTAGGTCTGGCGGAAGGCGCGGTAGAACGCGCTGTAGTCGGCAAAGCCGCACTCGTGACAGCTTTCGGTGACCCCCGCGCCATGGCTGATCATCATGTAGGCCGCGTCCAACCGCTTGCGCCGGATGCACTCCGCCGGGGTCATGCCGGTGACGCGCTTGAACTGGCGGGTCAGCGTGTTCTTGTCCATGAAGAACTGCTCGGAAAGCGCGGACACGCTCAGCGGGTCCTTCAGATGGGCGGAGATATAGTCGTACACGCCCATGATCTCCTTGTAGCGCTGCGTATTGCGGGAGGGCTGGCCGTTGGCGGAGATGGAGAAGGCGCGGCTGATGTGGATCAGCAGCTGGGCCATCACCAGCCGGTTCAGCGAGGCGCTGTCCAGGTCGTTCAGCTGCTTCTCATGCAGCAGCGAGAACAGCATGCCCAGCATCAGCTCGTAGGTCTCCGGGTCCGGGGTGATCAGATTGCGGCCCCGGGTGTCCTGAGATACCAGGTTGCGGATGCGGGGCAGCAGGCCTGTCAGCGATTCCACGAAGCCGGGCGTCAGCCACAGCACGAACCGCTCCACCACCAGGCCCGGCACCGACACGTCGGAATAGTGCACCTCGCCGGGGGCGATCATCACCAGCATGCCGGGCCCCAGCTTGTAGCGCCGACCCTCGACCACATAGCTGACCCCCTCGGTGCGGGGAAAGTAGATCTCATAGAAGTCGTGGGAGTGGGGGGTGATGAAGCCGGGGGCGGTGTCCATGCGGTGGAAGATCTCAAAATCGTCCTGCTGCATGACCTGCCGCACGTCAAACGGCGAAACGTAGGACAAATTCATCCGCGCACCTCCCTTCACGCACTTCTCATTATAATCAAATTTGATGTTTTTTGCAATGTACTTTGTGATAAAAACCATGGACTTTCCACAAGAAATGTGGTTTAATATTAGCAACAGAGTTTACACGGGCCGGTCGCCGGGCCCAATGCAACCCACTGAATCCATTGCGGCTGAAAGCCGCTGGAATATTTTAAAGGAGGAATCCCTCAATGAAGAAACTGTTTAGCATCGTTCTCGTGCTGGCCCTGGCGCTGGCCTGCGTCTCCGCCCTGGCCGAGGAGCCCGTGACCCTGACCTATTCCGAGGTCAACCCCCTGGACGGCACCATCGTCGGCGAAATGGCCAAGGCCTTCAAGGAGAAGACCGAAGAGCTGACCAACGGCTCCGTGATCATCGACATCCAGGCCGGCGGCGTGCTGGGCACCGAGGCCCAGATCCTGGACGACCTGCTGTCCGGCGGCACCATCACCGATGTCGGCCGTTTCTCCGCCTTCGCCTTCACCCAGTATGGCTGTGACAAGGCCACCCTGCTGAACATCCCCTACACCTTCGTGAGCGAGGATCACTTCTGGAATTTCGCCGCCAGCGACCTGGCCAAGGAATTCCTGAACGAGCCGGAAGAGCTGGGCCTGGGCATGAAGGGCCTGTGCTACGGCGAGGAAGGCTTCCGTCACTTCTTCTTCACCAAGGAAGTTAACGGCATCGACGATCTGAAGGGCATGAAGATCCGCGTGTCTGACGACCCGGTGTCCACTGGCTATGTCGGCAACCTGGGCGCTTCCGCCACCACCGTGAACTTCACCGAGCTGTACAGCTCCCTGCAGACCGGCGTTGTGGACGGCGCCGAGCAGCCGATCTCCAACTACCTGTCCAACGCCTTCCAGGAGGTCGCTCCCTATGTCATCAAGGACGGCCACACCCTGGGCGCCATCCAGATCGTCATCACCGACGCCGCGCTGGCGAAGCTGAGCGACGAGCAGCAGGCCGCCATCCAGGAGGCCGCCGACTACGCCTCCCAGGTCTGCAAGGAGAAGGTCGCCGAGATCGAGAGCCAGACCTATGAGAAGCTGGCCGAGGCCGGCGTGAAGGTCGTCGAGGTCGAGGACAAGACCCCCTGGGTGGAAGCCTGCCAGCCCACCATCCAGCAGTACACCGCGGCCCAGGCGGATCTGTATCAGCAGATCGTCGACATGCAGTAATATCTGCTGCATAGCGAAAGCCAACCCGAGGGGGCGCAGGGATCAACCCCTGCGCCCCCTCTTTTACTGTTGAGATCGAGGAGGAACGAAACATGCCTTCTGTATTCAAAAGCCTGGAAAAGATCAGGCCGCTGTACGATTGGACATACAAAATCCTGATGTTCATCTGCAAGCTGCTGCTGATCGGCGACATCGTCATCACCAGCTGGGCGGTGCTGGGCCGATACGTGCCCTTCATCACCGACCCGCACTGGTCCGAGGAGATCGTGCTGACCTTCATGGTGTACATGGCGGTGCTCTCGGCCACGCTGGCCATCCGTAAGCGGGCCCACATCCGCATGACCTCGTTTGACAACAAGCTGCCCAGGCGCGTCCTGCAGGTGCTGGACCTGCTGGCCGACTTGGCCGTGATGGCCCTGGGCGTCGTGCTGCTGGTCTACGGCCTGAAGACGGTCAATTCGCCGCTGAGCCTGCGCGGCCACTATTCCTCGCTGCCGGGCCTGAGCAAGATGTGGCAGTACCTGCCCGTGCCGATCGCCGGCCTGGGCATGATCGTGTTTGAGCTGGAGCAGGTTTTCCTGCGCATCGAAGACTTCTTCAAGAAAGACGACGACACCAAGGAGGTGACCAAGGCGTGAACGCTGAAACCCTGTCTACGATCATATTGCTTGGCTCCTTCCTGCTGATGGTGTTCCTGCGCTTCCCGATCGCCTATTCCGTGGGTATTTCCACCGTGCTGTGCCTGGTCAGCATGGGCGAGCAGCTGACCACCCTTCCGACGCAGATGGTCAAGGGCGTCTGGTCCTTCAGCCTGATGGCCGTGCCCTTCTTCATTACGATGGGTGTATTGATGGGCTCGGGCGGCATATCGGACAAGCTGATCGCACTGGCCAACAGCCTGGTGGGCTGGATGCGCGGCGGCCTGGCCATGGTGAACATCGTGGCCTCCTACTTCTTCGGCGGCATCTCCGGCTCGGCCTCCGCCGACACCGCGTCCCTGGGCTCCATCCTGATCCCCATGATGGTGGACCAGGGCTATGACGCCGACTTCTCCACCGCCGTCACCATCACCTCCTCCTGCGAGGGCCTGCTGGTGCCGCCCAGCCACAACATGGTCATCTACGCCACCACCGCCGGCGGCATCTCCGTGGGCGCGCTGTTCATGGCGGGCTACCTGCCCGGCGCGCTGCTGGCCATCAGCCTGATGGTGGGCTCCTACATCATTTCCGTGAAGCGCAACTATCCCAAGGGCGACCGCTTCTCCATCAAGAACTTTATCAGGCAGCTGGGCACCTCCATCTGGGCGCTGGCCGCGATACTGATCGTGGTCGTGGGCGTGGTCGGCGGCGTGTTCACCGCCACCGAGTCCGCCGCCATCGCGGTGGTCTACTCGCTGTTCGTGTCCGTGTTCATCTACAAGGGCCTGAACTGGAAGGGCGTGTGGAAGAGCCTGGAGAACTGCATTGAGACGCTGTCCATCGTGCTGATCCTGATCGCGATGTCCGCGGCCTTCGGCTACTGCCTGACCAAGCTGCACGTGCCCGCCAAGGCGGCCGCGCTGATCACCGGCGTGTCCAGCAGCCCCATCGTGATCGCGCTGATGCTGAATCTGATCCTGCTGGTGCTGGGCATGATCATGGACATGGCGCCCATCATACTGATCGCCACGCCCATACTGCTGCCCGTGGCCACGGCCATCGGCATCAGCCCCATCCAGTTCGGCATCATGGTGGTCCTGAACTGCGGCATCGGCCTGCTGACGCCCCCCGTCGGCGCGGTGCTGTTCATCGGCTCCGCCGTGGCGAAGCTGCCCATGGAGAAGGTCGTCAAGGCGACGCTGCCCTTCTATGTGTGCATGCTGATCACGCTGCTGCTGCTGACCTTCATCCCGCAGATCTCCCTGTGGCTGCCCAGCCTGTTCGGCTACGCCGTGTAACGAGCGAGGTGTAAGCGTATGAAAATGACATTTCGCTGGTACGGCAGCCAGTCCGACCCGATCCCGCTGAGGTACGTCAAGCAGATCCCCGGCATGACCGGCCTGATGGGCCTGCTGGATAAGCCCGCCGGCGTGGACTGGCCGGAGGACGAGTTCAAGGCGCTGGTGAGCGAGGTGCACGACGCGGGCCTGGAGCTCGAGGTCATCGAGAGCGTGAACGTGCACGAGGACATCAAGACGGGCCTGCCCACGCGGGACGAGTTCATCGAAAACTACATCTCAACGATCAGAATGCTGGCACGCAACGGCGTGAAGGTGATCATCTACAACTTCATGCCGGTGTTCGACTGGCTGCGCACCGACCTGGCCCGGGTGATCCCGGAGGATGGCAGCAACAGCCTGTACTTCGACGAGAAGGACCTGGGCGAGATGGGGCCGCTTGAGATCGTGCGCCGCACCGCCGAGGACAGCCAGGGCTTCACCCTGCCCGGCTGGGAGCCCGAGCGCCTGGCGCTGCTGGAGCAGACGCTGAAGCAGTACGAGGGCATGACCCCGGACGACCTCCGGGCCAACTTCAAGTACT
>JBGUQG010000056.1:0-3699 GCA_045130815.1 Christensenellales bacterium
GCGAGGTGGTCGTCGTGCCCGATACGGTGACGCACATCGGCGACTTTGCCTTTTCCGAGGGGAACCATCTGCAGAGGGTGGTGGTCCCGGATTCCGTGACTTCCTTCGGCATGACGTGCTTCGATCCGAGCACGGTGATCGTATGCAGCAGCGGCTCCGCGGCCTGCGCCTATGCGAGGAAGAACGGCAATCCCGTGGCGCTGACCGACAAGGCGGTCGAGACAGGCGCGTCGCCCTGTGAGATCAGCTATTTGTTGGGCGGCGGAATCAATGCCGCCGGGAACCCGACGGAGCTGACCGGCGACGAAAGGGTTGCCCTGAAAAAACCCACCCGGGCGGGCTACCTGTTTTCGGGCTGGTATCGCGGGGATGCGAAGGTCACGAAGGTGGGCAGGGCCGACGCCGACGGCGACAACCGGATCACCCTCACCGCCAGGTGGCGCAGGGTGACCGTCGCCAAGCCCGCCAAGCCCACGCTCTCCGGCGCAAAGGCCGGCAGGCTGACCGTGAAGCTGAAAAAGGTCAGCGGCGCGCAGGGCTACCAGATACAGTATTCCACCCAAAAGACCTTCCCCAAGGCCTCCGCCAAAACCAAGAACACCGCCGGGATCAAGCTGACCCTCAAGGCAAAGTCCGGCAGGACCTGGTATGTGCGCGCCCGCGCCTGGAAGCTGGATTCCGCGGGCAAAAAGGTGTACGGCGATTGGAGCAATCGGGCGAAGGTGAAGGTGAAGTAGGGAACGGGCAATAGGAACGGTGGCTGCCGCGCGGAAGCGGGAAGCTCGATCCTCATTCCCATACCACATTCCCCAAGGAGGGTATCGTCATGAAGAAGCTGGCATTGCTGCTCGTTCTCTGCCTTGCGCTGCCTGTGGCGCTGGCGGAGGAGGAGGTCGTGAGCGCCGCGGTGGATACCGCGGTGGAGGCTGTCGAGATCGAGCTGGGCGGCGCGGCGGAGGCGGGCGAGGTGCTCGTGGCCGCGCCGGAGTGGAACGAAGCGGAGCAGCCGGCGGACATGCCCAAGGCCATCACGGAATTCGTGGTCAGCGAGGACGGGGGCGCGGAGCTGATCCGCTACAACGGCGACGGCGGCGACGTGGCGATCCCGGAGGGCGTGGCGACGGTGTACGACAGCGACATCTTCGCAAACAACCTGACCGGCCTGAGCTTTCCCACCACGATGACGGCCATCGGCGACGAGGTGTTCCAGGGCCAGACCCACCTGAAGCAGGTGACGTTCAACAGCGCGGTGACCACCGGGGAGTACGCCTTTGCCCGCTGCACGGCGCTGGAGAGCGTGGTGCTGCCCGAGGGCTTTGAGACGATCGGCTATTGCTGCTTCGAGGACTGCGGGAGCCTGCGCTGGCTGAAGCTGCCCGGCACGCTCAAGCGCATCAGCACCGGGGCGTTCGGCGGCAGCGGCATCGCGGCCATCGCCCTGCCCGAGGGGCTGGAGGTGATCGGCGAGGCGGCCTTCGCGGCCTGCCCGATGGGCGACATCGTGATCCCCGCCAGCGTGAAGAAGGTGTACGGCGGCGCGTTTGAAAGCTGCCGGAACCTGGCGGAGGTCACCTTCATGAACCCGGACACCGAGCTGGGCGAGGGCCTGTTCGAGGTGTACGACTACGAGCAGGGCGGCTTCGTGCCCAGCTGCGCCGGGGACCTGGTGATCCGCGGCTGGCCCGGCTCCACCGCCGAGGCCTATGCCGACGAATGGGGCTATGAGTTCGAGCCGCTGGCGACCGTTGCCAAGGTCACCCTGAACAAGTCCGGCACCCAGACGCTGAAGCTGGGCAGGACGCTGAGGCTGAAGGCCACCGTGAAGCCCGCCGCCGCGGCGGCGGATTACCCCGTGACCTGGTCCAGCAGCGACACCGGCGTGGCCACCGTGTCCAGGACCGGCCTGGTGACCCCCGTGGCCAAGGGCAGCGTGAAGATCACCGCCGCCGCGGGCGGCAAGCGCCGGACCATCAGGATCAACGTCGTCGCCCCCAAGCCCACCGCCGTAGCGCTGGTCAAGGGCGGCAAAAAGCTGGCCAGGAACCAGACCTTCACGCTGAAAAAGGGCCGCTCCGTGACCCTGAAGACCGTACTGACCCCCAGCTACGCCGAGACCGACTTCACCTGGAGCAGCAACAGGACCAGGGTTGCCACCGTGTCCGGGACCGGCAAGGTCAGGGCCGTGGGCAAGGGCACCGCCACCATCACCCTGGCCACGGCCAACGGGCTGAAGGTGCGGGTGAAGGTGAAGGTGGGGTAAGCCCGGGGAGCAGGCAGCAGGAATAGCGGCTGCCGCGGGCAGGCCGGCAACTTCAATTCCCAATTTCCATTTCCATCAACAAGGGAGGCCGTATCGTGAAAAGACGTATCGCTTGGCTGTTGGCGCTGTGCCTGTTGGCGGGCGCGCTGGCGATGGGCGTGCCGCCGGTCGGCGCGCGAGCGGAGAATGTGCTGGACGAGGGCGTGGACGAAAACATCCGCTGGAAGTTCGTGGGGCGGCCCAACAGCTATGATCCGACGGTGCTGGACAAGGTGCTGGTGCTGTCCGGCACGGGACCGATGAAGGACTACAGCTTCCCCTATGCCCATTGCAAGAGCACGGAGCTGCCCCCGTGGAACTACAATCCCACCTACAACCCGGACGTGGGCAGCGAGTACGGCAGCGCCTACCGGGGCATCGAGTTCGAGCCGGGCATCACCCACATCGGCAGCTACGCCTTCTACGCCGGCAGCCATAACCAGATGGACAGGGTGGCGATCCCCGACACCGTGACCAGCATCGGCAAGTACGCCTTCGCCTATCAGGATCACCTGGACGTGCTGATCGTGCCCGCCTCCGTGACCAGCATCGGCGAGAGCGCCTTTCACCTCCACACCGTGATTGAGTGCGAGAAGGGCTCCGCCGTATGGCAGTATTGCCAGGAGAACGGCTACAGGGTGTCGCTGATCGGCGAGCCCACCGCCACGCCGATCCCGACGCCCACGGCTTCGCCGGTTCCGACGCCAATTCCGACGGCCACGCCCGCCAGGGAGGTCACCGTCAGCTACGCGCTGAACGGCGGCACGAACGCCGCGGCGAACCCCAGGACCCTGACGGTCGGGGAAAGCGTCGCGCTGAAGGCCGCCAAGCGCAAGGGCTATCTGTTCGCGGGCTGGATGTGCGGCGGCAGGCAGGTGAGCGAGCTGACCGCCGACAGCGCCGATGCCAGCGGCGTGGTGAAGCTGACCGCCAAGTGGGAAAAGGTGAAGGTCGGCAAGGTCAAGTCGCTGAAGCTGACCGGCAAGAAGGCGAAGCAGCTGACCGCCGGCTGGGCCAGGGTGTCCGGCGCGGCGGGCTACGAGGTGCAGTATTGCCTGAAGAAGACCTTCCCCGCGGCCTCCACCAAGACCGTGAAGGCCACCGCCGCGAAGGCCACCGTCAAGGGGCTCAGGAAGGCCCGGACCTGGTACGTGCGCGTCCGCGCCTGGAAGAAGGACTCCGCCGGGAAAAAGGTGTACGGCAAGTGGTCGAAGGTCGGAAGCGTAAAGGTGAAGTAGGGAATAGGAAAAGCTGGGGACCGGATTGCCACGCCGGTCGAAGCATTGATAATTGATACTGAATTCCATCTAATTCAAACACAACTGCGGGCGTCTTTTCCGCCCTGGCTTTGCTTCGCTTCGGTCAACGATGCGCTGCATCGCCTCCCTCCGCTCAGCTTT
>JBGUQG010000057.1:0-3412 GCA_045130815.1 Christensenellales bacterium
CGGGTGATACATCGGGTACAGCCGCCGCCCGTCCAGCGCCATAAACCGGCCGTGGAGCTCGCCGACGGCGGCCCGGCGGCCCAGCAGCGCCTTCAGCGGCACATTGCCCAGCGTGATCACGTATTCGGGCGACACCAGCGCGATCTCCCGCAGCAGGAAGGGCAGAAACAGCCTGACCTCCTCCTGGGTGGGCGGGCGGTTCACCGTGCGCCCGGCGGCGGAGCGCTTCGTGGGCCGGAACTTCACGGTGTTGGTCACATACAGCTGGTCCCGGTCCATGCCGGCGGCCTGCAGGAAGGCGTCCAGGTTCTTCCCGGCCTTGCCCACGAAGGGGCGGCCCTGCAGGGACTCCTGCTCGCCGGGGGCCTCGCCGATCATCATGACCCTCGCGCCGATCGGGCCCTCGCCGAACACCAGCACCTTGCGCTCGCCCTCGTACAGGTTTTGTATGAAGCCCGCAAGCTCCTTCCGAAGTCGCTCCATGGTCAACCGTTCCCCTCCAATTCGGCAAGCTTTTCCCGGATCCTTTGGAAGTCTTCCCAGGCGTCCCGCTTTTTAGCCGGGTCCCGCAGCAGCGCTGAGGGATGGAACGTGGGCATGAACCACACGCCCTTCTGCTCGTACCACTTGCCGTGGTCCCGGGTGATGAACACCTGGTCCCTGATCGTGTACTGGCAGGCCACCTTGCCCAGCAGCACCACCACCCTGGGCCGCACCAGCGCCACCTGGGCACGCAGGTAGCCCAGGCAGGCCGCGGCCTCGTCCGGCTCCGGATTGCGGTTCTGGGGCGGGCGGCACTTGACGATGTTGCAGATGTACACCTCGGACCGCTCCAGCCCGATGGCGTGGATCATCCGGGTCAGCAGCTCGCCCGAGCGCCCCACGAAGGGGCGGCCCTGGCGGTCCTCCTCCTGGCCCGGGCCCTCGCCGATGAACATCAGCCGGGCGGCGGGGCTGCCCTCCCCCGGCACCACGTTCGTCCGGGTCTCGTGCAGGCGGCACTTTTCGCAGCGGGCGATCTCCTCCGTCAGCTGCGCCCAGGAAACGCGCATGGGCCTCATTCCTTTCTCATGGTATGGCAAGCGCCCCGCGCGTCATGCCGCGGGGCGCCCATGTTTACTTCGGTATGATGATCGCGCTCTCGAAGATGTTCCAAAGGGACTTGAAGGAATCCTGCCCGTCGCGCAGCACCCACTGCACCAGCGCCGCCAGCAGGAACGCGCAGGCGACGATCACCACGATGCCCGCCACCGCGCCGAGAAAATCATAGATGCCGGCGGCGATCTGGAAATTCAGCCTGCGCCGCTTGACCTCCTGGCGGGTATAGATCTTTGCCACGCGCTCACCTCCTGTCTGTCTGAGCCGTATTATACCACATTCCGCGGCCGAATGCAAATCACGCGCCGTACTGCACGATCTCGTTCTTCACCTTATAGGTGCTTTTGAACATCAGCTCGCGGCTGATGCGGTTGCCCTCGGCGTCCCAGCGCACCTTGTAGGCCTCGGCCTTGTAGCCGTTGCGGCCGTTCTGGGACACGTAGGTCTCCCCCTTGGGCAAAAGCGGCGTGGGCTCGTACACGGTCTCATACTTGATGACCTCGGTGGTCACCGCGTCCAGCGTGATCTTTTCGCCGTTGGGCAGCAGCCGCCCGAAGATGCCAAAGCGCACCCGCTTGTCGTCGGTCAGATAGCAGCAGATGATGATGTCGTCCGGGGAGGTGTTCCTGAACCTGAAATCCTGGCTGTCCCAGCTGACGGTGGCGTCCTTGCCCTTGTCCACGTAGGAGACGGTCAGGGAATGGTTGTGGCGCTCCACGATCTCCATGTCCGCCTTCACCGCCGCGTTGAACAGCGTGGTGGACACCTGGCAGATGCCGCCGCCCACCTCCTCGGTGACCTCGCCGCCGGAGTAGGCCGTGGCCTTCCTGTAGCCCCGGGCCGTGGTGCGCTTGCCCACGGCGTCGTTGAACGAGAAGGTCTCCCCCGGGGCGACCCGGGTGCCGTTCAGCGTCTCGAGGGCCAGCTTTATATTGTTCAGCCGGGCCTTGCTGGAGGCCGAGGCGTTGGTGATGGCGTAGTCGATCAGGCCGTAGCGGCTCTCCACCTCCTCGGTGGAGACGGCGGGCTGCAGCGCGGTCAGCCGCATCGTCACCCCGCCCCCGCCGGCGGCGATGGCCTCGCCCACGTCCCGGGCCAGCGCGTCGGTGTCCAGGCTGACCCCGGGCACGGCCTCGCGGAACACGAAGGCGTAGTTCTCGGTGTCGAAGCTGTCTATGGAGGCGTCCACCGCGGGGCGATCCACCGCGCTCGCCAGGTTTTCGGCGAATTGGGCCAGGGCGTCCGGGTCGTAGTCGCTGCGGGTGACGGCGTAGGCCACCGGGTTCTCCCGGCGATAGGACACCATCTGATAGCGCCGCTCCAGCGGGCCGCTGCGCCCGGCGCTCCAGGCGGCGTTCAGCACGGCCTCGTAGTCGCTGGAATAGCCCAGCTGCCCGGCGGTGACGGTGGTGCCGTCGTCCAGCGTGGCGGCGCGGTTCGCGTAGCGGGGCTCCACCCGCTCGCGCCAGTAGTCCAGAGCGTCGGACAGCGTCATGTTCGACACGTCCACGCCCTCGACGGTGGTGCCCTCGTAGAAGGTCTGCTTGTCCACGGCGTCCCGCATCTGCAGGAACTCCGCGTAGCTGCTCTGCTGGCGCACGCCCACCGCCACCAGCACCGCGATGCCGATCGCCAGGCAGGCGTTCAGCACGCCGAACAGGCCGCTTTGGCGCCTGGTCGGCTTTTTCGCGGCCGTCTTCTTTTTCGGCCGGACCCTATTTTCCAGAAACAGGTCTCCCTTCGCGGCGCGCGCGGGCTTCTCCGGGGCGACGCGCCGGGGCTTGGCCGACGCCGGCTTCTTCGCCGTCGCCGCCTTTTTCGCCGGGGCGGCCCGCTTCGGCGCGGCCTTCGGCTTTGCCGGCGGCTTCTTCGCCGCGCCGTCCCGCTTTGCCTGCGCGGCCTTTGGCTTTGTCGGCGGCTTCTTCGCCGCGCCGTCCCGCTTTGCCTGCGCGGCCTTCGGCTTCGCCGCGGGCTTGCGCGCCGGGGCCTCCTTCTTCGGCGCGGCCTTCCCGGTCTTCTTCACTTCCGACATCTATGATACGCTCTCCAATGATCCTCTATTCATTCGCCTCCGGCGGATCGACAAAGCCCCTTTCGGCGCGCAGCGCGCGGATCTCCCGCTCGAAGCCCTGCTGCGAGGGCGTGTAGTAGGGCATGCCTCCCGCCCCGGGCGGCGCGTATTCCTGGCGCACGTAGTGGCCGGGAAAGTCGTGGGGATACAGATAGCCCGTGCCGTGGCCCAGCCGCGCCGCGCCCTTGTAGTGGGTGTCCCGCAGGTGCACCGGCACGCTGTCAAAGCCGGACCGCTCCGCGT
>JBGUQG010000058.1:0-5887 GCA_045130815.1 Christensenellales bacterium
TGCAGAAGAGGCTCAGGCTTCTTTTGCGCTTCATTTTCGCTTTTTTCGGGCGTTTTGCGGATCGCTTGACTTGTGCATGAAACACTACGTAGATCGCGGCCACAAAAAGAGAGGATCCCTCGATTCGATCAGGATAACAGCGTTGCACGCTTGTCATTCTGATCGGAGCGAAGGATCCCTGCAAACCGGATAGAGCCAATACATGAAGGAACTATGGACGCTCCTCCACCATGCATATTCCCTGAATCGCCCTAATCCAGCACCCGCCTGCCCCAGGAGAACACACGATCGTAGTAGCTGCCGGACTTGGACATGTCGCTGATCACGACCTTGGCCGCGCTGGATGAGGCATGGATGAACTTGCCGTCGCCCAGGTACAGGGCGGAGTGGTCGCTGAGGTCGCTGTCGTTCACGGTGTTGAAGAACACCAGGTCGCCTCGCCGCAGGGCGTTCTTGTTTGTGATTTTCTGCATGGAATCGTCGTAGCCCTGTCGGTAGGCGGTGTCCTTAAGCCGAATGTCGATGCGAAGGAAGCACCAGTACATCAGGCCGCTGCAATCGAAGCCCCGGGGATTGGAGTCACTGGTATAGCCGCTGCCGTACACATAGGGCTTGCCCAGCTGGCTCATGGCCATGGAAATCACATATTCCAGTTTCTTTGCGTTCTCCGCGGAGGTCTTGCCGCCGTCGCCGTCACTGCCGTCGTCGTTGCCTCCGCCCTCGTCGTCTTCGTAGACCTCGAGGGAGACCTTCTGACTGAGGCCGTTGTAGGTGGACACGGTGATGGTGACATTGCCGACGGCGTTCGCGGTGACATAGCCGTTCTCATCCACGCTGGCGATGGCTTCGTCGCTGCTGGCATAATAGACCCGGCCGCCGCTGTCCTCGGGATAGCGGATGATCTGGTACTGGCCGGTCTGGCCCACCTTCAGCGCGCCGACCGTCGGCTTTACCTCCAGGCTTGTGGGGGCCTTTTTCACGGTGACCTTGCAGGTGGCGGTCTTGCCGCCCGCGGCGGTTACGGTGATGGTGGCGGCGCCCGTCTTCACACCGGTGATCGCGCCGGTGGAGGCGTCCACCTTTACGACGCTCTTGTCGCTGGTGGACCAGGTCACATGGCTGGCGCAGGTGGCGGACCCGTCCGGTGGTGTCAGCACGGCGCTGAGCTTATCATAGGTCTCGCCCACGCCCAGGGTGCCGCTGCTGGAGTTCAGCGCGACGGACTTGGGGGCCGCGTCCACCGTGATCGCGCAGACAGCCATGAGGCCGTTGTGCGTGGTGGCAGTGACGATCGCGGAGCCCTTGCGCAGGCCCTTCACGTCGCCGGTGGCGGGATCCAGCTGGATGCAGCCGGCGTCCGCAGAGGTCTGGTCGATGGCGTAGACGATGTTTGCCGGAGTGCTGCTGCCGGCGCCGGTCCGTGCTGTGGCCTTCAGTTGGATCGTCTGGTCCATGGCGATGGATACGCTGTCGGCGGCGAAGGTCAGGCCTGAAGGGGCCTTTTTCACGGTGACCTTGCAGGTGGCGGTCTTGCCGTTGTAGGTGGAAACGGTGATGATGGCGGTGCCCTTCTTCAGCGCGGCGAGGTTGCCGCTGCCGTCTACGGACACGTACTTGGCCTTGCTACTTTCAAAGGTCAGCGCGCCGGAGGCGCTGCCCTGGGGCACAGAGGCGGTCAACTGCGCTTTCATGCCCACGGTCAGGGTCAGCGTCTTTCTGCTCAGCGTCACGCTGTCGGGCTTTGCCGCCACGGTGACCCTGCAGGCGGCGGTCTTGCCGCCCGCGGCCTTTACGGTGATGGTTGCGGTGCCCGCCTTCACGCCGGTGACGGCGCCGGTGGCGGCGTTTACCTTGGCGACGCTCTTGTTGCTGGAGCTCCAGGTCAGGCCGGAGGCGCAGGTGGCGGAGCCCTCGGGCGGCGTCAGCGCGGCGCTGAGCAGCGTGAACTTCTCGCCCGTGCCGATGGTGGCCTCGGTCAGGTTCAGCGTCACAGCCGCGGGGGCCGCGTCCACCGTGACGGTGCAAACGGCCATTATGCCGTTGTGCGTAGTGGCGGTGATGATCGCGGTGCCCTTGCGCAGGCCCTTTATAGTGCCCTTTGACGCGTTCAGCCTGACGCAGCCGGCGTCCGGCGAAGTCTGGTCGATGGCGTAGACGATGTCAGCCGGGGTGCTGCCGCCGGAGGCGGTGCGCGCGGTGGCCTTCAGGCTGGCCTTTTGGCCCACGGCGACCGACACGGCTTCGGCGGCGAAGGTCACGGCGGCGGGCGCCTTTTTCACGGTGACCTTGCAGGTGGCGGTCTTGCCATTGTAGGTGGAAACGGTAATTGTGGCGGTGCCCTTCTTCTGCGCGACGATGTTGCCGTCTTCGTCCACGGTCACGTATTTGCTCTTGTTGCTTTTGAAGGTCAGCACGCCGCTGGCGCAGCCTTCGGGGAGCTTGGCGGTCAACCGTGCGTTCATGCCCTCGGTGAGGGTCAGCGCGCTCTTGCTGAGGCTGACGCTGCCGGGCTTTTTCGCCACGGTGACCCTGCAGGAAAGGGTCTGGCCACCGGGCAGCTTCGCGGAAACGGTGCATTCCCCAGCCGCCACGCCGGTGATCGTTCCTGTCCTGGCGCCGACCTTGGCGACCTTCTTGTTGTCGGAGGACCAGCTGAGCTTCGGCAGGGGGCTGCCCTCGGGCAGTGCCCTGGCATACAGGCCCTTGTACTTTTCACCCACGCCGATGGTGATGTCGGTTCGGTTCAGCTGTACGGTGACGGCGGCCTTCGGGGCCTCCTCCGGGGCGGCGTTCGCGTCTTCAAGGCCGGTGACCTCCTGCGCCGCGTCGGGCTCGGCCTGGATCGCCGCGTCACCGTCGACGGGCGTTTCGGGGCTGAGCGCGTACAGCGCCTCGTTCTCCGTTGCCTCCGGAATCTCGCCGTCCACCGTCAGACCGGTGTCGCCGGCGCTTTGGGCCGGGGCGACCTCGGCTTCGACGAACGCGCTGACGACCTCCGCGTCCTCCGCCAGGGCGGGGGAGGACACCGTCGCCGTCAATAGCGCGAGGATCAGCGCCATGCTGAAACATCGCTTCATAACAATTCAGATTCCTCCAGATTTATTGAGAACCCACTGTAGAGTATAGCTTCCAATTTAATGACATTGTATCACAGAATGCAAATTGTGTCAACGAATCGTAATATTTATGCGTGAAATTATCGTGGCAAACGGGCAGATTTTCAGGGAAGTTTGTGTGAAGGTGGCTTGTTTGCATACTATGCCGCCGGCGGCAGCCGGGTGCGGGGAGTGAATAGTTATTCACATGTCCGCCATGGACCGCCTATCTGAATTATTTCCGGATCAATTCTGCAAAACAGGCCCGAATATGTCCGCCAGTGGCGGACTGGTGTGGAGGGCTCGCAAAAAACGGGCGCGAGTGGTGCAAAATAAACAATTATGGGGTTGCATTTCCTGCATGAAAACTGTATAATAGCTCTATCCAAAAAAGGGAGGTACTTTCCTATGAAAAAGGTATTGGCAATCGTTCTTGCGATGATGCTCGTCCTGTGCTCCGCGGCCATGGCCGAGACCGTGAAGATCGGCGTGTTTGAGCCGGCTTCCGGCGACAGCGGCGCGGGCGGCAAGCAGGAGATGCTGGGCATGCAGTACGCGAACAAGGAGACCCCCACCGTGGAGATCGGCGGCGCCACCTATGACGTGGAGCTGGTCTACGCGGACAACGGCTCCGATACCACCAAGGCGCCCTCCGCGGCGAACTCTCTGGTGGACGCGAAAGTCTCCGTGGTGCTGGGCAGCTACGGCTCCGGCGTGTCCATCGCCGGCAGCGATATCTTCAAGAACGCCAACATCCCCGCCATCGGCGTCACCTGCACCAACCCGCAGGTCACTGCGGGCAACAGCCACTACTTCCGCGTGTGCTTCCTGGATCCCTTCCAGGGCACGGTCCTGGCCAACTACGCCGCCAAGGAGCTGGGCGCCACCGTCGCCTACACCCTGGGCGAGCTGGGCAACGACTATGACCAGGGCCTGTGCACCTACTTCAAGCAGGCCTTCGAGGGCCTGGGCGGCACCGTGATGCACGAGGACTTCCCCACCGGCACGGCGGACTTCAACTCCTACCTGACCAATGCCGCCGGCATCGGCGCGCAGGTGTTCTTCTGCCCCGTGTCCATCGCCTATTCCACCCAGATCGTGCAGCAGGCGGCCAGCCAGGGCGCGACCTTCCCGATCCTGGGCGGAGACACCCTGGACAGCAACGTGGTCTCCAACGCGGCCAAGGGCACCAATGTGAGCGTCGTGGTCACCACCTTCTATCAGGAAGGCGCGAACGCTGACTTCGACAACGGCTTCAAGGCCTGGCTGGCCGAGGATGCCGAGGCCCTGACCAACAACGGCGGCAACGACATCATCGCCGGTGTCACCGCCATGGGCTATGACGCCTACTACGTGGCCCTGGAGGCCCTGAAGGCCGCCGGCACCACCGATTCCGCCGCCGTGATGGCCGCCCTGCCCGCCGTGACCTATGACGGCGTGTCCGGCCACATCGAGTTCGACGACACCGGCGACGCGGTGCGCACCACCGCCTACGTCAAGACCGTGAACAACGAGACCGGCGACTGGGAGTTCGTGACCGAGCAGACCATCGGCTGATCGCCGTGATCCCCCGTATCGGCGGAGGCCTTCGCCTCCGCCGTTTGTCGGTTTTATTCAGGGAGCAGGGAACAGGGAACAGGAATAGTGGCTGTCGCCGTTTCTGTTGGAAGCATTCAATAGACAGCGCGGCGGCCAATCCTGTTCCCTGTTCCCTGTTGCCTGTTCCCCTGTGAACCATTCCTGAATAAAGGAGCGTTCCCCACATGTGGAATACCATTTTTCCCTACCTGCTGACGGGCATATCGGTGGGCGGCCAGTACGCGTTGATCGCCATCGGCTATACGATGGTGTACGGCATACTGCGCCTGATCAACTTTGCCCACGGCGATGTGTTCATGGTGGCCGGCATCGTGATGGTGTACATGGCCGCCAGCGGCATGCCGCTGTGGCTGTGCATCCCGCTGGTGCTGATCGTTACGGCGCTGGTGGGCTTTGTGATCGAGCGAGTGGCCTACAAGCCGCTGCGCAACGCGCCGCGCATGAGCGCCATGATCTCGGCCATCGGCGTCAGCTACACGCTGCAGAACCTGGTGCTGTATATCACCGGCGGATTGAACCAGCTGTATCCCACGATCCCGTGGATCTCCGATTCCGTGACGATCTTTGGCGCGACCACCAAGATGGTCACGCTGGTCACGCCGGTGCTGACCGTTGTGCTGGTGGTGGCGCTGGTGCAGCTGATCAACCACACCAAGATCGGCATGGCCATGCGCGCCGTGTCCCGCGATTTTGAAACCAGCCAGCTGATGGGCATCAAGATCAACTCCGTCATATCCACCACCTTCGTGATCGGCACGTTCCTGGCGGGCGTGGCGTCGCTGCTGTACTTTACGAACTATACCACCGTCATACAGACCTCCGGCGCGATGCCGGGCCTAAAGGCCTTCGTGGCGGCGGTGTTCGGCGGCATCGGCTCCATCCCCGGCGCGGTGGTGGGCGCGTTCATCATCGGCATCGCCGAGAACATCATCAAGGGCCTGGACATCATATTGTTCAAGCTGGGCGTGATCGCCGCGCCCATCGGCCTGGCGACCTTCTCCGACGCCTTTACGTTTGCGCTGCTGATCGTCATACTGGCCGTCAAGCCCACGGGCCTGTTCGGCGAAAAGATTACGGACAAGGTGTGAGGTGAGCGGAATGAACAACAGCTTGAACAAAAAGAGGATCGATTCCGCCACGATCATCACGGCGGCTGTCGTGCTGTGCATCTATGTGGCCGCCTTCGTCGCGGA
>JBGUQG010000059.1:0-7125 GCA_045130815.1 Christensenellales bacterium
GGATGCTCTTCGACAGGAAGTGGTACGCGGAGTGCTTCTACCTGCTTGCCATGCTGGACTATCTGAGCCGGGAAAACGGCCTTCCTATCTGCTCGGAGTACAACGACATACGCGCCATGAAGCTGACCAAGCCGCTGCTGCCCATGAGCGTGCAGATTTCCGACGCGATCACGAACAGCCATCAGCGGGAGGAGCAGAGCTATCGTGACGCGATTCCTGAGTTCATGCGATTCAACATCGTGGAGAGCGAGGTGCGAAATGTCGTCTGATGTGTGCTTTACAACGGAAAACATAGACCAGTACATGAAGGCGCTTGCCAAGGCCTACAGGAAGCTGGGCGGCAGGAACACGCCCGCGGAGATCATACTGATCGGCGGCGCGGCGGTCCTTACAGACTACGGCTTCCGTGAGGCCACCTATGACATCGACGCCATCATCACGGCCTCGTCGGTGATGAAGGATGCCATCCGTGCCGTGGGCGATGAATTTAATCTCCCGAACGGCTGGCTGAACGAGGACTTCCGCAAGACGGCCTCCTATTCCCCGAAGCTGGTGCAATACTCTCAATACTACAAGAGCTTCTATGGCGTCGTCACGGTCCGCACCGTGACCGCTGAATACCTTGTCGCCATGAAGATGATGTCGGCGCGGCAGTACAAGAACGACCTGTCCGACATTGTGGGGATCATCGGCGAGCATCAGCGGAAGAATGCGCCGCTGACATTTGACCGGATCGACCGCGCCGTTCGGGAATTGTACGGCTCCTGGGACCGTATCTCGGCAGATACCATTGATCTTGTGAAATCCGCGCTGAACACGCCGGATGCCTCCGCTTTGTATCAAAAATGCCGCGCCACGGAATCCGAAGCGGAGGCCATACTGCTTAACTTTCAGGAAAGACAGCCCGATCAGGTGCGGGAAACCGATATTGCTACTGTTCTTGCGATGGCGAAGGCGAAGAAAAACAAGGGCGATTCACAATAATTCATATTGCCACAAGTGATGGAAACACTATATGCGCGTCGATGAAAATCGTCGAAAAATCTCATGGCAGGGGTTTACTTTCTCGCCATCCTATGCTATTATAAGTGGCGAGAAAGTAAACTATGGGCGAGGTGAGGCAGATGGGTAAGATTGAACTGCTGGATCAGCTTGTGGAAGAAGGAAACGGTTATCTTCAAACCTCCACCGCTCTGGAGCACAACATTTCAAAGCTGACGTTGGCAAGATATGTCTCAGGGCGCGGGCTGGAACGCGTGGCTCACGGCGTTTATATGACGGATGAAGCGTGGCCTGACACCTATTATCTTCTTTATCTCAGAAACAGCCGCATCGTATTCTCGCATGAGAGCGCCCTCTATCTTCATGGTTTAATGGATAGAGAACCAACAATGACTACAGTAACCGTTCCGAAGGACTACAATGCTTCCCACATTGTCAAACAGAATGTGCGCGTCATTCACACAAAGCTGGAATGGTATGGTATTGGCCTTTCGCGCGTGAACACCGGTTTTGGAAATGAAGTTCCTGTTTATGACAGGGAAAGGACCATCTGCGACATCATCCGAAGCAAAAAGGAAATTGAAATCCAAACCTTCCAAACCGCCATGAAAGAGTACATGAGCAGCAAGGGAAAGAACCTCGGAAACCTGATCAGCTATGCGAGGGCTTTCGGCATCGAAGATATTGTGAGGACTTATACGGAGGTCATGTTATGATCAAAACAGCTACTCAGCTCAAAGCGAAGATTCGCAATTTGTCCGGAGGAGACAATGACCGCGCAAGGGTATTGATCCGCAATTTTGTCATGGAGCGATTCTTGGAACGGGTGGCGCTTTCACAGTATCGAAACAATTTCATCCTGAAAGGCGGAATGCTCGTCGCGGCTGTCGTGGGACTGGAAACCAGAGCCACGATGGACATCGACACTACAGTGAAATCGCTTCCTCTGACCATGGAGAACGCGAGGAAGGTTGTCGAGGACATCATCCAAATTGATGTTCCGGATGGTATGTCCTTTGCGATTACGAAGGCAGCACATGGCCAGGGCGGAGCGCGGCATTCGCTTCATCACGCCGGACTACGAGGAAAGGTTCCGCATCCCGGACGGCGATCAGATTCGCGTTTTTGATTCCGATGGTAATTCCCGCGATCTGACGTGTCGATACATCGACGATTATCACCTGGAGGTCGGCGCGACCAGCTCCAACCTCTATTACATCACGGAGTTCGCCGAGCGCATGGAACGCAACGGCAGCACCGTGATCCCGCTGCGCTCATCGCTGCCAAACTATTGCTACAGTACATTACCATCCACGGGTGAGTTGATCCGTATTGGACGCGGAACATATGGCTGCACGCAATCCGACAAATGCAATCCGGGCGAGACAGGCCGCGAAGCCGCCGACAGGCTCAACCAAAAAGCCGGCGTCACCAAAGCCCAGGAAGCCGCCATGCTCGCCGGTTCCATGTTCGGCTGGCATACCCCCGCCGCCGATCCGAAGAACTATGATGAGCAGGGGACGGCCATACCTCAGAAGCATATATCCAAAGACCGTTCTAAATAACTGCTCTCTGTTTTGTTGCCGTCGCAAGTTGCAGGCTTGCGGTGGATTTTTCACTTTTTAAACCACCAGTTCATTGCACACAAAACAGAATCCAGATTAGCAACAATCGCAAACAGTACTCTTCCAGCACAATCAGAAGGATGATAAGGATTCAGCAATCATTTATGGACAAATACCTTGGCGGTGTGCTACAATAGGCGCGCACAGTAATACGTGAAGCATTTTGAATGGAGAATGAGCATGAAGACAAATCCGAAGGCGTTGTTGCGCGCCGCGGCGCTGCTCGTCGTCGCGCTGCTCGTCGGCGGCGCGGCGCGGGCGGAGAGCGGCGTGGACAGCTGGTCAGCCCTGCAGGACTCCATCGACCGGGCCGGGGCCGGGGAGACCATCGTGCTGTCCGGGGATTTGAAGGCGCTGGATACGGATGCCGAAATCACCATCCCGGCGGGCAAGCGCCTCACCCTCGATCTGAACGGCCATGTGCTCGATAGCGCCATGAATCCCAGGCAGACTGAGCGCAAGCGGTGCGTAATCAAAATCCGGGAGGGCGCCATGCTCACTCTCCTGGACAGCGGCGGCTCGGGTGTGCTTACCGGAGGATTCCATGACAACGGCGGGGGCGTCTGGAACCTGGGCACGCTGATCATGGAAGGCGGATGCGTCACGGGCAACACCGCGCTGGACTCCGGCGGCGGCGTCGCCAATTACGGAACGATGGTCCTTACGGGCGGCAGCGTGCAGGGCAACACGGCCCTGCGGGACGGCGGCGAGGTCTTCAACGAGGCGAAAGCGCGCCTGACGGTGGGCGGCGATGTTGTTATCGGCAACGATGAAGCGAAGCACAGCGGCATCCGCAATGAAGGCGCGCTGACGGTCATTGGCGCTCAGAACAATGAAGCCCGCATTGAGGATATGCCGACCCTCAAGCACGTCATAGCTAATCTGTCGGCCATTCCTATCGCCGTGCTGTTGTTTGCGTTGCTGCTGACCGTGTGGCTGGATGCATACCTGAGCGCCGAGCGCAAGCGGGTGATGGTGATCATCGTCGCGCTTGTATTCAGCCTGATCCTCCAGAATTATTGGGACGACAGGCTGTCCCTCGCCAAGGCGTACAATGCGCTGCGAATCCCGGTATCCGTATACGGCTATGCCGTTCGCCCGGTCATACTGGTGATGTTCCTCTACATTGTGAAGCCTCGCGGGCGCTACCGCGTTGCGTGGGCGATGGTCGGCGCCAACGCCGCTGTCTACATGACGGCCTTCTTCTCGAACATTGCCTTTTACTTTTCATCAAACGGTCATTTCCACGCGGGCCCGCTGCGCCACACCAGTACCCTTGTCAGCGCGGTATTGTATGCCTGGCTGTTCCTTCTGTCGATGCGGCAGCTTCGCCCGAGCGTGCGAAAGGAGACATGGATCCCCATACTGGTGACCGCGCTCACCGCCGGAGCGGCGATCATGGATTTCACCGTCGCCTTCAGCGAACAGCCGGTTTCCTACCTGACCATGGCCATCGCCATCAGTTGCGTTTTCTATTACATATGGCTGCACCTGCAATTCGTGCGCGAGCACGAGGACGCGCTGATGACCGGACAGAGGGTACAGCAGATGCTCAGCCAGATCAAGCCCCATTTTCTGCACAACGCGTTGACGCTGATCATCGATCTGTGCGACACGGCGCCCCAAAAGGCCAAGGCGGCCACGGTGGAGTTTTCCCGGTATCTGCGCAGAAACATGGAATCCATCGACAGGGCCGGCCCGATCCCCTTTGAGAAGGAGCTGGAACACACGAAGCTCTATCTGAACATCGAGCAGATGCGCTTTGCGGGCGATTTACAGGTGCGTTACGACATCGCCTGCACAGGCTTCAGCCTTCCGGCGCTGACGGTGGAGCCGCTGGCGGAAAACGCGGTGCGCCACGGCGTTCGCGAAAAGCCTGACGGCAGGGGTACGGTGGTCATCGCCACCCGCGAAACGCCGGATGGCTATGAGATCACCGTGACGGACGACGGGCCGGGCTTCGATCCCGACCGGTTGCCGGAGGACGGACAAATGCACGTGGGCATCGCCAACGTGCGGGAAAGGCTTCGCCAGATCGTCGATGGCTCGCTGGAATATCGGAGCGCGCCCGGCGAAGGCACCGCCGCGATCATACGCATACCAAAGTGACAGGAGGACGACCCTCATGTATGTTTTCGCGATCGACGACGAAAAGAGCGCCCTGCGGGTGCTGCACAACGCCATCGCCCAGGCGGCGCCTCAGGCCGGGATCGACGATTTCTCCCTCGGCACCGACGCGCTTCGGGCCATGGAGGAGGAGCAGAAGCGCCCGGACGTGGTTTTCTGTGACATTCGCATGCCGCGGCTGGACGGGCTGGCGCTGGCGGCGAGGATCAGGACGGCTTCGCCGGGGACGAAGGTGGTGTTCGTCACCGCCTATTCCGAGTATGCCTACGACGCGATCCAACTGCGCGCCAGCGGATATGTGATGAAGCCCGTGACCGCGGAGAATATCCGGGTGGAGTTGGACAACATCGCGCCGCCACCCCGGATGCCGGACGGGCTGTGGGTGCGCTGCTTCGGCAACTTCGAGGTGTTTTGGGAGCGACAGCCGCTGCGCTTTGCCCGCCGCCAGACCAAAGAGCTACTGGCCTACCTGATCGACCGCGAGGGGGCGCTTTGCACCACGGAGGAGATCATCGGGGTGCTGTGGGAGGACGAGCTTGACATGGCCGCCGCGAAAAACCGTCTGCGCCAGCTCATCATGGATCTGAAAAGGACGCTGTCCGCCATCGGCATGGAGGAGATACTGGTGCGCAGAAACAAGCAGCTGGCCGTGCGGCCGGATCGGATCCCCTGCGATTATTACCGGATGCTGGCCGGGGATATGCAATCAGTGAACGCGTGGTGTGGCGAATACATGAGCCAGTACAGCTGGGCGGAGATGACGGAGGGACGACTCCACTTCCACAAGTAGGCTAAAATGTTAATTTTTGAAAAAGAAGGGTTGAACCCTTCTTTTTTTGTCGAGAAGGGATTGGTTTGTTACGCCTTTGTACGCCCCGTGCCCTATAATGTTTAAATAGGATAATGGATGTTTTATAACCATCAGGAGGTACTTATGATGAATAACATGAAAAAAATGATGGTCGTTCTGCTGACCGTGGCCCTGCTGCTGATGGCGATGCCGGTGCTGGCCGAGGAGGCGGCCCCGGAGGTGCAGAGCTCTATCGTCGATACCCAGAAGCTGGACGCCAGCTACACCCTGGCGCTGAACGCCATCAACGCCGAGGACTACGATACGGCGAAGGAATACCTGAACGTGTGCTTCGCGTACTGCGACCCGCAGACCAATCCCGCCATGTACGCGGACCTGCTCTTAAAGCGCGCCTGCATCGACGTGATCGAGGAGAAGAACGACATGGCGCTTCTGAACCTGGACGCGGCCATCCGCGTGCAGCCGGACCTGGCGGACGCGTACCTGGTGCGCACGCAGGTGTACGCGGCCCAGGGCAACGTGGACGCGGCCATCGAGAGCCTGGAGAAGTACATAGAGCTCACCGAGGACACGTCGCTGTACGAGACGGTGGCACAGCTGAACGAGGCCAAGGGCGACATCGAGGCGGCGCAGGCGGCCTACGACAAGTACGTCGAGGGCGCGGGCGGCGAGGTGGCCGAAGCGGGCTTCCAGTCGGCGCTGTACAGGATGCAGGCGGGGAAGTTCGAGGAGGCCATAGAGGGCTTTGAGGCCTACGCCGACGACGAGACCTACGGGGCGGGCGCGGCCTACAACATCGGCATCTGTAAAATGAACCTGGGCGACTACGCCGGGGCGATCGAGGCGTTTACGAAGTGCGAGGAAAAGGGCGGACAGTTTGAGGGCCTGTACTACAACCGGGGCGTGTGCGCGCTGCTGGGCGAGCAGTGGGAGGCCGCGGCGGCGGACTTTGGAAAGTCCATCGAGACGGAACCCTACGTGGACGACGCGCGGTACAACCTGGCGATCTGCCAGATGCAGCAGGAGCAGTATGACACGGCGGTTGCGACGTTCACCGAGCTGATCGGCGACGGAGAGGGCGCTGAGAAGGCCGAGGGCGAAGAAGAAAAGACCGTGAACGACGGCGCTTACTACTATCGCGCGGTGTGCAACGCGGCGCTGGGGAATCTGGAGGCGGCGGTGGCGGACTACACGGTCTGCATCGAGCACGGCTACGAGCTGGCCCAGACCTACTACCAGCGCGCGCAGGTCTACGCGGCGCTGGGCGATACCGAGAACCAGAACAGCGACCTGCAGAACTCACTGAAATACGCGGGATAAAGACAAGACAGAGCGAAAACGACGGCAAAGGGACGTACTTTCTTCCATAATGTAATCGGAGGTGCGGTTATGAAGAATATGATGAGCAAGGCAAGGCGGATCATGGCGCTGGCGTTGGTGCTGGCCATGACGCTCACCACGCTGGGCGGATACGCCCCGGGGTGGTTCAGCGCGTTTGCCGAGGAAGCTGTAGTTGAGCAGCCCCAGGATAACTCCGCCTCCGAACAGGAAGAGGCCCCG
>JBGUQG010000060.1:0-26481 GCA_045130815.1 Christensenellales bacterium
ACCCGGACAAGAAGGCCTCGTACCTCAGCAACCTGCGCCAGGACCTGCAGAACACGATGACGAAGCTGAAGCTCAGCGGCCTGATCATCAAACAGCGGGGCAGCATGGCCATCGCCACGGACAGGATCGAATGCGACCTGTACGACTGGCTGGCCCACGGAAAGGCATCGAAGTACCGCTACATGGGCGACTTCATGAACCAGTACAGCTGGGCGGAATACACCCACGCCGAGCTGGACGAGATCAGCTGGGCGATGGACGACGGGGAATAAATCCCCCACCGACGCCGACAAGGAGGCAAATCCATGGAAAACTACAGAGAACTGGACCTGAACGAGCTGGAGAACGTCAGCGGCGGCAAGACCGCCCCCATCAACACCGGCAGCGACCAGAACGCGGGCGTCTGGAAGGAATTCGAGACCATCGCCACGCGCAAGGCCGACGACTCGCTGGAGAACGGCACCCCGGTGAACATCATCGGCGCGCCCGCGTTCCACGAGGGCAAGGGCCGAAACTATGTGCAGATTGAGTACGTGAAGAAGGGCCGTGCGAAGAAGGGCTGGGTGGCCGCCTCCATCGTGGGGTTGAAACGGTAAAGTTTAACACAAAATGACCCTTGTATTCCCCACCGCCCCATGCTATAATAGACGAGTTGAATTCGGACGGTCCGCTGCCACAGACTGGTTATGAACGTCCTGGTGAGGAAAGGAGGAACATCCCATGAATGAGATCATCCGTTCCATCGAGAGCGCCCAGCTCAAGAAAGACATCCCTCAGTTCGCGGTCGGCGATACCGTGCGCGTTCAGGTGAAGGTTGTCGAAGGCTCCCGCGAACGTCTGCAGGCCTTTGAGGGCGTGGTTATCGCCCGCCGCAACGGCTCTGTCCGCGAAACGTTCACCGTTCGCCGCAATTCCTACGGCGTCGGCGTCGAGCGCACGTTCCCGCTGCACAGCCCCCGCGTTGACAGCATCAAGGTCATTCGTCACGGCAAGGTTCGCCGCGCGAAGCTGTACTATCTGCGCGAGCGCAGCGGCAAGGCGGCCAAGGTCAAGGAGAGGACTTAATTTCCAAGACCCAATCACGGGAATCGCTATGGCGGTTCCCGTTTAGTATTTGAAAGGAACTTCAAAATGCCCAACGATCGCATCAACTGGTATCCCGGCCACATGGCGAAATCCCGGCGGCTGCTGCAGGACCAGCTTCGGGCCGTGGACGCGGTGATCGAGCTGTGCGACGCCCGCGCGCCGCAGGCCACCCGCAACCCGGACCTGGGAAGGCTGACCCAGGGCAAGACCCGCATACTGGTGCTGAACAAGGCCGACCTGGCCGACGACAACCAGACCGCCCGCTGGCTGGAGCGCTTTCGCCGCGAGGGGCTCACCGCCCTGCGCTTCAATTCCAACGGCGGCAAGGTCAAGGACATACTGGGCCACGTCGAGGCCGCCTCGAAGCCCGCGCTGGAGCGCTATGCCGCCCGGGGCGTGCGCAAGACCATACGCTTCATGGTCATCGGCATTCCCAACGTGGGGAAATCCACCTTCATCAACCGGCTGCACGGCTCCGCCATCGTGAAGGCCAGCGACCGGCCCGGCGTCACCCGCGCCAACCAGTGGGTGAAGCTCGGCCCGTTCCTGGAGATCCTGGACACCCCCGGCATGCTGCCGCCCCGCATGGATGACCAGGAGGGCGCGCGGCTGCTGGCCTGCCTGGGCTCCATACGGGATGAGATCATGGACACCGAGGATTTGGCCGGGGGCCTGATGGCGCTGCTGTACGATCTGAACCCGGCTGCGCTCTCGGCCCGCTACAAGCTGCCGGAGGGCTGCGACCCCGCGCCCCACGCGCTGCTGGAGGCCGCCTGCAGGGGCCGGGGCTGGCTGCTGTCCGGCGGCCGCTACGACATCGACCGCGCCGCCGCCCTGGTGCTGGACGAGTTCAGGGCGGGCAAGATCGGGAAGATCACGATAGAGAGGACATGACCATGTCTGCCACCAAAAGAGAAACGCCCCGGGAAAAGCTGGAGCGGCTGACGATCATCGAGCGGGAGCTTTGGGGCGGGGGCCACGTGATCGCGGGCATCGACGAGGTGGGCCGCGGCCCGCTGGCGGGGCCGGTGGTCACCGCCTGCGTGTCCATCCCCATGGACAGGCTGGTCCCGGGGGTGGACGATTCCAAGAAGCTGTCCGAGAAGCGCCGGGAGGCCCTGTATCCGCTGCTGCTGGCGGCGGCGGACTACGCCGAGACCTGCTTTATCCCCCCGGAGGTCATCGATGAGATCAACATACTGAACGCCACCAGGCGGGCCATGGAGACCTGCGCGGCGGGCTTTTCCGGCAGCGTGATCCTCATCGACGCGGTGCAGGGGCTGGCCCTGCCCTGCCCCTCCCGTTCGCTGATCCACGGCGACGCGCTGAGCTACATGATCGGCGCGGCCAGCATCGTGGCCAAGGTGGCCAGGGACCGCTACATGATCGAGCTGGACGCGAAGTACCCGATGTACGGCTTCGCCCGGAACAAGGGCTACGGCACCGCCGAGCACATCGCCGCGCTGAAAGCATACGGCCCCTGCCCGGAGCACCGCCGCAGCTTCATCGGCGGCATCCTGGGAGATCGCCGTGAATAGCCGCGGCTTTGGCAGCGAGGGCGAGGCCGCTGCCCGCGCCTTCCTGCAGCAGAGGGGCTACCGGGTGCTGGCCGCGAACTACAGCCGCCCCACCGGCGAAATCGACATCATCGCCCGCCGCAGGAGGACGCTGGTGTTCGTGGAGGTCAAGCGCCGCTCGTCGCTGCGCTACGGCAGGCCCAGCGAGGCCGTGGACCGAGCCAAGCAGCGGCACATACTGCGCACGGCCCAGCTGTACCTGCAGGAAAACGGCCTGGAGGACGCGCCGGTGCGCTTTGACATCGTCGAGGTCCTCCCCGGCGAGATCAACCACATCGAAAACGCCTTCGACGCCTCGGCGCTGGGGCGATAAAGAAAAAGAGAAGATCCTTCGCTCCGCTCAGATGACAACCCGGCATTTCGTTGCCATTTTGAGCGTCGGCGAAGGATCTATCTCTATTGGAACGTCCCTATCCCTCCACCTTTTCCAGCGCCACGCCGCAGCGGCAGGGCAGGTACAGCTTGATGCCGTAGCCGAACTCGGTGTCCCCGGCGTGGTACACATAATCCTTGCTGACGCGGTCCTGGCCGCCGAAGGCGCAATCGTCGGTGGAGAGCGCCACCCTGTAGCCGCCCGCGCCGGTGGCCCGGCAGCTGATGAAGACCTCCTCCTGGCTCCAGGTGGGATGCAGGTTGAAGGCGAACAGCAGGCCGGCCCGGGCGAAGATCAGCAGCTTGCGTTCGTCGTCGATCCACAGGCTTTCGGCGGGGCCGGAGCAATGCAGCCGGCGGGTGTTGACCAGGTAGGTCATCGCCCGGTCAAAGGCCGCCAGCCAGTCGAACTTCATATCAGGGTTCTGCACCAGCGACCACTGCCTGCGGGCATAGTGGTAGCTCCAGTTGTTCCCCTCCCGGGGAAAATCCACCCATTCCGGGTGGCCGAACTCATTGCCGATGAAATTCAGATAGCCGTTGCCCGCGGTGGCGCAGGTCAAAAAGCGGATGACCTTGTGCATGTCGATGGCCCGGTCCATGGTGGGGCTGTGGTAGGACTTCATCATGCCGTCGTACATCTCCGCGTCCGCCAGGCGGAACATCAGCGACTGGTCCCCCACCAGGGCCTGGTCGTGGGATTCGGCATAGCCGATGCTCATTTCGCCGGGGCGGCCCGCGGTCAGCTCGTGCCACAGGTAGTGCATGTTCCAGTCGTCCTGGCGCATATCCTTCACCAGCTTGATCCACACGTCCGGGATGCCCATGGCCAGCCGGTAGTCGAAGCCCACGCCGCCGTACTCCAACGGCAGGCACATGCCGGGGAAGCCGCTCATGTCCTCGGCCACGGTCATCGCCTTGGGGTTGACGCCGTGGATCAGCTCGTTGGCCAGCATCAGGTAGATGCGGGCGTCCACGTTGGTGTTCATCGAGAAGTAGTCGTCATAGCTGTCGAAGGCGCACATGCCGTGGTTCTCGTACATCATGCTGGTGACGCCGTCGAACCGGAAGCCGTCGAAGTGGAACTCCTCCATCCAGTACTTCAGGTTGGACAGCAGGAAGTGCAGCACCTCGTTCTTGCCGTAGTCGAACAGCTTGGTGTGCCAGTCCGGGTGCCAGCCCTTGGCGCCGTCGTGGAAATACTGATAGTCGGTGCCGTCCAGCTGGTTCAGCCCTTCGCCGATGTTGGGGCAGGCGTGGCTGTGCACCACGTCCAGCAGCACCGAGATACCCATGCCGTGGGCCCTGTCGATCAGGTACTTCAGATCCTCCGGCGTGCCGTAGCGGTGGGAGGGCGCGAAGGAGTTGGTCACCTGATAGCCGAAGGAGGCGTAGTAGGGATGCTCCTGGATCGCCATCAGCTGCACGGTATTGTAGCCCGCGTTCTTGATCCAGGGCAGTGTGAGGTCGGCAAACTCCCGATAGGTGCCGATGTGTCCGTGCTCCTGGGCCATGCCGATGTGGGCCTCGTAGATCATCGGCGAATCCGGGCGCTGCTTGCCGTAGTAATCCCCGTCGGTCCACGCGAAGGGCTCGTCCGGCATCCAGATCTGGCCGCACAGCGTCTCGGTGGCCATATCCATCACGCACCGGGTGATCCAGGCGGGGATGCGCTCAAAGCTGGCGCCCTGGCGGCCCACCATCAGCTTGACGAACTGGCCGTGCTTCAGCGCGTCCCAGCCCTCCAGCTCGATCTCCCACACGCCGCCGCCGACGTGCTTCAGCGGGTGGTCCCACTTGTCCCAGTCGTTGAAGTCGCCGGTGAGCCAGGCGGCGTCGGCGCTGGGCAGCCACTCCCGGAACACCCAGCCGGTCTCGGTGCGGTGAAAGCCGAAGTAGCGGTGGCCGTTGGCGAAGTCGGAAAGGCTCCGCCATTCGTTCAGCTGCCAGCGCTTGTCGTTGAAGCGGTCCAGGTGCATCCTGATCTCCCCGGCGTAGGGCGTAAGGCTCGGGTCCTTCTCCATCAACAGCCAAAGGGCGTCGTCGACATGTATCATGGGGCGGTCCTCCTTACTTAATTAACCGGCGAGGCGCGTCGCCTTTTCTCTATTGTGACACATATTCCCCTTTTTTTCAATAGTCCGGGGCAAATTGGGCCGCATTTTGTCACTCCGCGATCTCCACCGTGAAGCCCTTCTGCCGGCAATACTGCTCGGCGAAGGAATCCCGGGGCACCTGGAACGTGGCCCCGCAATCGTCCTGGAAGGCGTCGTCCGCGATGGTGGACAGGCTGGCGGGCAGCGACACGCGGTGCAGCGACGGGCAGACGCCGAAGGCCTGCGCGCCAATGGAGGCGACGCCCTCGCCCAGCTCCACCTCCCTCAGGCTGATGCACCCGGCGAAGGCCGCGATCGGTATCGCGCTGATGTTCCCCGGCACCTTGACCGACACCAGCGTCCGCGCCTGCCGGAACGCCCCCATGGACAGGCCGCTCACGGCGTGGCCATCCACGACCAGCGGCACGGTCAGGCTGTCGGCGCTGCCGTTGTACTGCGCGATGGTGGCCAGCCCGTTGCCTGCCAGCTGGTAATCGTATTCCCCCTTGGAATCGGTGCGCTCCGGCCTGTCCTCCTTCTTTTCAAACAGCGCCGGCAGCCGGACGGAGCTCAGCGCGTGCTGCAGCCAAAACTGCGTGTGCCGGGGCAGCGCCGTGATCCCCGCCGCCAGCACCGCGGCCACGACGACCCAGGCCACGCCCGCGCGCACCAGACCCCTGCCGTCCCGGTTGATCTCCTGTCCCGATTCGATGCGGAAGCGCGCGGGGTCGTCCGGATCGTAGCGCACCTCCACGCTGTCTCCCACCGACGCACCCTCCGGGTTTGCCGGGGCCTCCAGCCGGTAGACCTGCCCCTCGGCGGTGAATTCCACCACGGGCCGGGTGACGCCGCCCCCGGACGCCGCCACGAATTCCGTCACGCGCCCGGTGGCGCGGCCCCGCTGGGCCTCCTCCGTCGCCTGGCTGCGACGGCGCCTGCGCGCGCCCACCGCCAGGCAGATCCAGCCGCCCAGCGACAGGATCGCGAACGCCATGATCACGACCGCCGTCATATTCCGCATACTCATCCCTCCGTTTTCAATGTGTCCGCCGCCGGGTCGCTCATCGCGCGCCTGTACTGTCCCTGAAGCTCCACCCGGTTGGCGCAGCCCGTCTTTTTCAGCACGTTGCGCACGTGGTACTTTACGGTATTCTCCGAGATGAACAGCGCCTCGGCGATCTGCGGGTTCGTGCGCCTGTCCACCAGCATCAGCATGATTTCCCGCTCCCGTCCCGTGAGATCGTGGCGCTGACAGAAGGCCTCCAGCAGCTCCTCGGCGTTGCGCCGACTCGGGAGCTCCGGCGCATACAGCCGCTGGTACAGGCGAAAGGCCGCGACCAGCGTGACGAAGATGGCCGCCGTCGCCAGGACCACCCGCGCCGTCGTCCGCCCGCTGAGCAGCAGGCTGAGGCCCGAGCCCGCGGCGTCGCCCAGCCGACCCATCATAAGCCCCAGCGGGGCCAGCCCCCAGCGCCGCGCGCGGGCGGCGAGGTCCATGAACAGCACCGCGCGATACACGGCAAAGAAGCCGGTCAGCAGATACTCGATCCCCCAGCCGATCGCGGCGGACACGTCCTCGCCCTTCAGCCCCAGCAGGATGAAGGGCAGCACCAGTGCCGCCATGGCGCAGGCCATGCCGTCCTTGCGGCTCCTGTCGTTGACGAGGCCCGCGGCCACCAGCCCTATGGCGTAGGGCAGCCGCGACAGCGCCGGGTCCAGGTCCGGGGCGGGAAGGCTGAAGCCCATGCTCTTGACGGCGCTGAGCAGCGCCACAACCCCACAGGCCAGCCATAGCGTGCCCGGGGCGACGGTCCAGCCCGCGGCCCCCTCCTCCGGAGCGATCATCTCCATCCTGAAGGCGAACGGAATCAGTGCGACGCCCAGCGGCACGCACAGCAGCAGCGCGTGGCCGCCGCGCAGCAGCCGGCCCCGCTCCACCAGCGCCATAAGGCCCACCGCCACGGTGGCCAGGGCATAGCCCGCGCCGAAGGCGATCCCCCGCCGCTCCCCGCGCATGCGCAGGGCGGTCCCATAAAGATAGAAGCCGGACAGCGCCCCGCAGGCCAGGTTCATCGCCATGCCGAAGGCGACGCGCCAGGCCGCGGACCCGACCAGCAGCGCGGGCGCAGCCGTCGCAATGAACAGCAGCGCGCACGCGCCGAAGGGCCGCCGGCGATCCTCCGACAGGCTTTTCTTCAGCCACAGCCCCACCGCGCCCAGGCCCGCCGCCTGGACCGCGTATCCGGCCACCACGCTGACCCAGCTTGCCGTCGAGGCTCCCAGGTCCCGCATCAGGCCGTCCAGCCACGCAAGCCACGCCGCCGAGGTCAGCGTGAAGCACAGCGCGATCCACAGCACGCAGCGCGCGACCGGCCTGTTCAGCCGCCAGCACCCGCTCAACACGTTAACGCCTCCTCCGGTGTCTTTTCCTCATTGTATCAGAAAAAACCCGCCCGCTCAATCCAAAAAAGCGCGGTATTGGGGGTACCTATCCCAAAACCACCCTATGGTTTTGGCATAATCAGCGCATTTTCATCTTGTTCTGTCTGTGTTAATTCCTGTATAATACAGCTATCCCAATGCACCCATCGAACGGAAGGAGGTCTCCCATGCGTAAAATGATACCCCTGCTGCTCGTATTGCTGCTGCTCGTTCCGACACTCGGCGCGCGGGCGGAGAGCGCCGTGAGCTTCGCCTGCGACGAGCAGGGCTATTCCACCCTCGTCGATCCCGGCTGGCGCTGCGAGTGGGTGGACGGCGACGGTGTGTACTATCACTTCGGCGAAAACAACATGCCCTACGTGCTGGCCTGGGTCAACGCCGGCGACAAGCGTGTCACCGACGCGGAAGCCTTCTTTGACGAGGAGCTGCCCGAGCTCCAGCAGAGCTACCTCGCAAACGGCGGCGTGTCCGTATCGCGGCACGGCGAATTCACCGTGGCCGGGCACAGCGTGGCCGCGGCGGACATCCAGTACAAGAACAGCCAGGGCTACCGGATCTGGCTGCTGATCGTGGTGGACGTGCGCGAGGATTTCACCGCCATCTTCCGCTGCCGCTACCTGGAGGAGGCCGGGCGCGACCAGGTGCTTCGCGCGCTGGATCTGATCGACGGCAACCTGACGCTGAACGCCGCGCCCCAGGCCCGGACCGAACCCGCCGGGAGCGCGGACGCGACGGCCTTCGCCGTCACCGACATCGTATACGGCGGCAGCGTGCTGGGCCGCTGCACCGCGCCGGTGGGCTACCAGATCACCAGCCAGCCCAACTGCAGCGTGATGACGCTGGGCGCGGGCAACCCGTGGCTTTTGCTGATCGGCGCGCAATCGCCGGACGGCGCGACGCTGCTGACCTACTCGTCCGCCCGCAATTACATGGCCAGCGCCACCGGCGAAACCCCGGACGAGCAGTTCAACGCCGACTACTTCACCCCGATGCTGCATTACATGACCGCCGCGGAATACTGCGACTACCGTGCCGCGCAGCTGTCAGATGTGAAGAGCATCACCCTGGTGGAGGAGAACGCCTATCCCGCGCTGCAGCCCACGCTGCGGCAGAAGGCGGCGGAGGCCGTCCGGACGCAGTCGGCCATGCTGGGGAACGTCGGGCTGAGCGTGGACAAGGCCGAAATCACCATGGCCACCCGCCGCTACCGGGTGGAGACGACCACCGGGCTCACCTGCTGCCTGTGCGTCACCGCGGCCACCGAGGGCGTGTGGTACACGGCCTCGCTGCCGGGGCCCTATGTGAGCATCAGCGATTCCTACATCCTGTGGGACGCGCCCTGCGTGTACATGCTGCTGTGCCCGGAGACCCAGGCCGCCGAGGGCGTCGCCGCCTTCAACGCCTTCTCGGAGAACACCTCCGTCAGCGACCAGTTCCTGATCGCCAACCAGCGGCTTTCAAACGAGCTTTGGGACATCATCACCGGCCGCGGCGGCACCTACGGCGACGACTACAGCGACCGGGTGATGCGCGAGGAGACCCAAAAGGGCGACGACTATGACGACGAGCGCTTCACCGACTACCTGTTCGATCAAAACGACTACACCCTGTCCGACGGCAGCCACGTGAAGGTGTCCACCGCCTACGACTATGTGTACGAGGGCGACAACGGCACGGTGTACTATTCAGACAGCGCCTTCGCCGAGCCCGGCGGCGCCACCCGGCTGACACCGAACCGATGAGGCCACGGCAAACGGGGCTCAATAAGACGATTCAGATAACGGAGGAAAGCGACATGAAACGCGGGACTGCATCAAGGCTGCTGTCAATCCTGATGGCGACGCTCATCGCGGCTTACATGCTGTCGGCCGGGGCTGCCCTCGCGGCTCCCCTGCCTTCATCGATCAACGCGGACAGTCTGCTGGCAATCAGCCTGGACAAGGCCGTGGAGATCTCCTCGGAGGCTCCCGGCGGGGAAACATATTTCAGGTTCACACCGCCCGAGACCGGCTATTATGAGGTCGTGCCCATCGACAAGCAGGGCGGCGGCATCACGCTGTGGGATCAGAACAACTGGCTGAAGTCCGAGAGCTTTGACGCGGTGAACGCCACCGATACGTTCCGCGTCTTCATGCTGGGCGGCGGCCTCTATGTACTGGGCGCCTACGCGCCAACCGGCCAGAATTATCAGCTCAGGATCACAAAGGCCACGGGCTTTGCCTCGTTTGTCAGCGGCGCGACCGACTGGAAGCTGCCGGACGACCAGTTTACGACGGTCAGGGTCCCCGCTTCCCAGGAGACCTTTGCCGCCTTCAAGGCGGTCAGGCTCCAAATCCCCATGACGGGCGCCTACGAGTTCTCGGTCTACAGAAGCGGCGGCTCCTCCCACACGGCCCTCGTGGACAAGAGCGGAAAGCTGATCTCCACGGGAACGATCGACTCCGTAAGCGTCTCCCGCGGGGATTTTGAAGAAGGCGACATCTTCTACCTGATCCTCCCGCAGGGAACGAACAGTATCGACTATGAGCTCAGCGCCATGTGGACCGTGCCGGAGGAGCCCTGCCCCAAGGGCGGCTCCCACGACTGGCACGAGGAGATCCGCAAGGCGACCTTCTCCGCGGATGGCGGCCTGTATATGGCTTGCGGCAAATGCGGCAAGGAGGAATTTGTGACGCCGTTCGCCGCCGTCACGAAGGTCAAGCTGTCCAAGACCGCCTATACCTACAGCGGCAAGGCCTTCAAGCCGAAGGTTACGGTCATCAACGGCTTCGGCGACCTACTCGACGCGAGCCAGTATACGGTGACATACGCAGACAACAAGAATGCCGGCACCGCCAAGGTGACCGTCACCATGACCAGCGACTGGTACGAAGGCACGAAGGATTTCACCTTCAGGATCAAAAAGGCCGCCAATCCCCTGTCGGCCAAGGGAAAGACGGTCACCGTCAAGTACGCCAGTCTGAGCAAGAAGGCGAAGGCCATTGCCCGCAAGAGCGCCATCACCCTGAGCAAGGCGAAGGGTACGGTCACCTACGCAAAGGTCAGCGGGAACAAGAAGATCACCATCGACAAAAAGACCGGCAAGATCACGGTGGCAAAGGGCCTGAAGAAGGGCGTCTACAGCGTCAAGATCAAGGTGAAGGCTGCCGGGACCGGGAATTACAAGGCCCTCGCCCAGACCGTCACGGTGAAGGTGAAGATCGCGTAAGCGCCGGACAATAAAGAGAATGCGCGATTCAGCGCTGACCGCGCCGCCAGAATCAGTAACGGAGGTATGAAACCATGAAGAAACGTATTGCGCTGCTGCTGGCCCTGCTGCTGGCAATCCTGCCCGCCGCCCTGGCGGACGGGCTCAGCTTCACCACCGACACGCTTCAGGACGGCTCCCTGGTATTCAGGTTCGACGACCTCTCCCTCACCCTGCCCGCGGGCTGGGCCGACAAGGTGCTGGCCGTGCCCACCGACGGCGGCCTGTCCTTCTACCAGCGGGCCAGCTACGAGCGCTACGCCGCCGAGGGCATCGAGGGCGGCGGCTTCCTGTTCTCGCTGGGGGCCAGCGTGAACGGCAGCTTCAGCGAGCTGCCCGCGTTCAAATACCTGGGCTTCAGCGAAAAATCGGCCATGAACTACTACCTGGTGCTGCCCACGGACTATCCCGCCTACAACGATGAGGCCGCGCGCGCCGAATACGACGCGATGCACGCCCAGATCGACGCCATCGCCCAGAGCGCGGTGATCTACGGCGAGGAAGCTGAACCCGCGCCCCAGGACGCCCCGACGGAGGGTGGCGTGACGCTGGAGCAGGCCCGCTATCACTTCGAGCACAACGCGCTGCCGCGGTACTTCTACGACGACCCGGCGAACATCATCGCCGTGCTGTCGGATCGGGGCATCTACGGCCTGTGGGACGCCTTTGCCCGGGAGAACGGCATCGCCCATCCCTATGCCGAGGCCGACTACCGGGTGAACCGGCACGACCTGGCGGACGGTACGACGATATTGCAGATCGAGCTGCCAAGGCCGGACGCCAACACGCTGTGCTACCGCATTTACATGGTGCACAACGCCGCCAACGGCGTCGCGGGCTTCTACACCGTGGAGTACGACAACCTGCTGGGCGAGGCCGCCTTCCTGTGCGGCTGGTCCCAGGATCACACCCACACCAACTACGGCGGCGCGGCCACGCTGGTCAGGGGCGACGCGGGCTTTGAGGACGCGCTGGCCGGCGAACTTGACCAGGTGGCGGCGCTGGCGGGCGTCTCCGCCGCCCCCGCCCCGCAGGCGTCCGCGGCCCCGACCGCCGTGGACGACGGCCTGACGCCGGTGGCATGCCCTCAGCTGGGCTTTTCGATGAAGGTCGATCCCGCCAACAGCTGGGCCTACGAGGAGGGCACCGGCGTGTACATTTACACCGAACACGAGGGCAGCATCCCCTACGCCATCGTGTATCACGTGGGCGATGTGATCGCCGAGCCGCTGGAGTACATCCGCGAGCAGTTCACCCCTCACATGCAGAAGGACTACGGCGACGACCTGGTGGCCATCAACGAGCTGGAGGTCTACGACATCGGCGGCAGGCAGCTGCCCGCGGGGCTGTACACCTACCGGCTGCAGGGCCACCTGGTGGACATGCTGCGCATCTATGACATCACCCAGGGCGGCACCTTCATCTACACCGCCAAGTACCTGGACGCCCAGGGCGAGGCCACGCTGAAGGCCCTGGACACGGCCATCCGCAGCCTGACCCTGGATTGACCGGGCGCTCTCCCGATTCCATCCGTCCCCCACGGGGCGGATGGAATTTCTTTGTCTTGCAGGAATTTGCGCTTCGGATGTGGAATTGATATAAGTTATCGCTATACATTCCAAGGAGAACCCGAAATGAAGAGAGCATACCGCGTTATACTGGCGCTTGTGCTGATACTCTCCCTGGCCGGCTGCGCGCTGGCCGAGGAGGAGAACCTGCTGGTCAACGGCGATTTTTCCGACGTCAACGGCGACAACCCCCAGGGCTGGCGGCGGGACATGTGGCTGACCGACACCGGCGTCAGCGTGCTGACCGTGGACGAGGACGGCTATGAGGGCGGCTGCGTGACCGTGACCAACGTGGACGAGAACGACGCCCGCTTCGCCCAGACCGTGTCCGTGGAGCCGGACACGCTGTACCGCATCTCCGGCATGATCCGCGCCGAGGGGTGCGACGAGGGCGGCTACGGCGCGTCGCTGTCGCTGGAGAACGTGTTCGTCTATTCCGACGCCGTGTACGACACCGACGGCGATTGGGAATACGTGGAGCTGTACGGACGCACCGGCCCCAGTCAGACCAGCATGACGGTGTTCGCCCGGGTGGGCGGCTACGGCGCGCTGTCCAAAGGGCGCGCCAGCTTCGACAACCTGGAGCTCGTGCGCCTGGACGAGGCCCCGGAGGACGTCATCGTGAACGATTTCTACCGGGAGACCACCCGGGCCGCCTCCAATGACGACGACGGGGACGACGGCGACGACGCCATGCCCGAGCGCAACACCGAGAGCTGGCTGCTGTTCACCTGCGCCTACATCCTGGCGGTGCTGGCCCTGGCCCGCAAGAAGAAGCGCGCCGCCGTGCCCGCCCGGGACAGGGCGCTGCGCCGGGCACTGGTCGCGGGGCTGGCCGTGGCGCTGGCGCTGCGGCTGATCCTGGCGGCCCGGGTGCGGGGCTACAACACCGACATCAACTGCTTCACCGGCTGGTCGGAGCGCATGTTCAACCTGGGCCCCGCCCGCTTCTACGATCCCGAATACTTCTGCGACTATCCGCCGGGATACATGCTGCTGCTGTGGCCGGTGGCCGCGCTGCGCAGGCTGCTGGGCCTTGACACCGCCGACGGGGCGTACCTGGCGCTTCTGAAGCTGATGCCGATCCTGGCCGACGTGGGCGGCGCGGCGCTGGTGTGGCGCGTGGCCCGCAGGCGCATGGACGAGGGCGGCGCGGTGGCGCTGGCGCTGCTGACCGCCTTCAATCCCGCCGCGATGGCCAACAGCGCGGCCTGGGGCCAGATCGACGCGGTGCTGGCGCTGGCCGTGGCGCTGTGCGCGCTGGACGCCGCCGAGGGCAGAACCCTGCGGGCGATCCTCTGGTTCGGCGCTGCGGCGCTGGTGAAGCCCCAGGCGCTGCTGTTCGCGCCGGTGGGCCTGGCCGCCATCGCGTGCGGCATCGCCATGGCGGAGGGCGACAAGCGCACAAAGGCCTGGCGCCAGGCGCTGAGCGGCGTGGCGGCGACCCTGGGCATGGTGTATATCGTGGCCTTCATCTGCTGCGTGGGCCGCGCCGAAGGCGTGGGCCGCGCGCTGACGATGCCCTTCGGCTGGCTGTTTGAGCTGTACGCCGGCACCGTGCAGGGCTATCGCTATGTGACGGTGAACACGCTGAACCTGCACTACCTGCTGGGCATGAACTGGGCCCGAGCCGAGGACCACGCCGTCGTCACCGCGCTGGCCTGGGCGCTGATGGGCCTGGCCTACGTCTACTGCATCGCGCTGACCGTGATCGGCAGGGCGAAGCCCCGTCGCCTGCTGCTGACCGGCGGGCTGCTGATCGTGCTGGTGTGCGCCTTCGGCCCGATGATCCACGAGCGCTATGTGTACCCCGGCCTGCTGCTGCTGACGCTGGCCTTCGCCCATGACCGCGACCGCCGGCTGCTGGCGGGGCTGACCGTGCTGACCGCCACCACCTTCATGAACGAGGTGCTGGTGCTGAAGGGCGGCATGACCGCCGCCAACTACGGCCACCTGTACAGCGGCGAGCACTGGCTGAACTGCGTGCTCAGCGCCGTGAACGTGATCAACGCCCTGTTCCTGGGCTGGACGGCGGCGGACATCTGCCTGAAGGACAGGCTGTGGCCCATGCCCGAGCTGCCCCGGGAGCAGGTGCCCTCCGGGGCGTACACCCTGGCCGGGGAGCCCGACTGGCGCATGAACCTGAAGCGGGTGGACGCGCTGCTGATCGCCTCGGTGACGCTGCTGTACGGCGTGCTGGCCTTCGTGAACCTGGGCGACACCCAGGCCCCCCAGACCGGCTGGACCTCCAGCCAGTCCGGCGAGAGCGTGGTGTTCGACCTGGGCGAGACACAGACCTGGCAGATGACCTATTACGGCGGCATCTGCAATTCCACCTTCACGGTGGAGCTGTCCGACGACGGCGAGACCTGGAACGCGCCCCGCTTTGCCCAGTACAACCAGGGCGAGGTGTTCCGCTGGCTGTGGTTCGCGCCGCTGGACGAGGACATGAACGCCATCTACGCCGAGCCCGACGACGAGATCGAAGGCGCCGTGGCCTGGCAGTATTCCGGCGGCGGCGACAGCCACCCCCGGCAGACCGCCCGCTATGCCCGCATCACCGCCCAGTCCGCGGGGCTGATCCTGTACGAGGTGGCCTTCCTGGACGAGGCCGGCGCGCCGCTGCCCATCGCCGGGGTCAGCCAGAGCGGCCAGCGGGAGGACTACGCCACCAGCGCGGCGCTGCTGATCGACGAGCAGCGCACGGTGCCCCCCTACCCCAGCTATCTGAACAGCACCTACTTTGACGAGATCTACCACGCCCGCACCGCCTTCGAGCACCTGCATTCGCTGAACACCTACGAATGGACCCATCCGCCGCTGGGCAAGGTGCTGATGATGGTGGGCATACAGCTGTTCGGCATGACGCCCTTCGGCTGGCGCTTCATGGGGGCGCTGATGGGCGTATTGATGCTGCCGCTGATGTATCTGCTGGCCATGCAGCTGACCAAGGACACCCGGCTGTCCTTCATCGCCATGTGCCTGATGGCGCTGGATTCCATGCACTTCACCCAGACCCGCATCGCCACCATCGACAGCTACGCGGTGTTCTGGATCATGCTGATGTACCTGTTCATGTTCCGCTATTGCCAGATGAGCTGGAACCGGGAATCCCTGGGCAAGACGCTGGTGCCCCTGGGGCTGTGCGGCGTGACGATGGGCGTGGCCTGGGCCACCAAGTGGGTGGGCCTGTACGCCTCGGCGGGGCTGGCGGTGTTGTTCTTCTGGACGGTGCTGCGCCGCCTGCGGGAGATGAAGCACCTGAAGAACCGGGTGCAGTCGCTGAAGAGCCTGGTGATCACGCTGCTGTTCTGCGTGCTGTTCTTCGTGATCATACCGGTGCTGATCTACTACTTCAGCTACTACTGGTTCCTGAAGGCCGAGGGCGTGCAGAACCTGGGCGACATGCTGTCCCACGAGCGCATCGACCGGGTGATCACGCTGCAAAAGAGCATATTCGACTATCACGCGGGCCTCTCCGGCGACACCCACTACTTCCGCTCGCCCTGGTACCAGTGGCCCGTCATCTGGTGGCCCATGTGGTACTACTCCGGCACCGGGTACATGCCCGAGGGCACCATCTCCTCCATCAGCTGCATGGGCAATCCGGCGGTGTGGTGGTTCGGGCTGGTCGCGCTGATCTTCGTGACGGTGCGCATGTGCTGGCAGCGGCGCGCCCACCGGGCGGACGTGATGGTGGTGATCGGCTTCGCCTCCCAGTTTTTGCCCTGGGTGATCGTGCCCCGCTCCACCTTCATCTACCACTACTTCGCCAGCGTGCCCTTCATCATACTGGCGTCAGTGCTGCTGCTGGACGCGATCCGGCACAGATCGGAGAAGGCCTTCGGCATCACCTCCGGCGTGCTGCTGGGGGCGGCGCTTGCGCTGTTCGGCGCGTTCTATCCGCTGGAGAGCGGCCTGCCCTGCGCCCGCAGCTATGCGAAGTACCTGCGCTGGTTCAAGTGGTACAACTATTGATATGCGACACGATGTAACATATCACGACATCCGCATTCCGTGACAGGGGGCCCGACGTGAACGCCTACAGCCTGACCGATCCGATCCTTCGCCAGGGCCGCTTCTGGCCCGCGGTGGAGGCCTGCTATTCCCGCACCTGGGACCACTATGACATGCCGCCCCACTTTCACAACCGGGCGGAGATCATGTATGTGCTCAAGGGCGAGTGCCTGGTGCACCTGTACGCCTACAGCGCCGAGCCGGGGAGCCAGAAGATCACCGTGACCCGCCACCGGCGCGAGCGGCTGCGCCCCGGCGAGTTCATACTGCTGGACCAGGAGGTGCTGCACGACATCGAGGTGCCGGAGACCAGCTACATGCTCAACGCCGAGTTCCGCGTCTGCCACGACGATCAGGCCCTGCTGTCCCTGGCGGCGCTGGCGGCGTCCTCCCACGCGGTGTCGGCGCTTCTGGAGGGCGGAAGCCGCGTGCTGCGGGGGCTGGACCGCTCCGGCGGCGTGCTGCATGCGCTGGAGAAGATCGTCGAGGCCTTCTCCCAGCCCGGGGACAGGGCGCTTATTGACGTGCTGCTGGCCGAGCTGCTCTTGCGCGTGGCGGAAATCGTGCAGGACGACGCCATCAACCCCAACGCCCGCAGCTATGTCCAGCAGGCGGCGGACTACATCGCCGAGCACCTGTGCGCGCCGCTGCGCGTGGGCGAGATCGCCCGGGCGGTGAACATCGCCCCGGCCTACCTGCAGCGCGTCTTCAAGCAGACCATGGACGTGACGCTGGTAGAATACGTGAACCGCCAGCGCGTCGAGCAGGCCAAGCAGCTTTTGATGTTCACCGACGACGCCGTGGTGGACGTGGCCGTGGCCACCGGCTTCAACAGCCGCCAGCACTTCTTCCGGGTGTTCAGCGCCGTCACCGGCATGTCCCCCCAGCAGTTCCGCAGGGAGCACCGGGCCCAAAGCCTTCCGCAAACCTTCCTGTTCGACAACGCCGTTGACCACTCCTACAGCGAGCTGGACCGGCGCAGGGCGAAAACATAGTCACATTTTATTGTAAACAGAAAACGTTTCAGATGTCATAATATGTTACATACGGGCCGGGCGATGCTGCGAAAGGGTACGCATCGCCCGGCCCGTTTATGTTATAGTGCGATTAAGGGTTTAACCTGTAAAATATCTCAAGGGGGTCTCATCATGGCGTTCAAGCTGACCATCATCGGCGCGGGAAGCCTGACCTTCGCGCGCACACTGTTCACCGACATCATGACCGTGCCCGAGCTTCGCGGCATCGAGGTAGCCTTCACCGACATCAACCCCGACAACCTGGACATGGTGACCCGGCTGTGCCAGCGCGACCTGGACGCCAACGGCATCCCCACGAAGATCATCGCCACCACCGACCGGCGCGAGGCGCTGAAGGGCGCGCGCTATATCGTGAACTGCGTGCGCATCGGCGGACTGCCCGCCTTCGAGACGGACATCGACATCCCGCTGAAATACGGCGTGGACCAGTGCGTGGGCGACACGCTGTGCATCGGCGGCATCATGTACGGCCAGCGGGGCATCGCCGCGGTGCTGGATTTCTGCAAGGACATCCGCGAGGTGGCCGAGCCCAACGCCCTGCTGCTGAACTATTCCAACCCCATGGCCATGCTGACCTGGGCCTGCATCAAGTACGGCGGGGTCCGCACGCTGGGCCTGTGCCACGGCGAGATCCACGGCGAGATGCAGATCGCCGACGTGCTGGGCCTGAAGGACCGCAAGGAGCTGGACGTGATCTGCGCGGGCCTGAACCACCAGACCTGGTACCTGTCCGTCAAGCACAACGGCGAGGAAATGATCGATAAGCTTCTGGAGGGCTTTGAGAAGCACCCGGAGTACAGCCACACCGAGAAGGTGCGCATCGACGTGCTGAAGCGCTTCGGCCACTATTCCACCGAGTCCAACGGCCACCTTTCGGAGTACGTGGCCTGGTACCGCAAGCGCCCGAACGAGATCGAAAAGTGGATCGACCTTTCCAGCTGGATCAACGGCGAGACCGGCGGCTATCTGCGCCAGACCCGGGAGAGCCGCAACTGGTTTGAGACCGAGTTCCCCAAGCTGATGGCCGAGCCGCCGAAGAAGTACGACGGCGGCGAGCGCAGCAGCGAGCACGGCAGCTACATCATCGAGGCGCTGGAGACGGGGCGCACCTATCGGGGCCACTTCAACGTGATGAACCACGGCGCGATCACCAACCTGCCGGACGAGTGCGTGGTGGAGGTGCCCTGCTATGTGGACGGCAACGGCATATCCGTGCCCCGGGTGGGCGACCTGCCCCTGGGCTGCGCCGCGGTGTGCAGCCAGTCGGCATGGGTGCAGAAGCTGGCCGTGGAGGCCGCCGTGTCCGGCGACGCGACGCTCTTAAAGCAGGCGGCGCTGATGGACCCGCTGACCGGCGCGGTGTGCAACCCGCCGGAGGTGTGGCAGATGGTGGACGAAATGCTGATCGCCCAGGCGGAGTGGCTGCCCCAGTATGCGCAGGCCATCGCCGAGGCGAAGGCGCGCTTTGAGAAGGGCGGCCTGATTCCCACCAACGAGGGCTACCGCGGCGCGGTGCGCCAGCGGGTCAAGACCGCCGAGGAGGTCGACGCCGAGCGCAAGGAGCGCGAGGCGAAGGCCAAGCGGGAATAAAACATCAAACCAAGGCGAGGTGAAGTACCATGATCATTGAACTCAACGAGGGCAAGCTGCACATCCGCTTCCGCGTGAACGAGGATCGGACCGTGGAGCTGGTGGACTTCTCCACCCTGCCCGGCTCCAGGGAAATGCCGATGATCGCCGCGCGGCCGGAGGCGGGCTTCTTCGCCCCCTTCAAGCCCCGCCAGTTCCTGGCGGTGCAGGTGACCGGCGAGTGCGCCGGCGGCTTCCACGCGAACAAGCACGACGTGGGCAGCGTGTCCGCCCAGTGGCGCTACGTGGGCCACAGCATCGAGAAAAACGCGCTTGGCAGCCTGCTGAAGCTGAAGGTGGACGCGCCCAACGGCCTGCAGGCGGAATATTGCCTGCAAACCTACGCGGGGCTGACCATCGCCCGGTGCCAGACCACGCTGACCAACACCTCGGGCGAGGATTTGGGCATCGAATACGTCTCCTCCTTCATGTACGAGGGCGTGGGCAAGGACCGCACCGGCGAAACCTACGACCACCTGGAATTCCACATCCCCCACAACGGCTGGGCCAACGAGGCCCAGTGGCAGAAGTGCGACGCGGTAGACCTGGGCCTGTCCCACATGCCGCTGTACGGCTACAGCCTGCCGGACAAGGGCAACAGCCGCTTCCACTACGGCAGCCGGGATTCCTGGTCCACCAGCGAATACCTGCCCATGGGCATCGTCAAGGACCCGGAGAGCGGCGAGGTGTTCTTCTTCCAGATCGAGCACTCCGGCGCGTGGGAGGTCGAATACGGCATGGGCGACGGCAGGAACCTGTACGTCTGCCTGATGGGCCCCAATGACGAGAGCGACTGGTGGAAGTGCCTGAAGCCCGGCCAGAGCTTCACCACCGTGCCCTCGGCCTTCGGCGCGGACGTCGGCGGCATCGACGAGGCCATCGGCCAGCTGACGAAGTACCGCCGCCTGATCCGCCGCCCCAACCCGGACGACGAGCATCTGAACGTGGTGTTCAACGACTACATGAACTGCCTGTTCGGCGATCCCACCGACGAAAAGGAGCGGGAGATCATCGACCGCGCCGCCGCGCTGGGCTGCGAATACTACTGCCTGGACTGCGGCTGGTACGACGCCGGCCCCTGGTGGGACAAGGTGGGCGAATGGAAGGAGAGCCCGGAGCGCTTCCCCAAGGGCCTGAAGAGCGTGTACGAATACGCCCGGTCCAAGGGCCTGAAGATGGGCATGTGGCTTGAGATCGAGGTGATGGGCACCGAGTGCGACCTGCCCAGGCACCTGCCCGACGATTGGTTTTTCTGCACAAACGGCAAGCGCCGGATCGAAAACAAGCGCTACCTTCTGGACTTCCGCAACCCCGAGGTGCGCAGGTACTGCACCGACGTGGTGGACCGGCTGGTCAAGGACTACGGCTGCGAGTTCTTCAAGATCGACTACAACTGCACCACCGGCACCGGCAGCGACCTGAACAGCGACAGCCGGGGCGACGCGATGCTGGAGCACTACCGCGCGCTGTACGACTGGATCCGCGAGATCTACCGCCGCCATCCGGGCCTGGTGATCGAAAACTGCGGCTCCGGCGCCCAGCGCATGGACTACGGGATCCTTTCGCTGCACAGCCTGCAATCCACCAGCGACCAGACCGACGCCGTGAGCAACGCCTATATCGCCGCCAACGTGGCCTCCGCCGTCACGCCGGAGCAGGCGGGCATGTGGGTGTTCCCCTACAAGGACGAGCGGGAGCACGTGATCTTCAACATGGTCAACGGCATACTGCTGCGGCCCTACGTCAGCGGCATCGTGTGGAACATGTCCGAGGCCAGCATGACCATCCTGCGGGAGGGCATATCCACCTACAAGGCCATCCGGAATGACCTTAGGCAGATGGCGCCCTTCTTCCCGCTGGGCTTCGGCCGGGTGAACGACCGGCATCTGGCCTACGGCGTGAAGGGCAATGGCAAGGCCTACCTTTCCGTGTTCGCCATCGGCAGCGGCTGTGCCGAGATCCCGCTGGACAGCCTGGGCGAGGTCAAGGGCGTGAAGGTGATCTACCCCGAAAGCCAGGACTGCGAATACGCGGTGGAGAACGGCCTTCTGAAGGTGAAGCTGCCCGCCGAAACCTGCGCGCGGCTGTTTGAGATCACGCTGGCGTAATGTTAATGGGAACCGGCTGTATTTGGCAATTTGCATAATGCAAATCCCGCCAAATTGGCCCAAAAGACTTGACAAATCGATGTTTTGTGTTACAATAATAACATTCAATGGATGTCATGGAATTTGACGCCTTTCGGCGTTCAGATTAAATAAAAAGGAGGTTATCCAATGAAGAGACTGATCACCTTGGTCTTGGCTCTGCTGATGGCGCTGTCCTGCTTCGGCGCGATGGCCGAGTTCAAGCCGATCCCGATCGGCGAGGTCGGCGACGCCACCCGCGAGTACGTCGAGCCGCCGGAGGGCGACTGGCTGCAGCCCTACGATCCGGTTATCAACATCCGCTTCGCGAAGGGCCAGGGCTCCGACGTCGTGTTCGAGCCCGGCGAGGACCAGACCAACAACGAGTGGATGCGCGCCTGGTACGACAAGCTGGGCATCCAGGTTTCCTACGACTGGATCGTGGATTCCGGCGAGTACACCCGCAAGCTGAACAACACCATCGCCACCGGCAACCTGCCGGACGCCTTCCGCGTGAACTACGTGCAGTTCCGCCAGCTGGTGAAGGCCGGCCTGATCCAGGACATCACCGAGGTCTATGAGAAGTATACCTCCCAGCGCGTCCGGGATTACGAGAAGACCGACCCCGACACCATCAAGACCGCCATGGTGGATGGCAAGCTGTACGGCGTGCCGATCTACTATTACGGCGTTATCGACAACCCGCGCTACATGTGGGTCCGCAAGGACTGGTACGAGGAGGAAGGCTCCCCCGAGATCAAGACCGTCGAGGAGTTCGAGAACCTCTGCAAGACCATGATGGACAAGCACGGCTGCTACGGCATCGCCGTCGCCAACAACTTCGAGCACCTGTTCATGACGGGCCCGATGTTCGACGTGTACCTGGGCAACCCCGACCAGGGCACCTACTTCTGGTACAAGGACGATGAGGACGGCATCATCAAGCCCGGCATCGCCCACAAGGAGTTCAAGACCGCGCTGGAGTACTGGGCCAAGTGGTACCAGGAGGGCATCCTGAGCCCCGACTTCGTGAACATGAGCTTTGACGACATGAACGAAGACGTGGTCAACGGCCGCGCCGCCTTCCAGCCGTACTATCAGTGGCAGGGCTGGCAGAACGGCCCGAACCTGGTGGCCGCCCAGGGCAGCAACGACGCCTACATGATCCCGCTGCAGTTCCCCACCGTGGACGGCAGCCAGGTGCTGGGCCAGGTCGGCTTCCCGAACGGCGAGCTGGTCGTGGTCAGCAAGGACTGCAAGAACCCCGCCGCCGTCATGAAGCTGATCAGCTACACCGATCACATCATGTTCGATCCCGACACCGTCCTCACCGACGAGGAGTTCCATGCCTACACCGACGGCCAGCGCGAGCACGTGCCGGTCACCGTCGAGGTGCTTGACCCGCAGGCCGACATGATCCAGTTCGAGCATGTGCTCGCCGCCATCGAGACCGGCGACACCAGCGATCTGTTCACCGCCGGCATGAAGAAGAAGTACAGCGACTCCATGAACTGGATCAACAACCAGGATCCGGGCGGACTAGGCGCCTACTGCCAGCAGGGCTTCGAGGGCTGCTCCTACGACCTGGCCAAGTATCTGCTGGACAACGACTTCATCAAGAAGACCGACATGTGGGGACCGTCTCCGGAGGAATTCGACGATGTGCTGAACACCATCGACATCATCTCCACCGGCGTCTCCGAGATCATCATGGGCTATAAGTCCGTTGACGACTACGACCAGATCCTGGCCGACTGGTATGCCGCCGGCGGACAGGCCATGATCGACGCGGTCAACAAGTACTACGGCGAGGGCGCGGAATAATCGCCTGAGCAGTGTGACTTGAAGTAGTCCGTTGGGGGCTTGCGCAGCGGCTGTTTGCGGCTTCCGCGCAAGCCCCCGCCCTATTTGCAGGCGGAGGCGGCGACGCGCCGCCAGGCCCCAATGTCCGGCGGCGCGTCGGCGCCCCCGCGTGTGCGGTCGTTTTCCATCCCCCAAAATATAAGATGGGAGGTATGCCTCTTGCTTAGCAAGCTTCAAGAAAGATTCCGGAAGGAATGGCTGTTCCTGCTGATGATGCTGCCGGGCCTCGTGCTGACGGCCATCTTCTCCTACGGCCCGATGTACGGCATCATCATGGCCTTCCAGGACTACAATCCCGGCCTGGGCTATGGCGGGTCCCCCTGGGTGGGCTGGGCCAACTTCAAGCTGATCTTCTCACAGCCTGCCTTCCTGGTGACCATCCGCAACACGTTCTTCATCTCGTTCATGAAGATCGTGTTCGGCACCGTAGCCTCCGTGGTGTTCGCGCTGCAGCTGAACGAGATCCGCCAGAACGGCCCCAAGCGCATCTTCCAGACCATCGTCTACATTCCCAACTTTATCTCCTGGGTCATCATGGCCGGCATACTGACCGACATCCTGGGCACCAACGGCATCATCAACGAAGTCGTGAAGGGCCTGGGCGGCAGGCCGGTACAGTTTCTTTCCAACCGCGGCGTGTTCCCATGGACGCTGATCTTCACCGACATGTGGAAGACCTTCGGCTTCGGCACCGTCGTGTACCTGGCCACGATGACCGGCATCGACCCGGAGCTGTACGAATCCGCCGTCATCGACGGCGCGGGCCGCTGGCGGCAGACCTGGTCCATCACGCTGCCGATGCTGATTCCCATCATCATACTGATGACGGTGCTCGCCTTGGGCAACGTGTTGAGCGCGGGCTTCGACCAGGTGTACAACCTGTACTCCCCGTCCGTCTTCCCCACCGGCGACATCATCGATACCTACGTCTACCGCGCGGGTCTGCAGAGCGGCAAATACGCCATCGGTACCGCGGTCGGCCTGTTCAAGTCGCTGGTATCCAGCGTGCTGATCTCCACGTCGCTGTTCGTCGCCTACAAGTTTGCCGGATACAAGGTATTCTGAGAAAGGAGGTCGCCATATGCAATTCAGATCAAGGGGACAAAAGATATTCAACGTCATCAACTATATACTGGTCACTTTGGTGTGCTTGTCCTGTCTGTTGCCGATCATCAATACGCTGGCGATTTCCTTCAGCGCGCCTTCTTACGTATCCGCCGGCCAGGTGTACTTCTGGCCCAAGGGATTCACGACGCAATCCTATGAGTTCGCCATGAGCGGCGGCAAGTTCGTGCGCTCGTTCCTGATCGCCATCGAGCGCTGCGTTCTGGGCGTGGCCATCAACCTGTTCTGCATGATCACCACGGCCTACCCGCTGTCCAAGGACACCAAGAAGTTCCCGGACCGCAACTTCTTCATGGGCTTCTACGTGTTCACGATGCTCTTCGGCGGCGGCCTGGTGCCCTGGTACATCCTGATGTACAACCTGGGCCTGCTGAACAGCATCTGGGCGCTGGTGCTGCCGCTGTCGGTGCCGGTTTCCAACATGGCCATCCTGATGAACTTCATGCGCTCCCTGCCCAAGGAAATGGAGGAGGCCGCGAGCATCGACGGCGCGGGCAACTTCCGCATACTGTGGTCGATCCTGTTGCCGGTGCTGACGCCCTCGCTGGCCACCGTCGGCCTGTTCGCCTTCGTGTACCACTGGAACGACTGGCTCTCCGGCGCGCTGTTCATCAACAACCCGGCCAAGTATCCGCTGCAGACCTATTTGCAGACGCTGCTGACCAACATGCGCGATCTGCTGCGCCAGTCCGGCTCGGACTACTACACGCTGCTGCAGCGCATGAACGAGCAGACCGGCCGCGCGTCCCAGCTGTTCCTGGGCCTGGTGCCGATCCTGGTGGTGTACCCCTTCGTTCAGAAGTACTTCACCACCGGTCTGGTCATGGGCTCGGTCAAGGGCTGATTTCATCCCACAGAAAGGGGCTGCCATTCGGCAGCCCTGTTTCTATGCCTTCGCAAGCAGTCGCTCTCTTTCCTTCCTTGCCGCCGTGACGGAGGAATCCGTTTCCTCGCTCAGGCCCCATTCGTTTTCCAACAGGTCGAGGATGCGGTCATAGGTCTTCGCCGCCCCGGCATAATCTCCCATGATCTCACGGATGTCCGCAATGCCCATCAGCGCGTCCTGGAACCGGGGTCGCCGGGTATCCGCCGCGAAGGCGCGCTCATAGCAATCGATCGCCCGCTTGTAATCGCACTTGGCGGCATAGTATTGTGCGGCTTCAAACAGCGCGGCGTCGTCCTCCGGCCGCTGGGCCAGCATTTCCTCCATGATCCCGTCGGCGGTCGCCTCGTCGAAGCGGGCCAGGGCGATGTAGGCCCGATAGACCCGCTTCATCACGGGGTGCGCGCCCTCCAGTGCGCAGTAGCGCTCCAGCCACCGCTCCGCCTCGTCGGCCCTGTGGTCGGCGATGAGGTTGTCCAACAGGTACATGCAGGGCAGCGCGACGTCGGGATTGGCCTCCGCCAGCTCCCGGTAAAAGGCGATGGCCCTGGTGTGATTGGCCAGGTTCCAATCCCACACGGCGTGGTTCTCCGCCTTGTTCAATATCCACTGGCAGCCCTTCTCGCCCGGCGCGCGCCTGATCGCCTCCCTGGCGTACCGCGCCGCCTTCTTTCCCTCCGCGTTCATGCGGTGCCAGTGGAGATAGGCGATCAGCTCCGTCGCCCGCTTCCCGTGCCTTTCATCGTTCAGCTCGCTTTGCAGAAAGCCCTCGTATTCGCGGAAGATGTCCGAGGGAAGCTCCTCCTCCGCGTCCATGCGGTTTTCGATGCGGTTCAGGCGCTGCTCCACGGTCAGGTCGAAAAGGTCGTCTATCGTGACGCCGAAGATCTCCGCCAGAAGCGGAAGCGCGGTGATGTCCGGCATCGCCACGGCGTTCTCCCACTTTGAAACCGACTGCGGCCCGATCCCCAATTTATCCGCCAGCTGCTCCTGCGTCAGCCCCGCCTTGAAGCGCAGCTGCTTGATTTTCTGTCCCAGCTCCATATCCGTAGCCTCCCTTTGAACGGTTTTTTCCCTGGCTTCCATACCCATTATACAAAACCGCCCTTCGGGATTCAATAGCGCAGGCTTCAAGCTCCCTCGCCCATTGGGAGAACGGCCTTGGAACGCACAAAACGCCACGCATTCGCGTGACGTTCTGTTGTGGGGAAATCAGCCTTCCCCCATGGGGAAGGTGGCCGAGCGCAGCGAGGCCGGATGAGGTCGGCTTCGCGCTATAGATTCGCTCTGCGAATTCGACCTCATCCGCCCCTTCGGGGCACCTTCCCCAAACAAGGAATCGCGCGCGCCCAGCGCCAAGGCGCCGGGTCCCATCGCGCACGAGATGGGGAAGGCTTTTGGAGTGCGGCAGCC
>JBGUQG010000061.1:0-3929 GCA_045130815.1 Christensenellales bacterium
CGCGCCGCAACGCCTCGGCGCGGGCGGCGGCCAGAGCCCCGGCGTCCCGCGGGGTTTCGGCGCTCTCGATGCCAGGCAGCTGGTCCCCGCGCTGGCGCAGTGCGGCCATCAGCCGCTGCAGCGCGGCCTCCCGCTCGGCGATCAGCGCCGTCGCGGCCCGCAAGGCCTCGGCCCTTTCGCTGCGCGCCCGGTTCAGCCGGGCCACCTGGGCGGCGAGGGCCTCCACGCCCTCCCGGGTCAGTTGGGCGTGGGCCTCCGGCAGGGGGCAGGGCCTGGGGTGGTCGATGGCGCCGCACACCGGGCAGGGCTGGCCGGGGCGCAGCTTTTCCCGGGCGATGTAGCCCGCCTGGGCGTCCAGGAAGGCGGTCTGCGTGGCCGTGTACTCGGCCTCCTTCGCCCTGTGCTCGGCGCGGGCGCGGGCATAGGCCGCCTCGGCCCGTGCCGCTTCGTCCCGCTGGGCCTCCAGGGCTCCGAGGGCCGACTGGGCCGCGGCGATGTCAGCCTGAACGGCCTTCAGGGCATCCAGCGCGTGGCTGACGCGCTCGCGGGCGCGGGTGTCCTCCTCCAGCGCCGCGGCCAGCGCCGCCTCTGCCCGGGTGTCCGCCGCTTCGGACGCGCGCAGCCGGGCCTCCTGCTCCGGCAGGGCATCGCGCAGTTGACTGAGCCCCGACTCGGCCTCCCGGACGGCGCGCAGGGCGTCGGCCTGGCGGCGGTGGACGGCGGCGATCTCATGGGCGGCCTCGATGGCCGCGGCGCGGCGGGCGCCTTCGGCCATCTCCGGCTCCGCCGCCGCGCACTGCTCCAGCAGCCTGTCCGCCGCCTCCAGCTGGCCGTAGGCCCGGTTCAGCGCCACCGCCGATGAAAGGGCGTCCCGCGCCGCGTCCCGCCGCTTTTCGAGTTCGCCGCAGGTCTGCAGTGCGGCTTCGCAGCCCGCCGCCAGCCACCCGCACAGCGCCTTCAGCGCCGCCACCAGGGCCTCAAGGTCGGTGATGTTCAGCTGGCCCGCGGCCAGGCACGGGGAGCGCAGCTCCCCGGCGGCATCGGCTTCCGGATAGTCCGCGGGCACGGACACGTGGGCGATCTCTGCCTGGCAGGCGGCGCGCAGCCGGTCGATGTCCTCCTTCAGCGCCCGACGGCGGCGGGCCAGCTCCTCCACGATGTCCCGGTACAGGCCGGTTTTGAACAGGCGGCGGAAGATCTCCCGCTTGTCGTCGGACTTCGCCCGCAGCAGCTCCATGAACTCGCCCTGGGCGATCATGGCCACCTGCATGAACTGCTCCTTGGTCAGGCCCACGATCTCCACCAGCTTCGCGTCGGTCTCCCGCTGGTTTTGGGCGTACTCGACGCCGTCCGGCATCAGAAGCGACACCGTCTCCTTCACGTCGATCAGGCCCGCGCCGCGCTTGGCCGGGCGCACATGCTTGGGCGAGCGCCGCACCGTGTACAGCACCGGCTCGTCGCCCACAAGCTCGGAAAAGCACAGCTCCACAAACGGCTCCACCCCGGCGGGGGCGAACTGGCTTTGCAGCTCCGCGCCGTCCTTCTTCACCTGGCTGGAGCCGGCCTCGCCGTACAGCGCGAACACGATGGCGTCGAACAGCGTGCTCTTGCCCGCGCCGGTGTCGCCGGTGATCAGAAACAGGTTCTGCGCGGGCGCTTCAAAGTCCACGACGGTCCTTCCGGCATAGCTGCCGAAGGCCTGCAGCGTCAATTTCAAGGGCTTCATGTCATTGCGCCTCCCTGACCGCGTTGATCACGTCCCGGAGCAGGGCCCGGGCCTCGTCGTCCGGGTCCTGCAGGAAGTGAGCGCACAGCTCGAAGGGGCTCAGCTGCGCCGCCGCTTCGGCCCGGGGCAGGTCCGTGGGCGCGGCCAGACCCTCCCGGCGCACCTCCAGCAGGTTGGGGAAGGCCGCGGCCAGCCGGTCCCGCATGTCGATCACGTCCAGGTCCGCCTTGTCGGTGAGCACCGCGCTCACGAAGTCGTCGCAAGCCCCGGTCAGCACCTCGTCCAAAGCGCCGCGGATCACCCGGATCTCGCGCAGGGGCTTCAGCGGGATGGGCGTCACCCGCAGGCTGCCCTTTTCCCGCAGCTCCACCATCAGTATGGCCTTCTGCTGGCCCGCCTCGCTGACCGAGCAGGCCAGCGGCGCGCCGCAGTAGCGGGCCTTGCCGCCCAACAGCGATATGGGGCGGTGCAGGTGGCCCAGCGCGGCGTAGTCGAAGGGCAGCAGCGCCTCGGCGGACACCTGGTCGATGTCGCCCACCATGCGGATCTCCCCGTCCGTGCGGGGCATGTCGCCGGCGTCTGTGCCCGCGGGCAGGTAGAATTGGTGGCTGACCAGTACGTTGCGGGCCGCCAGGTCGATTTCCTCCCGCGCCAGCAGGCCGCGCACCGCCCGGTCGTAGGACAGCGGGCCCTCCTCGCCGTCGTCCACTATGCCCCGCACCATCGAGGGCCGCACGAAGGGCAGCAAATAAAAATCCACAGCGCCCCATTCATCGGTCAGGCGCACCCGCTCGACGCGCTCCTCCGGCCTGCGGGGCGGCAGGCCGATCATGCGCACCCGCTGTCGCGACAGCAGCCCACGGAAAAGGTTCAGCCGTGCGGCGCTGTCGTGATTGCCGCTGATCAGCATGATCTCGGTATCAGGCGCGGCGGCGGTCAGCGAAGCGATGAAGTCGTCCAGCAGCGTCACCGCCTCCGCCGGGGGGATGGCCTTGTCGTAGATGTCGCCCGCGACCAGTATGGCATCGGGTTGTTCCCGCCGGGCCGCTTCGGCGATCTGCTCCAATATATAGCGCTGGTCCTCGTCCAGGTCCCGATTGATCAGCTTCAGGCCCAGGTGCAGGTCGGACAGGTGGAAGAATCTCATGGCGCGCCTCCGGTTCGTGATGCCTCTATTGTAGCAGATGGGCGGAAAAACCGCAATTGTGAATTGCAACCGGCGCGGGGGTTTGCTATAATGAAAGCAGCGATACGCGACGAAGGAGGAATACCATGTACATCATCGAAGACGGCCTGCGCCTGAACGCCCAACTGGACATGCCGGCGGGGGCGGGAGAGCGGTGCCCGCTGGTCGTGGTGATCCACGGCTTCACCGGCCACATGGAGGAGGATCACATACTGGCCGTTTGCCGGGCCATGAACGAGATCGGCTTTGCCACGCTGCGGGCGGACATGTACGGCCACGGCAACAGCGACGGCGAGTTCCGCAAGCACACGCTGTACAAGTGGCTGACCAACGCGCTGACGCTGATCGACTACGCCCGGGGCCTGGATTTCGTCACCGACCTGTACCTGTGCGGCCACTCCCAGGGCGGGCTGACCGCGATGCTGGCGGCGGGGCTGAAGCACGATGCGATCAAGGGCCTGATCCCGTTGTCCCCGGCCTGCATGATCCCGGAGCTGGCCCGCAAGGGCGAACTGCTGGGCCTGAAGTTCGACCCGGACCACATCCCCGAGGTGCTGAACGCCTGGGACCACGGCCTGGACGGCAACTACGCCCGGGTGGCCCAGACCATCCACGTGGAGGAGGCCATCGCCCGCTACGACGGCCCGGTGCTGATCGTCCACGGCGACGCCGACGAGGCCGTGCCCGTGCGCTACGGCATCGAGGCCGCCAGGGCTTACAGGCACGCCGACCTGGTGCTGATCGAGGGCGACGACCACTGCTATGGCAAGCACCTGGATCAGGTGGTCGAGGCGGTGAAAGGTTGGCTGAAGGGGAGAAAGTGAATGGAGAGTGGGGAATTGATAATTGAGAATGATGGTTGAAACCTTCGGATTTCTATAATCTAAGGGGAGCCATTCCCGTGTATTCCGGGAAACGGGGTTATCCATCCCCCCGTAGGGGCGCTCTCCGAGCGCCCGCGCGTAATGCGAAACAAAAAGCGGGCGATTGGAAATCGCCCCTACGGAGAGTACGGTG
>JBGUQG010000062.1:0-5251 GCA_045130815.1 Christensenellales bacterium
TGGCAGGTCAGCGACTATCCCACGCCGGGCACGGCCAACCGCGCCGCCCGCTGGGACGGCAGCGACGAGAGCGCCCGCCCCTTTGTGGTGCAGCCCGGGGACCTGGAGATCAGCGAGGCCATGGCCGACAACTGCACCTTCTTCCCGGACGAGACCGGGGCCTGCCCGGACTATGTGGAGATCCATAACCGCACAAACGCCCCGGTGAGCCTGGAGGGCTGGGCCCTGTCGGACAAGGCCGACAAGCTGACCCGCTGGCGCTTCCCGGCCATCACGCTGCCGGCGAACGGATATATCGCGGTGCACTGCTCCGGCGCGGACCGTCGGGAGGACGAAAAGCACCTGCACGCCGACTTCAAGCTGTCCAACAAGGGCGAAACGCTGTACCTGACCAGCCCCTCCGGCGTGGTCAGCAGCTATGTGAAGACCCCGGCGATGGAGCCGGACCAGAGCTACAGCCTGCTGGAGACGGGGTGGACCAAGCAGTTCTCTCCCTCGCCGGGCGAGCCCAACACCCCTGAAGGCGCGGACGCCGCCGCCCAGGACATCCTGCAGAAGAACGACGCGGGCGTGCGAATCACCGAGGTGCTGGCCTCCTCCTCCAGGTCGGACGACTGGATCGAGCTGTACAACGGCACCAGCCAGGCGGTGGACCTGTCCGGCTGGGGCCTGTCCGACAATGCCGGACGCCCCCGCAAGTGGCAGTTCCCCCAGGGCACCGCGATCCAGCCCGGGGCCTATTTGGGCATATTCACCAACGGCCTGGATAGCTCCGACGCCGGCCGGCTGCAGACCAGCTATCGCCTGTCCGCCGGCGGCGGCTATTCGGTGGTGCTGTCGCGGCCCGACGGCGGCATCGTGGACCGGCTGTTCGTGCCGGTGCAGTATGAGGACATCTCCTACGGCCGGGTGGACGGCCAGGCGGGCCTGCGCTACTTCACCAGCGTGACCCCCGGCGCGGCCAACAGCGGCCCCAGCTACTATGGGCGCGCGCCCAGGCCGGTGTATTCGGTGATGGGCGGCATGTACAAGACCGGCGACAACCTGACGGTGGAGCTGTCGGTGCCCTCCGGGTGCCGGGCCTACTATACGCTGGACTATACCGACCCCACCGAGGCCAGCACGCCCTATACCGGCCCGATCCAGGTGACCGGCACCACCATACTGCGCACCCGGGTGTACGGCGAGGGCTATCTGGAATCCATCATGGATACCCAGAGCTACCTGTACGACGTGAACAACGCGAACGGCACCGTGTTCGTGGTGTCCCTGGTCAGCGACCCCTACAACCTGACCAGCGACGAGGCCGGCATCATGGTCAAGGGCCCCAACGCCACCGAGACCTATCCCTACGGCAGCATGAACCGCGGCGCGAACTTCTGGATGGACTGGGAGCGCGAGGCTCACGTGGAGGTGTTCAACCCCGACGGCAGCACGATGATCTCCCAGGAGTGCGGCATCAAGCTGCACGGCCAGTACAGCCGCGCCGAGGACCAGAAGGCCTTCAAGGTGATCGCCCGCAGCAAGTACGGCTCGAACCGCTTCGCGGCGGCGATCTTCTCCCACCGGCCCTATACCGAGTACCAGTCGTTCCTGCTGCGTTCCTCCAGCGAGGACGGCGACAAGACCCGCTTCCGCGACGCGCTGCTGCAGCGGCTGGCGGAGGGCGGCTGCGTGGATTACCAGGAGACCGAGATCGGCGTGCTGTACATCGACGGGCAATACTGGGGCCACTACAACCTGCGCGAGCGCATATGCAAGAGCAACATCTGTCAGTTCGAGGGCTGGGAGGGCGATGAGGACGACATCGACCTGGTCAAGGCCAACACCAACGTGATGCAGGGCAGCAACGACACCATGGTCCAGCTGCTGGATTACGTGAAGAGCCACGACATGAACACCGACGAGGCCTGGCAGGTGCTGGACAACGCCATCGACATACAAAATTACATCGAATACATGGCGGTGGAGATGTACACCGGCAACACCGACACGCTGAACGTGAAGCGCTATCGCAACCCGAAGAAGGACGGCAAGTGGAAGTGGGTGCTGTTTGACCTGGACTGGTCGTTCTCCGTGGACACCAACTCGCCCCAGCGCTGGCTGACCCCCGGCGGCATGGGCAACAAGAACCGCACCGACAACACGCTGTTCATCGCCTGCATGAAGAACGCCACCTTCGCCGACCGGTTCCTGACCTACCTGGGCCAGAAGATGGCCACTACCTATTCCTACGAGAACATCAAGCGGATGACCGAGGAATTCTACGAGGCCATCGCCCCCCTGATGCCGGAGCACTACGCCCGCTGGGATTTCACCGAATCCAAGCACAAATCCGAGATCAGGGAATTCCTGCGCTACGGCGAGAAGCGGCCCTACCGCATGCTCCAGTTCATAAAGTACAACAAGTACCTGCCGCTGACCCAGGCGCAGATGGAACACTACTTCGGCGACACGATGGCCCAGGTGGGCGTGACCTACGACGAGATCAAGAAGCCGTGATTGCGAGGTTGAGATATGCAGCAGAAGAGAAACGCCCTGCCCGCGCGGCACGAGCTGAAATACTTTATCAACCCGGCGGAGCTGCAGGCCCTGCGCCTGCGGCTGCGCGGCGCGCTGGAGATGGACAGCCACTGCGTGAACGGCAGGCCCTATGTGATACGCTCGCTGTACTTTGACGACATCGGGGATTCCGCCTTCTACGACAAGCAGGCGGGCGTGATGCACCGCGACAAGTACCGCATCCGCATCTACAACCACTCGGACAAGGCCATCTTCCTGGAGCGCAAGCGCAAGCTGGGCGAGCTGATCCAGAAGTCCAGCGTGCAGATCACCCGCCGCCTGTGCGACCAGCTGGCGGACGGCAACCCCGCGGGGCTGTACAGATCCCAGAACCCGCTGCTGCAGGACATGTACGTGCAGATGCGCACGCGGCTGCTGCGGCCCAGGGTGATCGTGGATTACGCCCGGGAGGCCTACACCCACCCGGCGGAGGACGTGCGCATCACCTTTGACCTCAGCCTGCGCACCGGGCTCGCTAGCCGCGACCTGTTCAACCCGCGCCTGCCCACGGTGTGCCCCCACGACCGGAACGTGGAGATCCTGGAGGTCAAGTTCAACAGCTACCTGCCGGGATACATTTCCGGGCTGCTCAGCGGCGTGGAGGCCGAGCGCAGCGCCGTTTCCAAGTACATACTGTGCAGAAGATACGAACCGCTTGGATAAACAACGGATCAACATAATATACAGGAGGAACCGCCCATGAACAGCTTCTTTTCCAACCTCTTCAGCTCCCAGACCATCACACTGGCCTCCTTCCCGACGATCCTGTTCTCGCTGGTCCTCGCGCTGGGCGCGGGCCTGTTCATCGCATGGATCTACCGGCGCAACTATCGCGGCGTGATGTATTCCAACAACTTCACCCTCACGCTGATCATGATGACGCTGATCACCTGCCCGGTGGTCATGTGCATCCGGGAATCCATCCAGCTGTCCATGGGCATGGTGGGCGCGCTGTCCATCGTGCGCTTCCGCACCGCGGTGAAGGACCCGCTGGATACCGCCTATATGTTCTGGGCGCTGACCATGGGCATCCTGCTGGGCGCGGGCCAGTTCTTCCTGACCGCCTGCGCGGTGGTGGGCATCGGCCTGATCCTGACCTTCGTCTCCCACATGCAGGCCAAGGGCCTGAACAGCTTTTTGCTGGTGGTGCGCATGTCCGATGAATCCGAGCGCCAGGTCAACCAGCTGGTGAACGGCCTGAAGCTGCAGCAGCTGAAGAGCAAGACCGTCACCGCCAACGGCGTGGAGGCCACCTACGAGGTGCGCGCCGACAAGCCCGACGCCCTGCTGAACAAGCTGCGCGCGCTGCCCGGCGTGTACGACGCCACGCTGGTGGCCTATTCCGGGGAAGCGGTCTGATGGTTTATGGAGGGGGAGCAGGCTCCCCCTACATGACCGCCTCTTTCGGCTCCGATATCCCCGTAAGATTGTGATTTGGGAGGGATTTTCCCTTGACTGACAACAACAGGCCGGTTCGACCCGCGCCGCCCAGGCAGCCCGCCCAGGCAGCGCCCCGGGCGAACAGCGCGCCGAAGCCGAAGCGCACGCCCATCGGCCCGCCCTACGGCAGGCTGCCCAGGGGCTTCGTGCCGCTGATCGTGGCCTGCGCGGCGGTGCTGGTGCTGGGCATCGTGCTGCAGCTGGGCATGCCGGAGGGCTTTGTTCTGAGGGACCGCAAGACCGTGGAGCAGCGCGCGGTCGAACAGATCAGCGAGATCCACGGCGATGGCCCGGCGCGCCTGAACGAGATCATGACGGCCAACGGCGGCGTGATGGTGGATGCCTCCGGCGAAACGCCGGACTGGGCCGAGGTGGCCAACGTCGGCAACCGCCCCCTGAACCTGAGCGGCTATGTGCTGGCCCGCAGCGCCAAGGCGGGCAACGTGTTCGTGTTCCCGGACGTGATCCTCCAGCCGGGGGAGTGCGTCCTGGTGTACTGCGACGGATCGCTGCAGGCCGAGCTGGGCGAGGAGCTGCACGCGCCCTTCCGTCTTTCCTCGTCGGGAGATGTGCTGATGCTGTTCAACACCGCCGACGTGGCGGTGGACACCGTGAACCTGCCCCGCCTGGGCGAGGACGAGGCCTATGTGCGCGTGAACCGGGACACCTGGACCGCCAGCGCCCAGACCACCCCGGGCCTTCTGAACACCGATGAGAACTACCGCGCCATGAACACCGTGGTGGAGGGCTGCCCGATCCAGCTGTGCGAGATTGTGGCCTCCAACACGAAGTACGCCCCGGACAAGAGCGGCGTGTTCCACGACTATGTGGTGCTGCGCAACACCTCCGACGGGGCGGTGGACCTGTCCGGCTGGTACCTGTCGGACAAGCCGAAGCTGAACCGGCTGTGGCGCTTCCCCCAGGGCACGACCCTCCCCGGCGGCGGCACGCTGCGGGTGTACTGCTCGGGGCTGAACCAGGTGGACGACCCGGCGCAGCTGCACACCGGCTTCAAGCTGTCCACCGAGGGCGAGACGCTGACGCTGTCCAACGCCAACGGCCAGCCCGTGGACACCGTGACCTACGACCTGCTGCGCACCGACACCGCGTATTTGCGCAACGGCGACGGCTGGAGCGTGGGAGAACCGACGATGTAACGAAAAGGGGCTGTGAAACAAAAGCATTTGAATAATGCTTGAGCTTCACAGCCCCTTATTAATTTGCCGAGCAGATGCAGGGAACCACAATA
>JBGUQG010000063.1:0-3906 GCA_045130815.1 Christensenellales bacterium
ATCCTGCTCTACCGCAGCGAAGACGCGCTCCGATGGACGTTCGACCGCATCCTCGTCGAGAACCGCGGGCGCATCGGGCAGATGTGGGAGTGCCCCGATTTCTTCGAGCTGGACGGGTATCACGTGCTGCTGTGCAGCGCGCAGGACATGCTGCCCAAGGGCTTTGAGTACCACAACGGCAACGGCACGTTCTGCCTGCTCGGGCACGTCGATCCGGCGACCGGCAGGCTGATCGAGGAGAGCGACCACGCCATCGACTACGGCATCGACTTTTACGCGTCGCAGACGGTGCTGACGCCCGACGGGCGCCGCGTGATGATCGGCTGGATGCAGAACTGGGACACCTGCAATCTGCACACCCGGTCCATCCCGTGGTTCGGCCAGATGAGCGTGCCGAGGGAGCTGTCGATCCAAAACGGCAGGCTGTACCAGACACCCATCCGGGAGCTGGAGGCGCTCCGCGGCGAGGGCGTGACCTATGAAAATGTCACCCTCGAGAACGACGAGATCGCCCTTCCGGGCATCCGGGGCCGCATGGCCGACCTCGAGATCGAGGTGGATTCCTACGAGGCCGTCTACAGCCGCTTCGCCGTGCGCTTTGCCAAGAACGCCGATTACCACACCGGCGTCAGCTTCCGCCCCGGCGAATCCGTGCTCAAGGTGGACCGGAAGTTCTCCGGTTCCCGACGGGCCATCATCCACCAGCGCCGAGCCAAGGTGGACCATCAGCGCGGGAAGATCAAGCTCAGGCTCATACTGGACCGCTACAGCGTGGAGGTGTTCGTCAACGACGGGGAAAAGGTCATGTCCGCCACGCTGTACACCGACCTCGCAGCGGACGGCATCACCTTCTTCGCGGACGGGAAGATCCGGTTCAATGTGAGGTTTTATCCGCTGAACGTGTAATGCTGAACGTGTAATATAGAAGTGAAACAAAATAATGCGGGCGATCCGTGATCGCCCCTACGGTTGGATTGGTTCCAAGATGTAGGGGCGTTCACAGAACACCCGCGTTTTTATGTGGTTCTTCACGGTTTCTTGTGGGATGAAGAACAAAGCATTTCTGTAGCCTCGCCGATTGCAAAAGCAGGCTAAAATGAAAATGCTATTAATGTGGTAGGAAATGACCAGATTTTAGGTACAGCAAAACGCCCGTAAATATGGCGTTTTTAGTTTAATATAACTATTCTCTTGACATCGAAACGACCGTCTCAACGTGTCCCGTCCACGGGAACATATCCACCGGCCTGGCCCATTCCAGCCGGTAGCCTCCGGTGGAGAGGATTTTGACATCCCGGGCGAGGGTGGCGGGGTTGCAGGAGACGTAGGCGATGCGGGGGAGCTTCGCGGCGATGAGGGCGTTCAGCAGCGCCTCGTCCGCGCCCTTGCGGGGCGGATCGAGTATGGCGGCGTCGAAGCGACGTCCCCGGGACAGCAGCCTCGGGATCTCCTTCGCGGCGTCGCCGCAGATGAAGTCCGCGCGGTCCGAAAGGCCGTTGCGCTTCGCGTTCTTGAGGGCGTTCTCGATGGCGGGGGCCACGATCTCGATGCCGGTGACGCGCTTGGCCAGCCGGGCCGCGGCCAGGGTGATCGTGCCCGCGCCGCAGTAGGCGTCCAGCACGTCGCCGGTATCCTCCGTGAGCCTTGCGGCCCGCAGCGCCTCGGCGTACAGTGCCTCCGCCTGGTCAGGGTTGACCTGAAAGAAGGACTGAGGGGAGATCTCAAATTCCAGCCCGCACAGCGTTTCCTTCAGCGTGGCGTCGCCGTCGACGCGCTCGCAGCGGCCGTCCAGCGCATGGGCGGGCCGGCGGTTCAGCACGCACAGGTACAGCGACTTCAATGCCGGCAGGGCTTCGCGCAGCGCGGGGGAGAGGCGTCGGATCGCGCCCTGGATGGGCGAGTCGGCGCAGAATACGAGCATCATTTCCCCGGCGCGGTTGACCCGGGTCACGACGTACTTCAAATGGCCGGCGCAATCCAGACCCGCCAAATGCCCGCCCAGCCATTTGAGCGCCCCGGCGCTCTGCGGCCTTTGCAGCAGGCAGTCGGAAAGCGCCACCACCCGGCGCCCGCCCCGGGCGAAGGCTCCGATCACGGGCCTGCCATCCTGCATGGCGACGGGGTACTCCGCTTTGTTGCGGGTGCGCTCCGGGTCTGCGCAGCCCAGGGTGTCCAGTACGTTGGGCTCCGGTATGCCGCCGATGCGCGACAGCGCGTCGTATACGATCTGTCTTTTCAGCGCCAGCGTGCGCTGATAGGACATGTGGCGCCCCTGGCAGCCGCCGCAGTCGCCCGCGTGAGGGCAGGCCGGGACGATCCTGTCCGGCGAAGCCTCCAAAACGGCGCAAAGAGACGCCTCGCAGAAGCGCCCCTTGTCCCTCTCGATGCTTATATCCACTTTTTCGCCGGGAATGGCCCCGGGCACGAACACGGCGCGGCCGTCCGGGAGCCTGCCGACCCCCTGAAGCTCGGAGCCCACGCCGGTAATGACGATCTGATCCGCCATGAGCGCCGGCCTACAGCCCCTGCTCCATCAGGTACAGCCGGGCCTCCTCGGCCTCGGATTCCAGCACCTTGATCTCGATATCCCCTGTGCCGAGGGGCTTCTGATCCATCATGAAGCCGGCCTGCCGCAACAGCGCTTCGATCTGTTGGGCCTGCCTTTCGCCGCGGGCAATGTAGATGACGCGCCAGGGCGCGGCCTGTTGGGAACGCATGATGAGGTCACCGCCTTTCGGAAAGCGCGCCGACGACAGGAATCGACGCGATACGTGGGTTTTCTTCATTATATCGCTGTTTTCCCGGGAAGTCAACCGTTGCGCCGCGTGCGGGGACAAACGGAAGATTCGATGAAATTTCATCGAAACAGGTTGACCGGATTTCGTTTCTATTGTACAATTAAATAGGAAAAGTGTAACATTTGCCGATTCGCGGCAAGGGGAAGGGTAGGAGTGTATTGAGCTTGAACGTGGAGAGAAAGCGCGCGGACAACTATGTCTCCCTGACGGGGGAGCTGGTGAAGCGTGATCTGCGGCTGAAGTACAGGCGCAGCATACTGGGCTATCTCTGGAGCCTGCTGAATCCACTGATGATGATGGCGGTCATGGTGGTCGTGTTCTCGTTTATGTTCCGGTTTGAGATCGAGAACTACGCGCTGTACCTGATCTGCGGGCAGACGATGTTCAACTTCTTCAACGAGGCCACCAACAAGGCCATGTACGCCATCATCGACAACGGCATGCTGATCAAGAAGATCTACGTGCCCAAGTACATCTTTCCCATCTCCCGGGTCATCTCCTGCTTCGTGACCACGTCGTTCAGCCTGCTGGCCATCGTGATCGTGATGCTGGTGACGCGGGTACGGGTGCATCTGTCCATACTGGCGTTCTGGGTGCCGCTGTCCTACCTGCTGATCTTCTCCTGCGGGGTGGGCATGATCCTCTCGGCGCTGTCGGTGAAGTTCAGGGACGTGACGCACCTGTACGGCGTGCTGACCATGGCTTGGATGTACGCCACGCCGATCTTCTATCCCATCGAGGCGGTGCCTGAAAAGGTGGCCGCCGTCATCCGGCTGAACCCGTTGTACATCTTCATCCACCTGCTGCGGGAGCTGGTGCTCTACGGCAGGATACCGGGGGCTTCTATCTGGCTGACGGGCCTGGGGATGGCGCTGGCCATGTTCGGCGTGGGCGCGTTCGTGTTCAGCCGCCTGCAGGACGATTTCATCTACTACATTTGAGTGTTGAGGACGGATATGAGCGGTATCATCGATGTCGATGGCGTGTCCATGCGCTTTATCATCGAGCGCGAAAAGACGGACACGATCAAGGAATACTTTCTGAAGCTGGTCCAGCGCAAGCTGAAGTTTTCGGAGTTCTATGCCCTGAAGGGGGTCAGCTTCTCCAT
>JBGUQG010000064.1:0-17938 GCA_045130815.1 Christensenellales bacterium
CGCCCTCAGCGACTTCTTCCGCATCAGCCTGTCCTCCGGCGCGGACTGGATCCCCCTGGAGGGCGAGGTGCGCCACCTGTCCGGCTATCTGAGCATCCAGAAGATACGCTACCGCGACATACTGAACTACGAGATCGACATCCCGGAGGACCTGCTGGACGGCTATGTGGTCAAGCTCCTGCTGCAGCCGCTGGTGGAGAACGCCCTGTACCACGGCATCAAGTCCAAGCGGGGCGGCGGCTTCATCCGCGTCAGCGCCGGACGGGAGGGGGAGCGGGTGCGCTTCACCGTGGCGGACACCGGCAAGGGCATGACCCCCGAGGAGCTGGCCCGGGTGCAGGCCATGCTGGGCGGCGACGTGCCGGCCCTTTCGGTGGTGGCCCCCGCCGAGGGCGGCAGCTATGGCCTGCGGAACGTGGACGCCCGCATCCGCCTTTTCTACCGCCAGTCCACCGGGCTTGAAATGACCAGCGACAGCACCGGCACCCGGGTGTCCTTCTGCGTGCCGCTGAGATCCAGGGAGGAGATCACCGATGATGAAGGTATTTCTGGTTGACGACGAGATCGCCATTCGGGAGAACCTGCGCAACTCGTTCCCCTGGGAGGAGCACGGCTTCCAGCTGGTGGGCGAGGCCCCGGACGGCGAGATGGCCCTGCCCATGATCCGCGATTTGAACCCGGACATCCTGCTGACGGACATCCGAATGCCCTTCATGGACGGCATGCAGCTGTGCGCCGAGGTCAAGCGGCTGCTGCCCTGGGTGGGCGTGGTGATCCTCTCCGGCTACGACGACTTTTCCTATGCCCAGAAGGCCATCTCCCTGGGCGTGAGGGAGTACCTGCTCAAGCCCATCACCGCCGAAGAGCTGGGCGGCGCGCTGCAGCGGGTGGCGGCCCGGATCGCCGAGGAGCGCCGCGCCCAGGAGAGCGTGGCCTCGCTGCGGCGGGACGTGGCCTCCGGCAACCGGTTTTTGAAGGAGAAGCTGCTGGCCTCGCTGTTCACCGAGGAGGGGGACCGCTTTGAGGACGAGCAGCTGATGCGCCAGATGCGCACCATGGGCGTGAACCTGGCCGCGGCCTGCTATGTGGTGATCGACATCGCCTTCCCGATGAAGGACGAGGCCCGGGCTCGGGTCCGGGCGGCGCTGTCGGCCCTGGCCGAGGCCAGCGGCGGCAGCGTGTTCACCTGCGGCATGGCCCACGGGGCCCGGGCGCTGGTGCTGGGCGACAACGAGACCGATGCCGAGGAGCGCGCCTATTCCTTTGCCGCCTCGGCGGCCCACCTGCCCCAGCTGGAGGACTGCGACGCGCTGATGCTGTCCATCGGCGAGACGGTGAAGGACTATTACGACATCCGCAAATCGATGCAGTCGGCCCGCCACGTGCGCCACGCCGCCGCGGGCAAGGCCGCCGGTCGGCGCATCATCGGCGTGGGCGAGCTGGAGGACGAGACCACCGTGCTGGACAGCCTGGAGCTGTCGCCCCTGTACGAGCGGCTGCAATACGCCCCCGCGGGCGAGATCGACGCGATACTGGCCGAGTACGCCGGGGCGCTGGGCGAGGGGGCCCAGGCCCAGGAGCTGACCATGGGCTATCTGCGCCTGGCGGCGGTGATCGCGGCGCGGCACATCGTGTCCGACGCCGGGCTGGACCCCCAGCGGGCGCTGGACGAGGGCCTGATCGCCGAGGCGCTGCGCCCCGAGGGGGCGGAGGGCTTCGAGGCCGTGCGGGCGCTGCTGCGCTCGGCCATCGACTGCCGGGACCGCAGCGGCCGGGGCCTGGGCCAGACCCCCGTGGGCCGCGCCCGCGTGTACCTCAGCCAGCACTACGCCGACCCGAACCTGATGCTGCAGGATGTGGCGGGCGAGGTGGGCATGTCCCAGAGCCACTTTTCCACCGTGTTCGCCCAGGAAACGGGCCTCACCTTCACCCAGTACCTGACGGCGCTGCGGATCGGCAAGGCCAAGGAGCTGCTGTCCGCCACGGACATGCGCTCCTCTGAGATTGCCTTCGCCGTGGGCTATAACGACGCCCACTACTTCAGCTATCTGTTCAAAAAGCAGACCGGCGCCACCCCCAGCGACTACCGCAGATCGAATAAAAACGAACCGGGATCGAATGAAAACGAAAACTTATAGTCGGAACTGCCGGAAAAGACCGAAGGAAATTCAACCGACTTCAAAAACGATTGCATTTTCATTAAGGGCGGGGCGTGGTATAATCCAGTTGTAATCGGCGAAAAGCCGATAATAACGAATGGAGGTACCCTGTCATGAAGAAGATTCTGGTTCTGGCTCTGGCCCTGATCATGGTTCTGAGCGCTTGCTCCGCGCTGGCGGAGATCAAGGTGGGCATCGTGAACAACCCCCCGTCGGAGTCCGGCTACCGTGAGGCGAACGTCAAGAACTTTGAGGACGTGTTCTCCGCTGCCAACGGCTACGAGGCCCTGACCGCCTACACCCTGAAGAACGACGAGCAGCTGGCCAAGGCCCAGGAGTTCATCACCGAGGGCGTTGACTACCTGCTGATCTCCGCTGCCGAGACTACCGGCTGGGACAGCGTTCTGGCCGCGGCTGACGAAGCCGGCATCGGCGTGTTCCTGTTCGACCGTATGATCGACGCGGATCCCTCCCTGTTCAAGGCGGCTGTCGTTTCCGACATGGCCAACGAGGGCACTCTGGCTGTCGACTGGCTGCTGAGCCAGGGCCTGGACGAGTACAACGTGATCCACATTCAGGGCGCCATGGGCTCCGACGCTCAGCTGGGCCGTACCGGCGCGCTGGACGCGGCGGCTGCCGAGGGCAAGGTGAAGCTGGTTGTGCAGCAGACCGCGACCTGGGACGAGGCCGAGGCCAAGAAGATCGTCGAGTCCGTCATCAACTCCGGCGACGCCTTCAACGTGATCTACGCTGAGAACGACGGCATGGCCAAGGGCGCTGTGGCGGCTCTGGACGAGGCCGGCATCACCCACGGTGTGGACGGCGACGTCATCGTGATGGGCTTCGACTGCAACAAGTGGGCCCTGCGCGAGCTGCTGGCCGGCAACTGGAACTACGACGGCCAGTGCTCTCCCTTCCAGGCTGAGGTCATCGACGGCATGATCAAGACCCTGGAGGAGGGCGGCGAGATCGAAGGTCTGAACGAGAAGGGCCAGATCATCAACGAGGAGCGCGGCTTCGACGCCCGCGAGATCACCGAGGAAGACATCGCCACCTATGGCCTGGGCGAATAATTCCCCGATCGTTGAAGCTTGATTGACCGTGGGCGCGGTGAGGAACGGATCCCGTTCCGCGCCGCGCCCGCTTTGTATGTGCGCGAGTGAAGAGTTCAGCGCTCCGGCGCGCCGGGCGCACCAGAACCCTGAACTGTTCACTCTGAACTCTCAATAAGGGGGATTGGCCTATGGAAAACGGAGTCGTACTGTCCATGCGCAACATCAGCAAGTCGTTCCCGGGCGTCAAGGCCCTGCAGAACGTGGATTTCACGCTGCGCAAGGGCGAGATCCACGCGCTGATGGGCGAGAACGGCGCGGGCAAGTCCACGCTGATCAAGGTGATCACCGGCGTCTACCCCAAGGACGGCGGCCAGATCTTCGTGGACGGCTTTGAGGGCGAAGTCAGCATCCGTTCGCCCCAGGACGCCCAGAACCACGGCATCAGCACCGTGTACCAGGAGATCACGCTGTGCCCGAACCTGACGGTGGCCGAAAACATGTTCATCGGCCGGGACAAGGGCGCGGTGAAGTGGAAGGACATGGAGCGCCGCGCCGGCGCGCTGCTGGACAACCTGGGCATCCCCGCCCGGCCCAAGCAGCAGCTGGGCAGCTGCTCGCTGGCCGTGCAGCAGATGGTGGCCATCGCCCGCGCGGTGGACACCGACTGCAAGGTGCTGATCCTGGACGAGCCCACCTCGTCGCTGGATGACAAGGAGGTCGCGATGCTGTTCAAGCTGATGCGCGACCTGAAGCAGCGGGGCGTGGGCATCGTGTTCGTCACCCACTTTCTGGAGCAGGTGTACGAGGTCTCGGACCGCATCACCGTGCTGCGCAACGGCGAGCTGGTGGGCGAGTACGAGGTGGAAAAGCTGCCCCAGGTGGAGCTGGTGGCCAAGATGATGGGCAAGGAGCTGGAGGGCCTTTCCGAAATCAAGGCCCACGACAAGCCCCTGGACGCGGGCACGGCGGTGTATGAGGCCGCGGGCCTGTCCAGCAGCGAGGCGCGGCCCTTCGACTTCCGCATCGCCAAGGGCGAGGTCAACGGCTTTACCGGCCTGCTGGGCTCCGGCCGCAGCGAGAGCGTGCGCGCCATCTTCGGCGCCGACCGGGTCACCGGCGGCAAGGTGAAGGTGAACGGGCGCGATGTGAAGATCGCCAAGCCCTACGACGCCATGAAGCAGGGCATCGGCTACCTGCCCGAGGACCGCAAGCGCGACGGCATCATTGCCGACCTTTCCGTGCGGGACAACATCATACTGGCGCTGCAGGTGATGAAGGGCTTCTTCAGTCCCATCTCCAAGGCGGACCAGGAGAAGTTCGCCGACGAGTATATCAAGGTGCTGGGCATCAAGACCGCCTCGGCGGACACGCCCATCAAGTCGCTCTCCGGCGGCAACCAGCAAAAGGTGATCCTGGCGCGGTGGCTGCTGACCCATCCCAGCTACCTGATCCTGGACGAGCCCACCCGCGGCATCGACATCGGCACCAAGACCGAGATCCAGCGCCTGGTGCTGAAGCTGGCCGACGACGGCGTCAGCGTGACCTTCATCTCCTCTGAGATCGAGGAGATGCTGCGCACCTGCTCGCGCCTGATCGTGATGCGCGACAGGAACATCGTGGGCGAGCTGCAGGGCGAGCAGCTGACCCAGAGCCACGTGATGCGAACCATAGCGGGAGGTGCGGAATAATGGCCAACAAGAGCTCCGGCGCGGCAAAGCTGCGCACCGAATACGCCCAGCTGCTGACGCCGCTGGTCGCCATACTGCTGATCGTGGTTTTCAACCTGTTCCGCGATCCCTCGTTCTTCTCGGTGGGCGTGGCCACCAACAACGCGGGCTATCCCGTGCTGCAGGGCAACCTGATCTCGATCCTCAACGGCGCGTCCGAGCTGGCGATACTGTCCATGGGCATGACGCTGGTCACCGCGGCCTGCGGCGGCCAGGACATCTCCGTGGGCGCTGTGGCCGCCATCGCGGGCAGCGTGTTCGTGAAGGTGCTGCGCGGCAGCGCCGCCATCACCCCCCTGACGGTGATCCTGGGCTTCGTGGCCTGCTGCGTGGTGGCGATGTTGTTCGCCTCCTTCAGCGGCACGCTGGTGGCCGTGTTCAAGATCCAGCCCATGATCGCCACGCTGATACTGTACACCTGCGGTCGCTCCATCGCCTATTGGATCAACGGCGGCGCGACCCCTACCGTGGACAGCCCGATCATCACCGGCATCGGCAGCTTCATCCCGGGAATCCCGGTGCCCACGCCGATACTGATCGTGATCCTGATGGGCGTGATCTTCGGCCTGATCTTCCGCTTCACCAACCTGCGGCTGTACACCCAGACCGTGGGCATCAACCAGGGCGCGGCCCGTCTGAACGGCATCAACGCCGTGGGCATGAAGCTGCTGTCCTTCGTGCTGCTGGGCGCGTGCTGCTCGGTGGCGGGCGTGATCGGCGTCGGCCGCCTGGGCCTGATCAACCATGAGACCCTGCTGCTGGACGTGGAGATGGACGCCATACTGGCCGTGGCCATCGGCGGCAACCTGCTGGGCGGCGGCAAGTTCAAGATGGTGGGCTCGGTGCTGGGCGCCTACGCCATCCAGGCGCTGACCATCACGCTGTACGCCATGAAGGTGCCCTCCACCGATATCAAGGCCTACAAGGCCATTGTGATCATACTGATCGTGGCGATCGGCTCGCCGGTGGTCAAGGAGAAGCTGAGTGGCGCTTGGAAGAAGCTGACCCACAAGGGCGCGACAGGGACCGGAAGGGAGGCGGCGTGACCATGAAGAACAACAAGCCTGAGCTTCGCCGGCGCGAACCGCTTACGGATACCCAGCTGCTGCTGACCATCACCGTGTGCATCTTCTTCGGCATGTACATCCTGGCCATGATCATCTGGGGCGGCGGCTTCCTGCGCCCGCAGAAGATCTTTGACATGCTCAACGACAACGCGGCGCTGATCATCGTGGCCTGCTCGCTGACCACCGTGATGATCTGCGGCGGCATCGACATCAGCGTGGGCGGCGTGATCGGCCTGGTGGTCATGTGCTGCGTGGTCCACCTGAACGCCGGGGGCAGCATACTCACCGCGCTGCTGCTGGCCATCGGCATCGGCCTGGCCTACGGGCTGGTGCAGGGCTTCCTGGTGGCGTATCTGGAGATACAGCCCTTCATCGTGTCGCTGGCGGGCATGTTCTTCGCCCGCGGCATGACCACCATCGTGTCCGTCGAGCCCCAGAAGGTGACCCACGAGGGCTTCCTGAACCTGATGAACAGCAAGATCGAGATCCCCTGGCTGGGCTACATCGCCAAGAAGGGCAACCTGGTGCCCGCCCGCATGGAGATCGGCGTGGTGGTGGCGCTGGTGCTGTTGGTCGCCATCTTCCTGATGCTGCGCTATACCCGGCTGGGCCGCGCCTTCTACGCCGTGGGCGGCAACAGCCAGAGCGCGCTGATGCTGGGCATCAACGTGAAGCGCACCCGCTTCATGTCCCACATGATCAGCAGCCTGCTGGCCGGCATCGCCGGATTCGTGTTCATGATGCACACCGGCGCGGGCAACGCCACCAACGCCGCCGGCGCGGAGATGAACGCCATCGCCTCGTCCATCATCGGCGGCACGCTGCTGTCCGGCGGCGTGGGCAACGTGATCGGCACCTTCTTCGGCGTGATGACGCTGACCACCATCAAGAGCATCGTCACCACCTCCGGCCTGCGCGACCCCTGGTGGCAGTCCATCACCACCGGCGCGATGCTCGGCTTCTTCATACTGCTGCAGAGCGTGGTGCTTTCCCACCGGGGGAAGGGGAAGAAGTAGGGAACAGGGAACAGGCAATAGGGGGAAGGCCCCTGTTGCCTGTTTCCGTTCAGGAGGTATAGAATGGAAATCAGGAGTCTGATTGATTTTCTGCGTGTGGCGGGGCGGCTGAAGGACGCGCCGCGTCACTGCTGGACCCCCGGCGGTCGGCGGGAGAGCGTGGCGGAACACAGCTGGCGCGTGTCGCTGATGGCGATGCTGATGAAGGATGAGTTCCCCGGCGTGGACATCGACAGGGTGGTGCGCATGTGCCTGGTGCACGACCTCGGCGAGGCCGTCACCGGCGACATCCCCACCTTTCTGAAGACTGACGCCGACCGCGCCGTGGAGGGCAGGGAGGTGGACGCCCTGATCGGCGGCCTGCCCGAGCCCTGGCCCGAGGAGCTGGGCGCGCTGTTTGCCGAGATGGAGGCCCTCGAGACCCCGGAGGCGAAGTTGTACAAGGCCCTCGACCGCATGGAGGCCATCCAGAGCCACAACGAATCCGACGCGGACACCTGGCTGCCCCTGGAATATGACCTGAACCTGACCTACGGCGAAAGGGAGGCCGCCTTCAGCCCCTACCTTGCCGCCCTCCGCGCCGAAATGCGCCGGGAGACGGAGCAGATCATCGACGACGCGAAGCAAAGGGGCATCGCCCCGGAGGGATGAAACAAGCCCGTCATGCTCCGACGGAATGAAAGATCCTTCGCTGGGGCCGGGAAGACAAACGGCGCTTATCCGTGTCATCCTGGGCGCAGCGAAGAATCTAAGACAGTCGGCAAGAAGAAGTATTGCTCCAATTGGTCCGCTGTGAAGAAGGCGACCGTGAAGTAGTATTCAGCGAAAATGCAAAAGGACGGCTCCTTTTCCATCAAGGAAGGGAAAAGGAGCCGTTTCCTGTTTTGGCTGTAGCCGCCTAAGGATGACCAAGCTTCTTCGCCTGCGCTCAGAATGATAGGGGCCCGCGCCAATTGTCGTGGCTTATGTCCAACTCAACTGGCGCTTCTGACGCACACAGTCAGCAAGGTAGAAGTTGATCAGCTTCTGGTAGGGGATACCGGTTTTTTCCGCTTGATCCTTGAAGTAATCCACCGTTTCAGCGTCCAGATTGATGGTGACCTGCTTTTTCAGGCGAACAGCATAGGGGTTTTTGACGGCCTTGGAAAAATCGTAATCGTCGCGCACGGCTTCACACCTCCATTTCACGATACTGCCGGGCTTCGCGCGGATTTGCCTTACGCGCGGAAATGATACGGATGATGCTCTCTGAGTGCCTGTAGCAATGGCATACCATGAGGATTCGCGCATTTGTACTGAACCCCAGAATGACGAAACGCTCCTCTTCGATGGAATGATCGGGGTCTGGGATCAGCAAGGCGTTTTCATCATAGAAGACGCTCTGTGCCTCCTCAAAGGAAACAGCATGCTTCTTTCGGTTGAGGGCGTTTTTGTTTTCGTCCCATTCAAATAGCAGTTCATCCATAAATATATTATAATTATATCGTAATGAATGTCAACAGGGAAATCATGCTTCCAGCCTCTCCCGCGTCGCCTCGAGAGTCTGCTTCACGGCCTCGGGGGCGGGCCCGCCGGGGATATTGCGCTGGCCAACGCAGGTCAGCAGGTCGATGGCCTCGTACACGTCCTCGTCGAACACCAGGCTGAACTGGCGGTACTCGGCCAGGGGCAGGGCCTCCAGCGTGGTGCCCCGGTCGATGCAGTACTTCACCAGGCGGCCCACCACGCCGTAGGCGTCGCGGAAGGGCACGCCCTTGCGGACCATGTAGTCGGCGCAGTCGGTTGCGTTGATGAAGCCCGCGGCGGCGGCCTGCTTCATGGCCTCCGGGTGGAACGCGGCGGTGCGCAGCATCGGCGCGAGCACCGACAGGCTGAGGTCCGCGGTGTCGATGGCGTCGAACAGCGCCTCCTTGTCCTCCTGCATGTCCTTGTTGTAGGCCAGGGGCAGCGCCTTCATCGCCGTCAGCAGCGTCATCAGGTCGCCGTACACCCGTCCGGTCTTGCCCCGCACCAGCTCGGTGATATCCGGGTTCTTCTTCTGCGGCATGATGGAGGAGCCGGTGGAAAAGCTGTCCGACAGCGTGACGAACCGGAACTCCCAGCTGCACCACAGGCAGATCTCCTCGCTGAAGCGGGACAGGTGCATCATCAGTATCGACAGGTCCGAAAGCAGCTCCAGGGCGAAATCCCGGTCGGACACGCCGTCCAGGCTGTTGCGGCTGATCTCATTGAAGCCCAGCTGCTCGGCCACGTATTCCCGGTCCAGCGGATAGGTGGTGCCCGCCAGCGCGCCGCTGCCCAGGGGCATGACCAGCGTGCGCCTCTTGCAGTCCGACAGGCGGTCGATGTCCCGAAGCAGCATCTGGGCGTAGGCCATCAGCCAGTGGGCCAGCGTGATCGGCTGGGCCCGCTGCAGGTGGGTGTAGCCGGGCATCACCGTTTCAAGGTGCTTCTCGGCCACCTCGCACAGCGCGGAGACCAGGTCCTTCGCCAGCGCGGTCAGCCGGTCGATCTCGTCCGCCAGGAACATGCGGATGTCCAGCGCCACCTGGTCGTTGCGGCTGCGGGCGGTGTGCAGCCGCTTGCCCGCGTCGCCGATGCGCTCGGTCAGCGTGGCCTCCACGAAGGTGTGGATGTCCTCGCAGCTCATGTCGATCTCAAGGGTCCCAGCCTCGATGTCCGCCAGTATGCCCTTCAGGCCCGCCACGATGGCCGCGGCGTCGTCCATGGGGATGATGCCCTGCTTGCCCAGCATCCGCGCGTGGGCGATGCTGCCGGTGATGTCCTGCCTGTACATGCGGCTGTCAAAGCCGATGGAGTTGTTGATGGCGCTCAGCCTTTCGTCCACGTCGCCGCCCGCGCGGCCCGCCCATAGCTTCATAGGAAACGCTCCTTTGATCGCTTGATATCGGAAATATGATTATGATTGTCGGCGCGCTCCCTTCGGAGCCCGCCGACCCGGAAAACCTTCGGGTTTCCTGAGTAGCCGCTGAATAATTCCCGCACCGATTCTGCGGTGCCTTTTCCGGCATCTGTCTGTTGCAGATTTTTCGATTTACCTCCAGTAAACCTTCGAAATCTGCAAGGCCACCTGCCGAAAAATGCACTCGCAGCCTCGACACTTGAATTAATCATCGTCTACCTAATCATTGTATCGTTTTCGCCAGAGCCTGTCAAGCTCAATGCCATACGAACCAGATGAACAGATAGCCGATGGTGACGGCGGTCAGCGTGAAGGGCATGCCGATTTGGGCGAAATCGCGGATGGAGGCCTCGTAGCCCTCGCGGCGGAGGATTCCGGTGGCGGTGATGTTGGCGGACGCGCCGACGGGCGTCAGGTTCCCGCCCAGCGTCGCGCCGGTCAGCAGGCCGAAGTACAGCAGATAGGGCTCAATGCCCAGCGAGGCCGCGACGCCCTGCACCACGGGCAGCATCGTGGCGACATAGGGAATGTTGTCGATGAACGCCGACAGCACTACCGACAGCCATACGATGACGGTGTACAGCAGGAACACGTTCCCGCCGCCCAGACCGCCGATGAACGTGGCCACATCATCGATGACGCCTGCGTTTTGCAGCCCGCGAATGACCACGAACATGCCGGAGAGCAGGCCGATCGTCTCAAAATCCACGCTCTTCAGCGAGCGGACGACGCCGTCCCTCCGGCGGGTCTTCATCAGGTCTGCGATCATGCAGATGACGGCGTACAGGCAGCAGATAAGGCCGTTGGTGATGTCGGGCTTGCCGGGGATGAAGGAGGCCAGTATCAGCGTCACGATGATGCCCACCAGCGCGACGGTGGGGTACCAGGTGGCAACCTTCGTGTGCTGGCTGCTGGTCACCGGCGCCGTCTCATGACGGAAAAGGATCAGCATGACGGCCACGGTGCCCAGCGCGCCAAGCTCGACGGCCCAGAAGATGCCGGGTCTGCCGTTCATGAAGAAGAAGCTGAGGAAGTCCATCTTCGCGTAGGCGCCGAGCATGATGGAGGTCGTGTCGCCCACCAGCGTCGCCGCGCCCTGCAGGTTGGAGGATACGGCGATGGACAGCAGCATGCCGGTCGGGTTGATGTCCAGCTTCCGGCAGATGGCCAAACCGACCGGCGCCAGCATCAGCACCGTGGCCACGTTGTCTATGAACGCCGACACGAAGCCGGAGAACAGCGACATCAGTATGATCACCATGCGCACGTTCTTCGATTTGCGCAGCAGCCCCTCCGCGATCAGATTGGGCATTTTGGAATCGATGAAGTAATCCACGACGACCATCGTTCCGGCGATCATCAGGAGCACGTTGAAGTCGATGGCCGGCAGAACCTGCCCGATGGGCACTGCCCCGATGACGCAGAAGATCAGGGCCACCGTCAGCGCGGCCAAGGTTCTGAATTTGGGCTTTGCGATCATCACCAGATACATCAGCAAAAACAGCGCGATCATTGCCGGTTTCATGGAAGGGACCTCTCTTTTCGTTGGAGTCAAAAAAACAGACCTTTACTGCGTTCGCTGAACACAGTAAAGGTCTTGCTGATCTCTTGCGAGGATTCTGGCCCGGAACCGCTCCATGGCGGTTCGTCCTGACGAACCAGATAACGGTCATCGGCCGCCAGCTACTCCCCTTTACGGGGTTAACTATAGCATGTCCCGGGCAGGGTGTCAACACGGAGTGGGTTAATTGTCGCGTTATTCCAGCCCGTTCTTCGCCTTCATCTTGGCGAACACCGCGGTGGGCATGATTCATCCATTCGCAAATATTTTTGATTGACATGATACAAATACAAAGATAAAATGGATATTTGCGGTTGAGTAAACTCGTAATGTATGCTATACTGGCACTATTGAGAACTATAGCATATACCGCTACAGGAATGAGGCCTTTAAGCATATTGCGAGCAAGGGACAGGATGAAGCCCTGGTTGGGGGCGGTGCCTACAACAGTGGATGGGAATACCGGGGTAATCAGGATCGCGAGATGGCGAAAGGCGGATTCAGAAAAGTAACCGAAAAACTGTTCAAGGGCAATGGCATGGTCAGAAATGTCTGCTATAATAGAATATAATCAACGAAGTATTGGGGGCTGATCGTATGAACAAATGGATGTGGCGGTGGCTGACCGTCGCGCTGACACTGGGGATGCTGCTCAACGGTATGGCGATCGCGGAGGGATTGATCGTCGAGGATGAGGATGTAGATGCCATCGTGTTCGAGATACCCGCGGAAGAGGCCGTGGAGGCCATCGCGCTGGATTTGCCCGGGGAGACTGCGGAAGCCGATACACTGTCACAGGCGCAGGCAATCCAGTCGAACGCGTCGGACTCAGATTTTGTCATTGAAAACGGCGTAGTGGTGGCCTACAATGGTCCCGGCGGCAACGTGACGGTTCCGGAGGGCGTGACCGCCATCGGCGAGGACGCCTTTGCCTATAACACGTCGATTACCCACGTCACCCTGCCTGATGGACTGAAAAGCATCGACGAAGGGTCGTTCACCTGGGCGGAAAACCTGAAAAGCCTGACGGTTCCAGACGGTGTGCAATCCATAGGGCGCGCCGCCTTTGAGGGCTGCATGAGCATGACGGAAATCATCATTCCTGCCAGCGTGACCACCATTGGCATGGGCAATTTCGTCTACTGGGACGACGACGACGACGGGCTGAGGGCCCTGCCCAAGCTGACCGTATTCGGTTACAAGGGCTCTCGAGCTGAGACCTTCGCCAAGGATGCCTATGCCGATGACGACGATTTCACGTACGGGACGCCCAGGGTCATTCCCTTCCGGGCCTTCCTCGACACGGCCACGGTCACCGCGGCGGATCAGAGCTACACCGGCAAGGCCCTGAAGCCCGACGTCAAGGTGACGCTTGGTGCGACGACCCTCGTCAAGGGCAAGGATTACAAGGTTGCTTACAAGCAAAACAAGAAGGTGGGTACGGCTACCGTCACCGTGAAGGGCATCGGGGCCTACGCCGGCTCCGCCACGGGCGCCTTCAACATCAATCCGAAGAAGGTCTCCGGGCTGAAGCTCACCGCAGGGAAGCAGCAGCTGACCGTCCAGTGGAAAAAGACCGCTGGCGTCGCCGGCTATCAGGTGGCATATGGTCTGAAGAAGAGCTTTGCAAATGCCAAAGAGGCGACGGTGAAGAAGGACGCCACGGTCAAGAAGGTGCTGAAGGGCTTGAAATCCAGGAAGACCTACTATGTGCGGGTCCGCGCCTGGCAGAAGGTGAATGGAAAGACCTACTGGTCCAATTGGTCCGCCGTGAAGAAGCTGAAGGTGAAGTAGGGGAGAGCTTTCCCGCATGCATCGAAGAATCAACGCGCCCGATAGCGGTTTGCCGTCGGGCGCGTTGCCATAGCGCGTTGCTTATTCCAGCCCGTTCTTCGCCTTCATCTTGGCGAACACCGCGGTGGGCAGGCCGTACAGGGTGATGAAGCCGTCGGCCCAGGTCTGGTCGTACACGTTGTCCTCGTCGAAGGTGGCGATCTCCGGGTCGTACAGGCTGTAGGGACTGGTCATGCCCGCGCCGATGATGTTGCCCTTGTACAGCTTCAGCTTCACGCTGCCGGTGACGGTCTGCTGGGTCTTCTCGCAGAAGGCGGTCATGGCCTCGCGCAGGGGGGAGAACCACTGGCCGTTGTACACCAGGTCGGCGTACTCCAGGGCCATGCGCTGCTTGTAGTGCTGGGTGGCCTTGTCCAGGCACAGCTGCTCCAGCTTCTCGTGGGCGGCGTAGAGGATGGTTCCGCCGGGGGTCTCGTACACGCCGCGGCACTTGATGCCCACCAGCCGGTTCTCCACGATGTCGATGATGCCGATGCCGTGCTTGCCGCCCAGCTCGTTCAGCTTCCACACCAGGTCCACCGGGGCCAGCTTCTCGCCGTTCACGGCCACGGGCCAGCCCTTTTCAAAGTCGATGGTCACGTATTCGCCCTCGTCCGGGGCCTCCTCCGGGGTCACGCCCATCTCCATGTTGCCCGCGTACTTCGGCTCGTTGGCGGGGTCCTCCAGCTCCAGGCCCTCGTGGGACAGGTGCCACATGTTCTTGTCCTTGCTGTAGTTGGTCTCCCGGCTGATCTTCAGCGGGATGTTGTGGGCCTCGGCGTAGTCGATCTCCTCGTCGCGGCCCTTGATGTCCCAGATCCGCCAGGGGGCGATCACGGGCATGTCCGGCGCGAAGGCCTTGATGGCCAGCTCGAAGCGCACCTGGTCGTTGCCCTTGCCGGTGCAGCCGTGGCAGATGGCGTCCGCGCCCTCGGCCTTGGCGATCTCCACCAGCCGCTTGGCGATGATGGGCCGGGCGAAGGAGGTGCCCAGCAGATAGGTGTTCTCGTACTTCGCGCCCATCTGCATGGAGGGGATCACGACTTCCTCGATGAATTCCTTGTTCAGGTCCTCCACATACAGCTTGCTGGCGCCGGTCTTGAGGGCCTTTTCCTCCAGGCCGTCCAGCTCGCCCACCTGGCCCACGTTGCCGGACACCGCGATGACCTCGCAGCCCGGATAGTTTTCCTTCAGCCAGGGGATGATGATGCTTGTGTCCAGCCCGCCGGAGTAGGCCAGCACGATCTTCTTGAACTCTTTATTGGTCTTCTTCTTCATGGTGAACGCTCCTTGATCGCCGCGGTGGCGGCGGATTTGATTTATGCGTCTATTATAGCCCGTTTTTATGCACTGTCAAGCCAAAATATACGTTAATAGGGTTAATTTTAAGCATCAATATGCATAAAACATGTATAATGATACAAAATCAGGGGGACGGTTCTCTGTGTGTAACCACACAGAGAACCGTCCCCCTGATTCTGGGATCAGCGCCGCCTTTGGAAAAACGCCTCCAGCAATTCCCGGCACGCCCCGGCCAGCACCCCGCCGTCGCACTTGCAAAAGTGGGGGAAGGCGGGGTCCTCGCAGAGGCGGTACAGGCTGCCGGCGCAGCCCTGGCCGGGGTCGGACGCGCCGTAGACCAGCCGTCCCACCCGCGCCTGTACGATGGCCCCGGCGCACATGGGGCAGGGCTCCAGCGTGGAATACAGCGTGCAGTCGTTCAGCCGCCAGCCCCCTGCGGCGGCGCTGGCCCGCTGTATGGCCAGCAGCTCGGCGTGGGCGGTGGCGTCGCCGCGGCCTTCGCATTCGTTGTGGGCCCGGGCGATGACCTTCCCGTCCCGCACGATCACGCAGCCCACGGGCATCTCGCCGGAGGCCGCGGCCAGGGATGCCTCGGACAGGGCTTCGCGCATGTAATCGACATCAGACATGCCGGTTCCTCCATTTGACCATCAGCCCGATCTCCCACACCATCATCAGCACCCAGCCGGCGGCGCAGGCCACGGGCACGGCGTCCAGGCCCATGCGGCCGATCAGCAGGAAGGTGAACGCGGCGCGGGTGAACATTTGGGAATAGGTGACGTACATCGTGATATTCAGCTTGCCCATGGCGCGCATGTAGCCCTGCAGGCCGTTGGTGATGCCGGGCATGAAGTAGAAAAAGCCCATCAGCCGCAGATAGCGCGCGCCCAGGCGCACGACCTCGGCCTCCGACGCTTCGACGAACAGCTTCATCAGCGGCTCGGCCAGCGCGAACACCGCCGCGAACACGATCAGGCCGTAGACGACCTCCATCGCCATGGCGACGAAGAAGCCCCGGCGCATCCGATCGGGCTTTCCGGCCCCGTGGTTCTGGGCCAGCAGCACCGTCTCGCCGCCGGCGATGTCCCGCTCCGGGATCAGGGCGTAGTCGTCGATGCGGTTCACGGCGTTGAAGGCCGCGATGGCGCTGACGCCCAGCGGGTTCACCGCCGACTGCACCAGCAGCTTTCCAACGTATACGCCCGCCTGCTGCAGCGCGCTAGGAGCGCTGTAGCGCAGCGTCCTGTTCAACAGCGCCCGGTCCACCGCGAAATCGCCCCTGCCGGAGAAGAGTATCGGCTCGTTTTTGCGCAGCAGCGCCGCGCACAGCAGCGACGCCAGCCCCTGGGAGATCACCGTGGCCCAGGCCGCCCCGGCCACGCCCCAGTGGAACCCGGCCACGAACAGCAGGTCCAGCCCCACGTTTGAAAGGGACCCGGCCACCAGGCAGATCAGCGGCGTCAGCGTGTCGCCGATGGAGCGGGAGGCCGCCGCCAGTATGTTGTACAGCGACGTGACGATCATCCCCAGCGCCACGATGCGCAGGTAGCGGGCGGTGTCCGGCAGTATGTCCCCGGGCGTGCGCACCAGCCGCAGCAGAGGCCCGGCCAGCGCGAACAGCATAAGCCCGATGGCGGCGCTGAAGGCCGCGCCCAGGGCCAGCGTGGTGGCGAACTGACGCCGCAGGGAACGGGCGTCGCCCGCGCCGTAGAATTCGCTCATCAACACCGACGCGCCGATGCCCATGCCGATGATGAAGAACATTGCGATGCTCATCAGCGGCGCGGCGACGCCCACCGCCGCCAGCGCGCCCGCCCCGGCGTACCGGCCCACGATCACCGAGTCCACGGTGTTGTAGGTCACCTGGAACAGATCGCCAAGTATCGCAGGGATCGTGTAGCGCAGCAGGTGCCGGGCCACGCTGCCCTCGGTCATGCTGTGTTTACCGTGCATTGGAGTACCTCTGTATTATGTTTTCCTCTCAACTCTACCATCAACGGCCCGGAAAGTCAATACAGGTTTTGCCAGCTCAGCGCCTCCTCGTCGCGCAGGTGCTCCAGGCCCAGCCGGGCGGTGGACATGGTGCGCAGGAAGTCGTCGTGGTCGTCGCAGGCCAGGCAGATCCGCGCCTCGGCGAGGGCGGCAGCCACGTCGTGCAGCGCGTCGTGGCTCACCAGCTTCTCAAGCGTTGGGGTGCGGTCCTCCCAGAACGCGATCAGCTCGTCCAGCAGCGCCCCGGCCCTCTCAGCCTGCGCCGCCTCCGCGGCCTGAAGAGCCTGCGAATGAAGGGCCTGGGCCCGGGATACGGCCCGGTTCAGCGCGGCCTGGGACAGCGCGCACACCGCCAGCGCGCAGGCCAGCACCGCCGCGGTCACGATCATTGCCCTGCGCATCTACCACGCCACCTTTCCCGGCTCCATGGCCTGAAAGCGCATCAGACCGCCGCTCTTCAGCTGCAGGGTCATGCGGCCCTGGGTGTCCAGCGAGGCCAGGAACACCGCCTCCGCCGCCAGCCCCCGGTCCGAAAGCAGCTTTTCCAGCCAGCGGCGGCCCTGGCCGGTCTGCTTCAGGCTGTTGGGCTGGATGTGCCCGTCGGCGATCAGCGACAGCGGCATGCCCTCGTAGCCCGGGTCCAGGCCCAGCTCGCCGGCCTTCGGGGGCCGCCCGCCCGAGGGCGGGAAGGCGGTGATGGTGCCGTTGGCCTCCACGATGGCGGTGCCCACCTCCGCCGGGTCCAGGTAGCCCGCGCCCCGCAGACCCTCCAGCAGGTCGGAAAGGCTGAGGCACAGCCGGTCCAGCTCCCGCTGGTCGATCACGCCCCGGTTGATCACCAGCGCGGGCTTGCCGGAGATCAGCGCCCGGAAGCGGTCCCACTTCAGCGAGGCCAGCGTGATCGCGCCGTGCACCACGAACATCGCCGCCACCGGCAAAAGCCCGTGCAGCAGCGGGCGCGACACGCTCTCCATGGGCGAGGAGATCAGGTCGGCCAGCAGGATCGTCATCGCCAGCTCGTAGGGCTCGAACTCGCCCAGCTGGCGCTTGCCCAGCGCGCGCATGGTGACGATCATCACCACGTACAGCAGCGCGCCGCGAATCAACAGCGTGAACATGGCAGCCTCCCAAGTCGATCATTTATGCGTTTCGCTGAAATTATGCGCCGATCGCCCTTGATTTATCCGTGAAATGGGTTTATCATATGTATAATAGGAATAATGTGTGCGATGGGAGAATGACATGGATTTTTTCAAGGAATTCAGCAAGCAGTTTTCCAGCGTGGCGCGCTCGGTGACCGAGA
>JBGUQG010000065.1:0-3690 GCA_045130815.1 Christensenellales bacterium
GGGCCGGGGGTTTTGCCAAAAGAAAAAACCCACTTTGCTTATTTGGCGGCCAGAGGTTTGGGGGGTGTTTGAACCTTTGCGTTGTTGTTTGATAAAACAGCCCCAAAACGTCTGGCCGCAAAATATGCAAAGTGGGTTTTTGCTTTGGCAAAAACCCGCGGCCCTGACGCACATGTCGCCAGGGCCGATCCAAATGAGAAGCGCTCTGCCTCTTAAATGACTGCTCCGGTCGTTGGTTTGGCTGTAAGGGCGAATGGTAACACTTCGAATCCGTCGGGCGGTAAAAACTGCTCGTTTGAGATTGACAATCCCGCGATACTCTGATATGATATAATCACTAAATACTTTGGAGGATACCGAAATGACGCATATCAAGACCATCGAGACCCGCAACCTGTGCGACAGCGCCAAGAACGGCGGCTGCGGCGAGTGCCAGACCTCCTGCCAGTCCGCGTGCAAGACCAGCTGCGGCATCGCCAACCAGCAGTGCGAAAAGAAGGCTGACAAGTAATCCAACCGGATAAAACATCAATGCCGCCTGAATGGGCGGCATTGATGCGCTATGGGAGAAAAAATGATACACCAGTATAAATTGAACGGCTACAACATCGTGCTGGACGTGTGCTCCGGCGCGGTGCACGTGGTGGACGACATCGCCTATGACATCATCGCCCTGTTTGAACAGAACAGCCGCGGGGACGTGCTGCGCCAAATGGCGGCGAAGTACCCGGACGCCCCGACCGGCGAGCTCGCCGAGTGCTACGGCCAGGTGGCCGCGCTGAAGGACGCGGGCAAGCTGTTCGCGCCGGACACCTTCGCCCCGATGGCGGGCGAGCTGAAAAAGCGCACCGGCGGCGTGATCAAGGCGCTGTGCCTGCACGTGGCCCACACCTGCAACCTGAACTGCGCCTACTGCTTTGCCAGCCAGGGCAAGTACCGCGGCGAGCGCGCCGTGATGAGCTATGAGGTGGGCAAGCGGGCGCTGGACTTCCTGGTGGAGCGCTCCGGCGCCCGGCGCAACCTGGAGGTGGACTTCTTCGGCGGCGAGCCGCTGATGAACTTCGACGTGGTCAAGCGCCTGGTGGCCTACGCACGCTCCATCGAACAGGCCGCGGGCAAGCGCTTCCGCTTCACGCTGACCACCAACGGCATGCTGGTGGACGACGATGTGATCGACTTTGCCAACCGGGAGTGCCACAACGTGGTGCTGAGCCTGGACGGGCGCAAGGCGATCCACGACGCTTACCGCGTGGACTATGCCGGCAACGGCAGCTGGGACAGGATCGTGCCCAAATTCCAGCGGTTCGTGGAAAAGCGGGGCGGCAGGGGCTATTACATGCGCGGCACCTTCACCCACGCCAACCCGGATTTCCTGAAGGACATACAGACCATGCTGGACCTGGGCTTTACCGAGCTTTCCATGGAGCCCGTGGTGTGCGCCGAGGGCGACCCCGCCGCGCTGACGGCGGAGGATCTGCCCGTGGTGCTGAAGCAGTATGAGGACCTGGCGGCCCTGATGATCCGGCGACGCAGGGAGGGCCGGCCCTTCACCTTCTATCACTACATGATCGACCTGTCCGGCGGGCCCTGCATCTACAAGCGCATCTCCGGCTGCGGCAGCGGCACCGAGTACATGGCCGTGACCCCCTGGGGCGACCTGTACCCCTGCCACCAGTTCGTGGGCGAGGAGGGCTTCAGACTGGGCGACATCTGGCAGGGCGTGACGAATGAAGCCGCCCAGGCCGAGTTCGCCGCCTGCAACGTCTACGCACGCCCCGAGTGCCGCGATTGCTGGGCCCGGCTGTACTGCTCCGGCGGCTGCGCCGCCAACGCGTACCACGCCACCGGCAGCGTCACCGGCGTGTACAAGTACGGCTGCGAGCTGTTCAAAAAGCGCATGGAGTGCGCGATCATGGTGGAGATCAACAGGCAGTTCAATGAAGAATGAGGAATGAGGACTGAGGAATGAGGAATTCTGGAGGAAATCCTCTGGATTTCTCTTGATTCAAGGGACGCCGGATTGCCACGTCGCCCCCTGTGGGGGCTCCTCGCAATGACACGGTCCGGGGCAGAAGGGCTCGTTCCCATTGCGCAGCGACGAAGTGGCAATCTGGTTCCCCCGAAAATCAAACAAATCCCGCAGGGATTTGCACAACAATTCCTAATTCCTAATTCCTCATTCCTAATTATTTCCGGAGGTCCCAATGATTCCAACCCCCATCTGCGATTTCGTGAAGCGTTACGCCGCCTCCCATCCGGCGCGCTTTCACATGCCCGGGCACAAGGGCGCGGGGCCGCTGGGCTGCGAGGGACTGGACATCACCGAGATCGACGGCGCGGACGAGCTGTACGAGCCCCGGGGCGTGATCGCCCAAAGCGAGGAAAACGCTTCCCGGCTGTTCGGCGCGCGCACGCTGTACAGCGCGGAGGGCAGCTCGCTGGCGATCCGGGCAATGCTGTGGGCGGCGCTGTCTGAATCCGGCGACCCCCGGCAGGCGGTGGTGCTGGCCGGGCGCAACGCTCACCGGGCCTTTTTGAGCGCCGCGGCGCTGATCGGGTTCGGGGTGGAATGGCTGCACCCGATGCCCGGGGACGCCTATCACGGCTGCACGGTGACTTCTTCGGACGTGGACGCGGCTCTCTCCCGCCTGGGCGGGCGCTGCAGGGCGGTGTACCTCACCAGCCCGGACTACCTGGGCCACGTGCAGGACATCGCCGCCGTCGCCGCCGCCTGCCGCCGCCACGGCGCGCGGCTGCTGGTGGACAACGCCCACGGGGCCTATCTGAGGTTCCTGCCCGGCGGCTCCCGCCACCCGATGGACCTGGGCGCGGATATGTGCTGCGATTCGGCCCACAAGACGCTGCCCGCCCTCACCGGCGCGGCCTACCTGCACCTTGCTGCGGACGTCGATCCCCGCGGGGCGCGCCGGGCGATGGCGCTGTTCGGCTCCTCCAGCCCGTCGTGGCTGCTGCTGCAATCGCTGGACGCCTGCAACCCGTACCTGGAGCGGCTGCCCGAAGGGCTGGCCGCGCTGCTGCCAAAGCTGGACGCGCTGAGGTCGGCGCTGCGCGGGCACGGCTTCGCCCTCACCGGCGACGAGCCGATGAAGCTGACCCTCTGCCCCCGCCCCTTCGGCTACAGCGGAGACGACCTGGCCGCGACGCTCCGGGAATCCGGCCTGTTCTGCGAGTTCCACGACCCGGACTTTGTCACGCTGATGCCCTCCCCCATGAATCCGGACGCCGACCTGCGGCGGCTGGAGGACGCGCTCTGCGCCGTTCCCCGCCGCGATCCCCTGCCGGACGCCGCGCCGGAATACCGGGCCCCGCGGCGGGCGATGTCCGTGCGGGACGCCGCCTTCGCGCCGCGGGAGACCCTGCCCCTGGAAGCGTGCGCGGGAAGGGTGCTGGCCGCCTCCGCGCTCAGCTGCCCGCCCTGCGTGCCGGTGGCCGTGTGCGGCGAGCGCATCGACGCGGTAGTGATCGAGCGGCTGCGGTACTACGGCTTCGCCGCCTGCGAGGTCGTCATTCAAAGGTGAGTCGCCCGGAGACTGGCTCCGGGCGACTCACTTTAGCGTTGATTAACCCCATACAAAATGCTATACTTGGAAAAAAAGAGCGGGGAGGTATTCTTTATGGACGCAAACATCGCAAAGCGCAACGGCCTGCTTGCGCAGAAGGTGATCAAGG
>JBGUQG010000066.1:0-2661 GCA_045130815.1 Christensenellales bacterium
TACATGCGGCCCAGCACCCGGGCGGTGTCTGCGATGGACTCCTTCTTGCCAATCTGCGAGCCGGTGGGATCTAGGTAGGTCACGCCCATGCCCAGGTCGTAGGCGGCCACCTCGAAGCTGCAGCGGGTGCGCGTGCTGGTCTTTTCAAAGATCAGCGCCACGTTCTTCCCGGCGAAGTCGGCATGGGGGATGCCGGCCTTCTTCTTCGCCTTCAGCTCGGCGGCCAGGTCGATGAGCGCGCCGATCTCCTCCGGCGTATAGTCCAGCAGCGTCAGAAAGCTTCTGCCCTTCAGATTCATAACGGTCCCTCCCGTGGCGTTCATGTTTTCGATGGCTTCGATTATAGCGCGTTTATTCCGGAATTGCAACACAGGAAATGTAAAAATATACGAATAAAGGCGCATAATGATGCATAAATATACATGCGGAACCGGGAGGACCGCCGCACCGTCAAAGCAGGGCCGGGTGGTTTGGAGCGCGGTTTTTGACATTTGGGTGTCGATTTGTTGCGTTTGAGGCGCGAACCGTTGCCAACCGGGGGCAATCATGGTAATATGGTTGCGTACCGAAAGCGCGGCGATAGCCGCGAGGGAACAGTATGACAAGGAGGGAATTCCATATGACCAGTTTGATCGCAATGCTTCTGAGCCTGGCCATGATGCTGACCGGCGCCGGCGGCGAGGCCATGCCGGCCCAGTCTGCCCGCACGCTGACGCTGCGGAACGTGGTCGTTACCTACAACGGGGAGACCCAGCGGCTGACGCCCGAGGCCCACATCGGCGCGATGACGGACGGCGAGAGCGCCGTGTTCGACTTCGGCGTGGACGTAGACGGCCAGACCCTGCTGCCGATCCAGATCGGCGTGGGTGAAAAAGGCGTGACGGCGCTGTTCGGGCAGAGTGGCGTGGCGCTGAACCTGACCAAGCAGGCCGTGGACGGCGCGATGGACCAATTCGGCGGTATGGGTGGCATGGTCACCGACGTGCAGAACCCGGAGCTTCTGACCTTCCTTACCCGGGAATTTCTGCCCGCCTACATGGGCCTGATGAAGGCCACGGCGGACAAGGACTTCCAGGAGGCCGTGAAGGTCAAGAGCGAGGAACTGCTGGACAGCATGGTGGACCGCGGCGAGGGCACCCCCGACGTGGCGGTGATCGACGACGTCAGCTATGACGTGCTTACCTACCACTATGCCATCGACGCGGCGCACATGGGCGAGCTGGCCGACGCGCTGTTCGCCTCCACGCCGGAGCTGACGGCCTATTCGGACGCCCTGTTCAAGCTGTATTCCATGATGCCGGCGGAGAGCGGTCTGAACGAGCTTCACAGCTTTACCGATCTGATGACCAAGTTCAACATCGACATGAACATGGAGATTGACGAAAAGCGCAGCGAGGACGGCCAGGTGCAGGTGGCGGACGCCGTGCTGACCCTGGACATGAACAACATGGTCGCCCGGATGAACGCCCAGATGCAGCAGGCCGAGCCGCTGCCCGTGGAGGACGCGGAAGGCGAGCCCGTTGAAGGCGAGCCCGTGCCCACGCCCGAGCCCATCGTGCTGGAGCCGATCGTGATGAACATGCACAGCGTGACCGCGGACGGCGCCACCAGCGCGAACGTCAGCTTCGCCTATGAAATGCAGGGCAGCGCCTTGGAGCTCGACATGAACGTGGCCCAGGACGCCGCCAGCACCAGCATGGAGCTGAACGGCAGCGTCAGCGCGAACGGCGAAAAGACCGGCCGGCTGACCATGTCCAGCATTCAGGCCGTCAACGAGGCCGGCGGCTCCAGCTACGGCTTCAGCGCCAGCGTCGTGTCCAAGGACGCCATCCAGATGGACATCAGCGTCTACGGCGACGTTTCCGACGAGGGCGCTTCCAACAACACCTTCAGCCTGGACGGGCGTAACCCCAACGCCAGCTTCGGCCTTTCCTTCGACGTGGAGATCAGCGCCGACGCCATCGAGGACAAGGCGAACGCCGCCGAGCCCGCGCTGGTGATCGACGACCTGTCCGACGAGACCATGTCCGCCCTGTTCCAGGATGAGAACAACGCCGCCCTGCTGATGCAGATCGGCAGCTCCCTGAGCGCGGACGCCGCGAAGCTGACCCAGGACCAGAGCGTGCAGAACGCGGTGGCCCTGCTGTCCGGCCAGCGCCTGCCCATCTCGGTGGAGGACGAGCCGGCTCCCGACTACGACTACACCTATGAGATCGAGGGCGACGACGGCGACTTCGTGATCGAGGGCATGGATGGCGAAGGCGAATATGAGGCCGCCGAGGACGACGGCGAGCTGGGCTTTGAGCTGCCCGAGCTGACCTTCCTGCCCGAGGGCTGGAGCATCGGCAACGTGGAGACCGACACCGCCTACGACTGGGTGGGCGTCACCGTGACCGACGCCGCCGGCGCCGAGGTCATGTACGCCACCTTCTTCCAGGACATGGACGGCGAGCAGGCCAGCTACATCGTCGCCGAAGACGGCACCGTGCAGCAGAGCCGCACGATGACCGTCAACGACTACGGCGAGGGCGGCATGGCCGCCACCGTGCGCCAGAACGGCATCTACGGCAACTTCTCCTTCGCCCCCGACACCGTCGATGTGGAAACCATCGGCCAGATCGTGGCGGGCATAGAGTACTGATTGACCGAACGCGCCCCCGG
>JBGUQG010000067.1:0-10763 GCA_045130815.1 Christensenellales bacterium
GCGTGTTCCGCCAGAACCAGCAGGTCCAGGACCGCGTGATGGATTCCAACGACCTGGAGCGGGAGCGCGGCATCACGATCCTGTCCAAGAACACCGCCGTGCACTACAACGGCGTGAAGATCAACATCGTGGACACCCCCGGCCACGCCGATTTCTCCGGCGAGGTGGAGCGCGTTCTGAAGATGGTCTCCGGCGTGCTCTTGCTGGTGGACAGCTTCGAGGGTCCGATGCCCCAGACCCGCTTCGTGCTGAAGAAGGCCCTGGAGCTGGACCTGAAGGTCATCATCGTCGTCAACAAGATGGACCGCCCGGACGCCCGCTGCGAGGAAGTGGTGGACGAGACGCTGGAGCTGCTGATCGACCTGGACGCCAGCGACGAGCAGCTGGACAGCCCCATCATCTACGCCTCCGGCCGCACCGGCACCGCCACCACCGACTGGCGGGTGCCCGGCACGGACCTGCGGCCGTTGTTTGACGCCATCCTCACGCACATCCCCGCACCCGAGGGCGACCCGAAGGGCCCGCTGCAGCTGCTGGTTTCCACCATCGACTACAATGATTACGTGGGCCGCATCGGCGTAGGCCGCATCGAGCGGGGCGCCATCGACGCGGGCCAGATGGCCATTCGCTGCGTGTACGATTCCGCCTTCGTATCGCCCCCGGCGCGGCTGGCGGGGCTGTTTGAGTTCGATGGTTTGAAGCGGGTGAACGCCGAGCACGCCGAGGTGGGGGACATCGTGGCCGTGTCCGGCTTTACCGACCTTTTGATCGGCGACACCATCTGTCCCCCGGCGATGGCCGAGCCGCTGCCCTTCGTGAAGATCGACGAGCCCACCATTTCCATGACCTTCTGCGTGAACGACAGCCCCTTCGCCGGCACCGAGGGCACCTACGTGACCTCCCGCCACCTGCGCGCCCGCCTGGAGAAGGAGGCGCTGACCGACGTCAGCCTGCGCGTGGAGGAGACGGAGAGCACCGACGCCTTCCGGGTGTACGGGCGGGGCGAGCTGCACCTGTCCATACTGATCGAGACCATGCGCCGCCAGGGCTATGAGTTCGCCGTGACCAAGCCTGTGGTGCTGTACAAGGATATCGACGGCCAGAAGTGCGAGCCCATGGAGCGCGTGGTGTGCGACGTGCCCACCGAGTACTCCGGCGCGGTGATCGACAAGATCGGCCGCAGGCGTGGCACGTTGCTGTCCATGAACGGTGAGAGCCGCATGCGCCTGGAGTTCATGGTGCCCAGCCGCGGCCTGTTCGGCTATCGCAGCGAGTTCCTCACCGACACCCGCGGCGAGGGCGTGATGAGCGCCGTGTTCGAGGGCTACGAGCCCGTGAAGGGCGACATCCCCACCCGCAACACCGGCGCGCTGGTGGCCTGGGAGGACGGCATTTCCACCTCCTACGCGCTGTTCAACATCCAGGACCGCGGCGAGCTGTTCATCGAAGCAGGCGTGAAGGTGTACAACGGCATGATCATCGGCCGCAACTCCCGCCCCGGCGATATCGACGTGAACGTGTGCAAGAAGAAGCACATGACCAACAGCCGCAACTCCGCCGCCGCCGAGGAGGCGCTGAAGATCACCGGCGTGCACGTGCCCACGCTGGAGGAGGCCATGGAGTTCATCGACGACGACGAGCTGGTGGAGATCACCCCCAAGTCCATCCGCATGAGAAAGCGCATCCTGGGCACCGAGGCCCGCAAGAAGCTGGAAGCGAGGAAGAAGAACGGGTGACCGAACGCCCCTTTGGAAGGGAGGCCGCGTGAATGAGTCAGTTTACCGATCGCGTCACCCTGGGCGAGGATGGCGCCTACCGCTGGCGGTATGACCTGAAGAAAAACGGCAACAGCGCCCCGATGGAGACGATGGTGAAGGTCTGCGCCGCCATCGGCGTGCCCATCGCGCTGATCATGCTGGTGATGACCTGGCAGTTCGATCCCCTCCAGGCAACGCTCATTTCGCTGGGCTTCCTGGTGCTGATGGTGGGGCTGCCCGTGCTGGTGTGGAAGCTGATGCCCCCGGACCCCATGTTCAAAATGGACGAGACGCAGATCCAGGCCTGGCCCAAGGGCAAGACCAGCGGCATCCACCCCTTCAAGGGCGTCACCGCCGTCACCTTCGAGCCGGACCTGGACCGCATCACCCTCCGCTGGCGCATCGACCGCCTGGAGGTCTACGTGCCCAGGGAGGACTACGACTTCGTGAGGGAATTCATACGGGCGCATACAAAGCACTGATGCATTTCATATCGAAACAGCTTCAGTATTATACCCTTGCCAGCAGCTCTGCCGGCGTGTACGCGGGGACGCGGCTGTCTTTATAATCCCGGACATTCCGGGTGACGATGGCGTCGGCGCGGACGCGCTCCGCGGCGACGCATTGCAGCGCATCCTCAAAGTCATTCCACTGATAACCTGCGGCCTGGGACAGGTCGGCGGCGGTGAGGTCGGTGACGTGAAAGATCATGGACAGCCTGCCCAGCACATCCTCAATGCGTTCGGGGGTGAGCTCCCGGCGCATCACATATACCAGGTTGGCCAGTGTCAGCGCTGTGACCCAGCCCTCTGCCCTGTCGCTTTCGCACAGCTTCCAGACCAGCGATGAATCGCGAACGTGGGGCGCGCGGTCTTGCAGTACGTCCAGCAGTATGTTGGCGTCAATCAGCAGCTTCATATTTCTCCCTCAGCCGCGCCTCCCGCACCCTGTCGAGGTCGTCGTCGTCCTTCAGTATGCCGGTCAGAGAATCCGTCAGCCAGGATACGGCGGCATCCTTGGGAATGAAGCGCCCGACGACCTTGCCGTTCTTGGTGATGATCACCTCGTTTCCGCCCATCACGATGTTCAGGTACCGGCCAAAGTTGTTCTGCATCTCGGTGGCCGTCGCGATAGCTTCGACCATGGAAACCACCTCCTTGTTTAGCTAAATATATTATATTCGATATTGGCTAATTTGACAACCCCCGTTGACCTGGGAGAATGAAAGGTTTTTCTTGACATATCATTTCTATTTCAAAGAAGATCAGTATCCCCCTATGTACTATGAGATCAGCTCCATCCGCACGCTTTATGTCTACCGCTCCGGCTTCCACCCTGCCAGCGCCGCCCGGCCCTCGGGGGTCACGGGCTTGATCCACCTGCCACTGTACAGGTGGCGCTGCATCAGTATATAGCGGATGGGCTCGTCGATGTAGCAGCAGGCGAACACGATCAGCGTGGGGGAATGGAAGACCATGCCGGTCAGCCACACGCAGGGCAGCACCATGGCCCACATGAATACGATCTCCAACACCGTGCCGTAGGTGGCGTCCCCGGCGGCGCGGAAGGTGTCGTTCTGGGTCCAGTTGCCCATGCGGATCAGCGCGGCCACGGCATACACGCAGATCAGGTCGAAGGCTATGGCAAAGCTCTCGCCCCGCATGCCCATCATGGTGAGGATCGGCGTGTGCAGCGCGATCATCGCAAGGCACAGCACGCCGATGAAGCCCTGGCACAGGTACACCAGCCGCCAGGCCCGCTTGTAGGCGATGTCGATATCGCCTGCGCCAACCTTCGTGCCCACCAGCACCGACGCGGCGTTGGAGAAGCCCGCGAAGAAGCCGATCACCAGGCCCTCCAGCGTGCGGAACACGGCGATGGCGGCGATGGCCTGCTCGTTCTGGCGGCCCAGCACGATGTTGATCACCATGTTGCCCACGCCGATCAGCACTTCATTGCACAGTATCGGAAAGCACTTTTTGAAGTAGGCCCGCACCAGCTGCCCGTCCCAGCCGAAGTGGCGCTTCACGGCCAGCAGGTAGGGGTGCCTGTTGTGCCGGGCCAGCAATACCACCACGATCAGGTTTACCGCCTGGGCGATCACCGTGGCCAGCGCCGCGCCGCGCACGCCCATGGCGGGCAGCCCGAAATGGCCGAAGATCAGCACCCAGTTCAGCGCGATGTTTACCGCCACCGAGGATATGGAGCCATACAGCGGCAGTCGCACCTGGCCCGTGCAGCGCAGCAGCGCCGCCATCGCCATGGACAGCACCATCAGCGGATAGGCGAAGCCCACGATGCGCAGGTACTCCACGCCGATGGCCTGGATCGCGGGCTTGTCGGTGTACAGCCGCATCACCGCGCCGGGGCACAGCACCGCCAGCGCGCCGAACAGCAGCCCCACCGCCATCATGCAGGTCAGCGTCAGGCCGTAGGAGCGGTTGATGCCATCGTCGTCCTTCGCGCCGAAGTACTGGGAGAAGAACAGCATGCCGCCGCCCACGAAGCCCCAATAGCCGGAGAACATCAGCGAGGAAAACTGGGCGCACAGGCCCACCGCGCCCACCTGCCGGGCGCCCAGCGAGGCGATCATCATCGTGTCCACCATCGAGCCCGTGGTGGTCAGCAGGTTCTGCAGCGCCACCGGCACGGCGATGACGGCGACCTTTCGCAGGAAATCGCGCCAGGGGAAGGGGGAGGCACGCATGGGGGCAACATCCTTTCTTGCATCTCTCAGCCCTGCATTTTTCTTGCATCTCTCAGCCCTGTATTTCCTTCCTCAGCTCCAGCGCCCTTTTTGGCATGCGGGTGGTGATGTTCAGCACGCCTGCCCGCAGGAAAGCGGCGAGGGCCGCCTCGTCGTCCAGGGTCCAGCAGGAGTAGCGGCGGGCGGTCTCGGGGGTCAGGGCGCCGAGGTCCACCTTTGGGTAGTGGATGTTGATGGCCGGGTGGCCGCGGCGAAGCACCGATTCCAGGGGATTGGCCCGCTCGTCGGGCTGCAGCAGGAACTCGTTGTACCAGATATCCGCGGGGATGCCCTCCACGAAGCGCTCGTCCACCGGGCACACGCTGCCGGTGAACAGCAGCCGGCCGGCCATGCCGCAGGCCTCGGCCGCGGCCCAGACCCGCCGGGTCAGGTTTTCCTCCTTCAGGTCGATGTTGACCATCAGGGTGTCATGCATGTCGTGGACCAGGTTCAGCGCGTCCTCCAGCGTGGCGTATTCCGCGCCCGCCTCCAGCGGGTTGTGGGACAGCAGCAGCTCGCCGCCCTCCGAGGCGCGCACGTCCATCTCCACGGCGTCCGCCCCGCAGGCGCAGAGTATCTTCAGGCTTTCAAGCGTGTTGGCCGGGGTGCCCTCCGCCCCGGCGTGGGCCGTGATCATCGTATGGCTTTGGGTGTTTGGCATGGCCTTTGCCTCCTGTATCGTCGATGACAACAGTCTACCAGCGCCATGTAAAATGTGCAACCGGAGCGCGTGGATTCCCCGTGCGCGTTAAGGAAGCGACCTTTTTTTACAAAACACCTTACAAACATTGACAAAGTGCCATTTGACATGTATAATCTATACAAGGATTGACGGAAATGTAAACTGAAGGCTCGATTTGCCGAAAGCTCTGTGGAGGTGAGGCGGTTGTCTATGGTACAGGCCATGAAGCCGAAAAACATGGTGCGAGCGCTGGGAAAGAAGCGGGCAGGGGGCGTGATCGTCCTGCTCGTGTTCATGCTGTTTTTCTATGGGCCGCTGCTGTACATGCTGCCGCTGGCCTTCGCCAACAAGTATGAGTATCCCGCGCTGGCGCCCACGGCCTACGGCTTCCAGTGGTGGAAGTACGTGCTGGACCAGCCCACGGTGGTGGAGGCCATCGTGAACTCGTTCCTGTTCGCGATCTGCTCTACGGTGCTGGCGCTGATCATATGCATCCCGGCGGCCTACGCGCTGGCCCGGTTCCGCTTCAGGGGGCGGAAGTTCATCATGCTGCTCTTCCTGATCGGCAACGCCTTCCCGAAGATCGGCATGTACACCTCCATCGGCATCATCTACTACAAGGTCGGGCTGATGGGCACCTTCCTGGGCGTGCTGCTGATCCACATGCTGGGCACGATGATGCAGATGATCTGGCTGCCGGCGGGCGCTTTCCGCAGCGTGCCGCGGCATCAGGAGGAGGCGGCCCGGGACGCCGGCGCGGGCCCGGTGCGCACGTTCTTCCACGTGACGCTGCCCATCGCCTGGCCGGGCATCGCCGTGGCGGCGATGTACGCGTTCATCGGGTCCCTGGGTGAAAGCGTCGGCACGCTGATGGTCGGCCTGCCGAAGTACCGCACCATGATGACCGAGATGTACGGCGTGATCCTGGACTTCCCGGCCACGGCGGGCGCGGTGTTCGCGCTGATCATCATCATTCCGAATATAGTGCTGCTGTTCCTGATGCGCAATTACATCGGCGGCGATACCCTGGCAAAGGGCTTCAAGATGGGCTGACGCGCGGCGCGCGATTGAAATGAAGGAGGCTGGATCTCTTGGCGAACGCAAAACTTGAAATCGTCAACATGACAAAGCTGTACAGCAACGGCGACGGCGTCAAGAACATCAATATCAGCGTGGAGAAGGGCGAACTGATCACGCTGCTGGGCCCGTCCGGTTGCGGCAAGACCACGATCCTGCGCGCCATCGGCGGCTTCAACGACATCCAGAGCGGCGACATACTGATCGATGGCAATTCCATCATCAACCTGGCGCCGGAAAAGCGCCCCACCGCCATGGTGTTCCAGAGCTACAACCTGTGGCCCCACATGTCGGTGTACGACAACATGGAATTCGGCCTGAAGCTGCGCAAGGTGCCCAAGCCCGAGCGCAAACAGCGCATCGAGGAGATGCTGGAGCTGGTGAAGATGCCCGGCGTGGGCAAGAAGTATCCCGGGCAGATGTCCGGTGGCCAGCAACAGCGCATCGCCATCGCCCGCAGCCTGCTGCTGCGGCCGGAGGTGCTGCTGCTGGACGAGCCGTTCTCCGCGCTGGACGCGAAGATCCGCCAGCAGATGCGCGAGGAGCTGCGCAAGATCCAGACCGACCTGAACATCACCGTGGTGTTCGTCACCCACGACCAGGAGGAGGCCATGGCCCTTTCCGACCGGGTCATCGTGATGAACAAGGGCACCATCGAACAGTGCGGCGCGCCCGCCGAGATCTACGACCGGCCCGTCAGCCGCTATGTGGCGGATTTCATCGGCGAGATGAACTTCCTGCAGGTCGAAGGCAAGACCCTGGCCGTGCGCCCGGAGTACGTGCGCGTGCGCCCCGGCACCGGCGGCGAGATGGACGGCTATGTGCGCACGGTGATGATGCTGGGCCACTACGTGGAGATGACCATGGATACCGATTACGGCATCGTGAAGGCCTTCATCTCCGAGGAGGAGTCCAGGGCCTACCACAAGGGCGACCCGGTGGCCATGGATTTCTCGAAGTCGTTCGAGTATTGATACCCATACAATCTTGTATCTATGGCTGTGTGCCATAAAATAAAGGAGGATAACCGCATGAAGAAGCTACTGTCTCTCGTACTGGCCGTCATGCTGCTGGCCACCTGCGCCGGCTTTGCGATGGCGGAGGAGAAGCCGACCGTGACCATCTGGTCCACCGGCTCCCAGAACGTGTCCGACCTGTTCACGGCGCTGTGCGACGCGTACAATGCCAAGGAGGATTCCAACTACACCGCCAAGCTGCAGTTCATCGCCAGCGGCACCGGTGACGAGGCCCTGAACTCCCGCATCGGCGCGGCCTTCCAGACCGGCCAGACCGGCACCGACTTCGACGTGATCGCCGAGAACACCGCCAGCTTCCAGTCCTATGTGGACGAGGCCGGCAGCGAGGATCTGTTCATCGACTACGATCCCGCCAAGATCCCGGGCCTGGAGAACGTGACCCTGACCCCCGTCATCTTCCCGACGAAGCTGGTGCCCTATCGCGCCACCACCGTCGTGTTCGCCTATGATTCCGAGCGCATCCCCGAGGAAGAGCTGCCCCACACCTGGGACGAGCTGGCCGCGTGGATCGAAGCCCATCCGGGTCGCTTCGCCTACAACGATCCCGACACCGGCGGCGCCGGCAGCGGCTTTGTGCAGTCCGCGATCTATCGCCTGATCGAGGATGAGTCCGCGAAGCTGTCCACCGACAAGAAGTGGCTGGAGTTCATGCAGCCCGGCTTCGACTGGCTGGTGAAGATCCATCCGTTCCTGTACAGCACCGGCGGCAGCGTGCTGTATCCCGCCAAGAACCAGGGCACCCTGGACCTGCTGATCAACAAGGAAGTGGACATGATCCCCGCCTGGGCGGACCAGATCCTGACCAACATCGCCAACGGCACCCTGCCGGAAACCACCCGCATGTATCAGCTGGACGACATGGCGCTGACCGGCAGCGACGTGTCCCTGGGCATCACCTCCATCGGCTCCAACCCCGACGGCGCGCATGAGTTCATCAGCTTCGTCATCAGCCCCGAGGGCCAGAAGATCTGCCTGGAGAACATGAAGGCCATCCCGGTCATCAGCCCGGACCTGATCGACTCCGCCGAGAAGGACCTGGTCGCCTCCCTGGGCGATTACAGCTTCATCTCCAACGGCAACCTGTGGAAGGAAGACATCTATCCGCTGTGGCAGGAGACCATTCTGCCGCTGTAATCCGTCAAAACGGCTAACCTTGACCTGCGGGGGCTTCGATCCCCCGCAGGGATTTGACCGGCTGTAGAAAGGGCGTGGACGTATGGTCAATAACAAGAGCAAATGGAAGTCGGCAATGCTGATCGTGGGCTTTTTGGCGCCCGCGCTGATCGTGGCGCTGGGCATCGTCATCTATCCCATCATCAATACCATCATCAAGAGCTTCCAGGATCCGGCGACCGGCGCGTTCACCCTGGAGAACTACAGCTATCTGTTCACCAACAAGCTGGCCCGGGCGCACATCTGGTACACCATCTGGGTGACGGTGCTGACGGTGGTGCTGGCCATCTTCTTCAGCTATCTGCTGGCGCTGTACCTGCGCTTTTCGACCAGCAGGATCGCAGGCGTCATCCGCTCGCTGTACCTGCTGCCCCGGTTCGTGCCGGTGCTGGTGGCGGTGTACGCGCTGAAGATGATCCTCAGCGATTCGGGCCTGATCAACCGCCTGTCGATGCTGCTGCCGGAGGGCAGCCCGTTGTACAACTTCAAGCCCGGCCTGCTGTACAACGCGAAGGGCATCATCATCGCGAACCTTTGGTTCAACATCCCCTTCGCCACGATGATCATTTCCGCGGCGCTGTCCGGCATCTCCAGCTCCATCGTGGAGAGCGCCCAGGACGTGGGCGCGGGCAAGATCCGCATCTTCTTCAAGATGATCCTGCCGCTGTCCATCAGCGATGTCATGATCGCGGCGACGTTCGTGTTCATGAGCAACGTGTCCTCGTTCACCACGCCTTACCTGATCGGCGCGAACCACCCCATGATGCTGGGCGTGTACCTGCGCAAGCAGTTCTCCAGCCGCAAGTATGAGCTTGCCGCCGCGGTATCGTGCCTGATCTTCCTGTTCTCCTCCATATCCGCCATCGTGTACATCTACACGAACCTGAAGGAGAAGGCCTGGGAGCGGGATTGATAGATTCCGATTGATACGCAATGGGCAAATAGGGAATAGGGAACAGGGACACCGAACGCCCGGAAAACTCTCCAGTGGAGAGTTTTCCGGGCGCTCGCTGTTCCCTGTTCCCTGTTCGTTCCCTCAATCACTTCCTCCAGGCGCTGGGGCTGACCAGCATCAGCACGGGGAAGATCTCCAGCCTGCCGATCAGCATGCACAGGCTCAGCACGAGCTTGCTGAGGTCGCTGTAGGCGGCGAAATTGCCGGTGGGGCCCACCATGCCCAGGCCGGGGCCGATGTTGGACAGCGTGGCGATCACGGCGGTGAAGTTGGTCTCGAAGGAGAAGCCGTCCAGCGACACGATCACCGTGGCCATGATCAGGATCATGAAGTAGGCGAAGAAGAAGCCCTGCACGCCGCTGAGGATGCCCTCGTCTACGGTGTGGCCGTCCAGCTTCACGGTGTTGACGGACTTCGGGTGCACCGTGCGACGGATGTCACGCACCATGCTCTTGATCAGCAGCTGCAGGCGGATCACCTTGATGCCGCCGCCGGTGGAGCCGGCGCTGGCGCCGATGAACATCAGCACCACCAGCAGCACGCGGCTGAGCTGGGGCCACAGGTCGAAGTCGGCGGTGGCGTAACCGGTGGTGGTCATGATCGAGGAGGACTGGAAGAAGCTGTAGCGCAGCGCCGTGAAGAAGCTGCCGTTGTACAGCGGCATGATGTTCACGGCGATGACGACGCTGACGCAGATCAGTATGCCCGCGTACCAGCGCAGCTCGCTGTTGCCCAGGGCCATCTTCCAGTTCTTGTGGATCAGGTAGTAGTAGATCGAAAAGTTCACGCCGAACAGCGCCATGAACACGCCCACCACGATGTCCACCGCCGCGCTGTCGAAGTGGGCGATGCTGGTGGCGTAGGTGCCGAAGCCGCCGGTGCCCGCCGCACCGAACATGTGCACCAGCGAATCGTACAGGTCCAGCCCGCAGAACAGCAGCGCCGCCACCATCATCAGCGAGAGCGCCACGTACAGCTCGTACAGTATCTTGGCGTTGTTGGCCACCCGGGGCACCAGCTTGTCGGTGCTGGGGCCGGGGGATTCGGCGCGCATCAGGTGGATCGAGCGCGCGCCCATCTTGGGGATCAGCGCCAGCGACAGCACCAGCACGCCCATGCCGCCGGCCCAGTGGGTAAAGCTGCGCCAGAACAGCAGGCCCTTGGGCAGGGCCTCCACGTCGGTGAGTATGGTCGCGCCGGTGGTGGTGAAGCCGGACACGGTTTCAAAGAAGCAATCCACCAGCGAGGGCACGTAGCCGCTGAAGTAGAAGGGCAGGCCGCCCAGGAAGGACACGATGATCCAGCTGAAGGCCACGATTGCAAAGCCCTCCCGGGC
>JBGUQG010000068.1:0-2555 GCA_045130815.1 Christensenellales bacterium
TGTGACGCTGCGTGAGGCGCTCTCGCGCTCGCTGAACGTGGCCACGGTGGCGCTGGCGGATTCCATCGGCACGCCCGCCCTGCGCACCTATGCCCAGCGCTTTGGCATCCCGCTGGCGACGGAGGACGCCAACCTGTCGCTTGCCCTGGGCGCGCTGACCTACGGCGTCTCTCCGGCGCGGCTTGGGGCGGCCTATTGCGCGCTGGCCAACGGCGGGCTGCGGGTGGAGCCCCACGCCATCACGTCGATCCTTGACCGGGACGGCAACGTGATCTACCGCGCACCCGTGCCCGAGGTTCGCGCCGTCAGCGCCGAAACAGCCTATATGATCACCGACATGCTGAGGACCGCCGCCGCCACCGGCAGCGCAAAAGCCCTGTCCGCCTGTGGCTTTCCCGTAGCCGGAAAGACGGGCACCGTGGCCCAGGCCGACCGGGGCACCCGGGACGTGTGGACGGTGGCCTACACTCCCGACGCCGCAGTCAGCGTGTGGATGGGCTTCGACAACCCGGACGCGCAGCACGCGCTGCCCGCCTACGAGGGTGGCAGCGGCTATCCCGCGCGCCTGTGCGCCGCGTTTTTGAACGCGGCCTCGTCCCATCTGAGCGGCGGTGACTTCACCCGGCCTTCTTCTGTCAAAACGGCGCTTCTGGACAGCTACGTCCTGGCAGAGGAGGGCGAGGCGCAGCTGAGCACCGACAGGACCCCCAGGGCCTACACCGCCCGGGAGCTGTTTCGCGCCGATGACATGCCCAGGGTCTTCTCCAGCCTGTGGAACGCACCGGGTCCGGCGGAGGATTTCCGCCTGCTGACCGGTCCTGGCGAAACGCCGGTAGTGGCCTTCACCGCCCAGTCCGAGGCGGTGGAATACGTGCTGACCCGCGCCTCAAACGGCCAGACGGACGAGCTTGCAGTGCTCAGCGGCAGCCCCGGCCAGGAGCTGCGCTACGCGGACACGGCGCATGATATCTCCCAGGTGGCGGAATATGTGCTGCTGCCCCGCAACCGCCTGGCCTACGAGAGCGGGGAGCTGCTGTCCGGTGCGCCCAGCGCTGCGGTGCGCTACGCGCCGGGCGGCCTCATGAACGAGATCATGGGCGTCGGCACGGCCGAAGCCACACCGACGCCCACGGTAATTGAGAATATGGATGGCGGTCAATCGCTGTTCAGCTGACCGGCGACCACCAGCTCCGGTTCTTCCCGATCCTCGGGGGCAAAGGCCAGCTTTTCCCCGTCGGCCCTCACGCGCACCCGGTCGCCCAGGCGGATCCTGCCCATCAGGATCTCCTCGCTGAGGGCATCCTCCACCATGCGCTGTATGGCGCGGCGCAGCGGCCGCGCGCCGTATTGCAGATCGTAGCCAGCACGGCTGATCAGGCTCACGGCGCTCTCCTCCACGTCCAGCTCGATGCCGCGCTCCGAAAGCCGCGCACAGACCTGCCTGAGCAGCAGCCGCGCGATGGCGTCGATCTCCGGCTGCTCCAGTGCGTGGAACACGATGATCTCGTCCACGCGATTCAAAAACTCCGGCCGGAAGATGTTCTTGACCTCGCCCATGATGCTTTCCTTCATGTTCTCGTAGGTCCTCGCGCTGTCCTCCGAGCCGCCGAAGCCCATGCTGCGCTGCTTCTTCAGCGCGTGCGCTCCGGCGTTGCTGGTCATCACGATCACGGTGTTCTTGAAGTCCACCACGCGGCCCTGGCCGTCGGTCAGCCGACCGTCCTCCATGATCTGCAGCAGGATGTTGAACACGTCCGGGTGGGCCTTCTCCACCTCGTCCAGCAGGATCACGGCATAGGGCTTGCGGCGTACCTTTTCGGTCAGCTGGCCGCCCTCCTCGTGGCCCACGTAGCCGGGGGGCGAGCCGATCATCCGGGACACGGAGTGCTTCTCCATGTACTCGGACATGTCGATGCGGATCATGCTGTCCTCGTCGCCGAACAGGGCCTCGGCCAGCGCCTTGCACAGCTCGGTCTTGCCCACGCCGGTGGGGCCCAGGAACACGAAGGAGCCGATGGGTCGGTTGGGGTCCTTCAGACCCGCCCGCGCCCTGCGGATTGCCCGCGCCACGGATTGCACGGCCTCGTCCTGGCCGACCACCCGCTCGTGCAATATGCTCTCCAGGTTGATCAGCCGGCTGGATTCATCTTCGGTGATGCGTGCCACGGGAATGCCCGTCCACGCGCCGACGATCTGGGCGACCTCTTCCTCGCCCACGATCTCCACCTTGCTGTTGCGGCTGTGCTCCCAGGCGGTGCGGCGCTCGGCCATCTCGTTCTGCAGTGCCTTTTTCCTGTCCCGCAGGTGGGCGGCCTTCTCGAAGTCCTCGTGGGCCACGGCCTCCTCGGTCTCCTTGTTCAGCGCGTCCAGGCGCTCCTGCTGCTGCTTCATGTCCGGCGGCGCGGTAAAGGCCTTGATGCGCACCCGCGAGGCGGCCTCGTCGATCAGATCGATGGCCTTGTCGGGCAGGCACCGGTCGGAGATGTACCTGTCGGACATGTACACCGCCGCCACGATGGCCTCGTCGGTGATGCGCACGCGATGATGAGCCTCAT
>JBGUQG010000069.1:0-17579 GCA_045130815.1 Christensenellales bacterium
CACTGTGCTGTTTTCCGGGCGCTCGAACCACTGAAAACTCTCCACTGGAGAGTTTTCCGGGCGTTCGGTGTCCCTGTTCCCTGATCCTCAGAACCTCACGGCCCTCTTCCCCGTCAGTTCCTCGGTCCTCGGATCGGGCTGGCCCAGGCCGGCATAGAGCGTGACCGTGCCCTCGTCCACGAGCTCGCCGTCGTCGTTGACCACCTTCAGCCTGTCGGCGGGGATCGGAAGCGCGAGCTTCACGCTCTGGCCCGCGGGCACGCGCACCCGCGCGAAGGCCACCAGGCGGGGATTGCGGGGGGCGTTGGCCGCGCCCTCGTTCCGGGCGTAGATCTGCACCACCTCGTCGGTATCCACGGAGCCGTCGTTTATGACCTCGACCTCGGCCCCGGCCACCGCGCGCCTCGCCGCCGTCACGCGGCAGTCGCCGTAGGTCAGGCCATAGCCGAAGGGGTACAGGGGGGCGTTCTCTATGTAGCGGTAGGTGCGGCCGGTCATGGCGTAGTCGGTAAACTCCGGCATGTCCGACAGCTGCTCGTTGTGATAGAAGGTGACCGGCAGCTTGCCGGAGGGGGAGGTCCTGCCCAGCAGGATGTCCGCCACGGCCCTGCCGCCCCGCGCGCCAGGGTACCAGGTCAGCAGCACGGCGTTGGCCCTGTCGGCGGCGTCGCCCAGGTCGATGGCGCTGCCCGCCATCAGCACGATCACGGTGGGCTTGCCCGCCGCGAGCACCGCGTCCATCAGTCGGCGCTGGCTCTCGGGCAGCAGCAGGTCCAGCTTGTCGCCGGAGGCCGCCGCGTTGCCGGTGTCGCCCTCCTCGCCCTCCAGGGTCTCGTCCAGGCCCACCACCAGCACCACCGCGTCGGAGCACTCGGCCACGGCCAGCGCCTCTGAGATGCGGTCGTCGCTCTGGCTCAGATTCTCCTCCCGGTCCTTGAACAGGTGGCAGCCCTGGCCGTACAGCACCCGCACGTCGTCGCCCAGCGCGTCCTGCAGGCCCTCCAGCACCGTCACATAGCGGGAGGAGGTGCCGTGGTAGTTGCCGATCAGGGCGGCGCGGCTGTCGGCGTTGGGGCCGATCACGCCCAGGGTCTTCAGCCTGTCCCTGCTCAGCGGCAGCAGTCCGTCGTTCTTCAGCAGCACGCAGCTCTCCGCCGACGCCCTGGCCGCCACGGCCAGGTGCTCCGGGCACTCCACCTTTTCATAGGGGATGGCGTCGTATTCGCTGCCCTCCATCAGGCCCAGCATATAGCGGCAGGTGAACAGCCGCACGGCGCTGCGCCGGATCTGATCCTCGGTGACCAGCCCCTGCTGAAGCGCCTTCATCATGTAGACATAGGTGTTGCCGCAGTTCACGTCGCAGCCCTGCTTCAGGGCCAGCGCGGCGGATTCCTCCGGCGTGTCGGTGACCATGTGGCCGGTATGGAAATCCCGGATGGCCCAGCAGTCGGACACAAAGTGGCCCTCGAAGCCCCATTCGTCCCGCAGGATCTTCTGCAGTTGGGCGCTGCCGCAGCAGGGCTCGCCATTGGTGCGGTTGTACGCGCCCATCACGGCCTCCACCCCGGCGTCCACCAGCGCGTGGAAGGCGGGCAGGTAGGTCTCGGCCATGTCCTTCTTCGAGGCCTCGGCATTGAAGTGGTGGCGCAGCGCCTCCGGACCGGAGTGCACCGCGAAATGCTTGGCGCAGGCTGCGGACTTCATCACGTCGCCCTGGCCCTGCAGGCCCTTCACGTAGCTGACGCCCAGCTCGCTGGTGAGCACCGGGTCCTCGCCGTAGGTCTCGTGGCCGCGGCCCCAGCGGGGATCGCGGAAGATGTTCACGTTCGGGGACCAGAAGGTCAGCCCCTTGTAGATGTCTCGGTCGCCATGGCGGCTGGCTGCGTTGTACTTGGCGCGGCCCTCGGTGGCCGCCACGTCGCCCAGGGCCTGGACCAGCGCCGGGTCAAAGGTGGCCGCCAGGCCGATGGCCTGGGGAAAGGACGTGGCCGTGCCCGCCCGGGCGACGCCGTGCAGCGCCTCGTTCCACCAGTTGTAGGCGGGGACGCCCAGCCGCTCGATGGCCGGCGCGTCATAGCGCAGCTGGCCCGCGGCCTCCTCGATGGTCATGCTGCTTACAAGTGCCCTGGCCTTCGCCCTCGCCTGCTCCCTTGTCATAGCGGTCCCCTCCCACAATGAATTGCTCCAATGATGTAACAATAACCAAAAGGCCTTGTCCTTGTCAAGGCCGATGGGTCCGCCACAGGCGGGTTTTCATGAATTTAGCAAGGGATGCGCAAGAAATGCGGAATATGCGCGTGTGATCTACGGATCAGAAGATCGCCAGCACGCCGCTGGCGGCCAGGGTCATGATCAGGCAGGCGGTGACGTTGCCGATCAGGATCGCCGCGGCCGCCTTGCCCCGGGGCATGTTGAACAGCGTGGCGATGGCGCTGCCCGTCCACACGCCGGTGCCCGGCAGGGGCAGGGCCACGAATATGTACAGCGCCAGCAGCTCCGCCGCGTCGGCGGACAGCCTGCCCCGCAGGCCCTTCTTGTTCTTCTCGTTCATCGAGGCCCGCTTCTTCGCCGCGTGCCTTTCCAGCCAGGCCGCGAACTTCTGCACGGGCTTGATGGGCAGCGTGTAGAACCAGTCCAGCACCGGCCGCAGCAGCAGCAGTATGAACGGCACCGGCACGCTGGAGCAGATCAGCGCCAGCAGGTATGAAAACACCGCCGGCATGCCCATGCCCAGGGCCACCGTGACGGCGTAGCGCCCCTCGAAGGTGGGCACCATGCTCAAAAGCGCCGCGGTGACGATCTGCTTTGTGTGCGCCTGCCATACAAAGGTCCCGGCGGCGGCAAGGAACAGGTTATCGATCATATTCTCCTCCATTTGGGCTCATCATGGGGATGAGAGCGGAGATCAGGAGCAAATCCCCGACGGGATTTATATTTATTCAAGCCCGGTTTCGACGTGGCGACGCCGCTTGATGACGTTGAATCAAAAGAAATCCGCAAGGATCTCCACCAAAGCTCCACTCTTCACTCTAAAACCAGCTGCCTCCCCTATTATATCGCATCCCTCGAACGGTTCAAATCATTCCTGTGTAAAGATGTTGTAGTCATCCAGGAAGCTGTGTCTCTCCCCCCGGTATTTCCAGCCCAGCAGGGTGTCCAGCTGCACGCGGTGGATGCTGTTGAAGATGTTCTGCTCTACCTTGGGATCGGCCTCATGCAGGCGGGCGATCAGCTTCTTCACGGCCTGGCGGCGGGAGGCGGTTTCGTCCACGGCGGCGGCCTCGGTCAGGCGGCAGGCGCAGCGGATGAATTCCAGGCCGAACCGATCCCGCCAGGCGATGATGTCCGCCTCCCGCACCAGGTACAGCGGGCGGATCAGCTCCATGCCCGGGAAGTTGGCGGCCCGCAGCTTGGGGGGCATGGCCTGGATCTGGCCGCCGTGCAGCATGGCCATCAGCGTGGTCTCGATCACATCATCATAGTGGTGGCCCAGGGCGATCTTGTTGCAGCCCAGGGCCCGGGCCCTGCCGTACAGGCAGCCCCGGCGCATCCGGGCGCACAGGAAGCAGGGATGCTCGTCCTGGGCTTCGGCCACCTCGAACACGTCGCTTTCAAACAGCGTGTAGGGCAGCTCCAGTCGCCGGGCGTTTTCCTCCACCCTGGCGCGCACCTCGGGCCGGTAGCCCGGATCCATGATCAGGTAGACCGCCTCGAAGGGCGCCTCGCTGTGGCGCTGCAGCAGCTGCATCAGCTTTGCCAGCAGCATGGAATCCTTGCCTCCGGAGACGCACACGGCGATCCTGTCCCCCGGGGACAGCAGCGCGTAATCCCGGATCGCCCGCATGAAGGGCCGGTAGATGGTCTTTCGCAGGTCGGTGAGCAGGCTCTGCTCCATGCGCTGCGTCCACGTCATTTCCCGGGCCATGCCAAGACCTCCTTTTCCCGATATTCCCATTGTAAACGCCGCCGCGAAGGCTGTCAAGCGGACCGAAGGCGCGGAAATATGGCGACAATCGCCGGACATTTTGACAATTTTGTAGCGAAATCAGATTTTTTGCCGTTATTACTTCTAATATCAACATCTGTGTAATATAATAGTTGTGTTTGGTAATATGTATAAGGAGAAATCCAATATTATGAAATATATCAGAAAAGTTGCCATCGTGATCCTGGCTCTGTTGATGTCGCTGCAGGCCTGCGCGATGGCCGCCACCGCCACGGTGAACAGCAGCTCGGCCAAGCTGTACAAGAGAAGCTCCACCTCCAGCGCCAGCGTATCGCTGAAGAAGGGCCTCAGCGTCACGGTAAAGGCCACCTCCGGCAGCTGGGCGAAGGTCTCCGTCAAGGGCGTGACCGGCTACATCGCCTCCAAGTACCTGTCCGGAGCCGTTACCGCCAAGAGCAGCAGCGTCACGGGCTATACCAACAAGGCCACCTACGTGTACAGGAGCGCCTCGACCTCCGCGACCAAAAAGGCGCTGGGCGTGAACACGAAGCTCACCGTCACGGGCACCAGCGGCAGCTTCTACAGGGTAAAAAACGGCTCCTACTCAGGATACGTGCTGAAGTCCTGCGTGTCCGAGAGCAAGGTGTCCACCGACACCTCCGACAGCTCCGACACCTCGCAGAGCTCTGACAGCGGGTCCGATACCTCCTGGAAGTCCAGGGTGGTCACAATGAACTGGTTCAACGGCGGCAGCAACGTGTTGAAGACCGGCAGCTACGGCTACATTTACGACATCGGCACCGGCATCACCCTGCGCATCAAGCGCATGGGCGGCCACAACCACGCCGACGTGGAACCCGCCACCGCCTCCGACACCGCGAAGCTGCTGAAGGTGGCCGGAGGTACCTTCTCCTGGGCCAGCCACGCGGTGATCCTGCACGCCGGCGGCAAGTACGTGGCCTGCGCCATCAACACGATGCCCCACGGCGACCAGACCATCCGCAGCAACAATTACGACGGACAGTTCTGCCTGCACATGGTCGGCAGCCTGACCCACGGCAGCGAGTCCGTGAACGCCACTCACCAGGCCGCCATCAAAAAAGCCTACGATTGGGCGCACAAATAGGTATTATTTCCAGCCCTCCTGAATAAACTACTCCCCGTGGAACCCACACAATGTATTCAGGAGGACAAACCGATGAAAAAGGCAATGCTGCTGATCACCGCCCTCGCGCTTTTGGCGCTCTTGCTGACGGCCTGTGAGGGCAGGACGACGACCACGACCACCACCGCCACCGAGGCCCCGGTTCAGAACACCGTGGAGCCCGCCCCCACCACCGCCGCCGACGCGGCGAAGGACGCCGCCGAAGGCGTGGGCAGCGCCGTTGAAAACGCCGGCGAGGCCGTTGGCGACGCCGTGGACAGCGCGGTGGACACCCCCGCGGAGAACGCGGGCTGACGCATGATCGCCCCGGACGAACGTCCGGGGCGATCATGCGTCATAGTGCGGAGAGTGGAGTTTTGATCCAATGGAAACCGAATCGCCCGGTTTCCACTTTCTTTTTTATCTGTCCATAACCCAATTCCCCGGCATTCACGTTATAATGGGGGGCGTGAAGTGCGGCTGACTTCATCTCCACTCTTCACTCTCCACTCTTACAAAAGGGAGGTCCTGCCCATGAGCGAAATGTCCTTTGGCAGGCGCGAGCAGTACCGGCAGCTCATGCGCCTTTCGGTGCCCATCGTGCTGCAAAACCTGTTGAGCGCCGCCGTGAACTCGGCGGACGTGGTGATGCTGAACTTCGTGGGCCAGGCGCACATTTCGGCGGTGTCGCTGGCGACGCAGTACGCCAGCGTGCTGTTCATGATACTGTACGGGCTGGGCACGGGCATCACGATGCTGGCCGCCCAGTATTACGGCAAGAAGGAAATGCGGGCCGTGGAGACGGTGGAGGGCATCGCGCTGCGCTTCTCCGTGATCGTGGCGGCGATATTCGCGCTGGCGGCGCTGTGCGCGCCGCAGGCGATGATGCGGGTGTTCACGCCGGACAGCGAGCTGATCGAAATCGGCGCGGGCTATCTGCGCTGTGTGTCCGTGGCCTACCTGTGCTGGGGCATCATCGAGGTGTACCTGGCCACGCTGCGCAGCATCGGCCGCGTGGCCATCTGCACGGCGCTGAACACGGTGGCCTTCACGCTGAACATACTGCTGAACGCGGTGTTCATATTCGGCCTGTTCGGCGCGCCGAAGCTGGGCGCGGCGGGCGTGGCCCTGGCCACCTCGATCTCCCGGGTGGTGGAGCTGGTGCTGGTGATGATCGTGTCCCGCCGCAGCAAGGACGTGAAGCTGAAGCCCTCGCTGCTGCTGGTGCGCAACAAGCTGCTGTTCCGGGATTTTCTGCGCATGGCGATGCCCGCCCTGGCCAACGACGTCAGCTGGGGGCTGGCCTTTTCGATGTACTCGGTGATCATCGGCCAGTTTCTGGGCAGCGACATGGTGGCCGCCAACTCCTTCGCCGGGCTGATGCGCAACCTGGGCACGGTGCTGTGCTTCGGCGTGGCCAGCGCGGGCGGCATACTGCTGGGCCAGATCATCGGCGAGGGCCGCATGGAGGACGCCGACCACACCGCCGGCACCCTGATGAAGATGACGGTGATCAGCGGGGCCATCGGCGGCGTGATCATACTGGCCGTGATGCCCCTGGTGCTGCGCTTCGCGGACCTGACGGCCACGGGCAAGGGCTATCTGAAGGTCATGCTTCTGATACAGTCCTACTATGTGATGGGCGCGGCGGTGAACACCACCCTGATCGCCGGGGTGTTCCGCGCCGGGGGAGACAGCCGCTTCGGCTTTATCTGCGACACCATCGACATGTGGTGCTACGCCGTGCCGCTGGGCTTCCTGGCCGCCGCGGTGCTGAAGCTGCCGCCGATGTGGGTGTACTTTTTGCTGTGCACCGACGAATTTGTGAAGTGGCCCTGGGTGATCGGCCACTACCGCAGCAAGAAGTGGCTGAAAAACGTGACCCGGGAGGGCCTGTTCGACGAGGCGCGCTGACGCGCCAAAATGATATAAGGGGACGGTCCCTTACCTCACTTTCAAAGGTGAGATAAGGAGCCGTCCCCTTACATCATATATCACAGCAGCAGTATGCTGTTCTCAGCGCACACGCGCAGGGTCTCCTCGTCCCAGATGCTGCTCTGCACCTCGCCGATGTGGGCGTTGCCCATCATCAGCATGCACAGGCGGCTCTGGCCGATGCCGCCGCCGATGGTCAGGGGCAGCTCGTCGTTCAGCAGCATCTTATGGAAGGGCAGCGCGCGCCGGTCGTCGCAGCCGGCCAGGGTCAGCTGGCGGTCCAGCGACTGGGCGTCCACGCGGATGCCCATGCTGGAGATCTCGAAGGCCCGGCCCAGCACCTCGTTCCAGTAGAGGATGTCGCCGTTCAGCGCCCAGTCGTCATAGTCCGGCGCGCGGCCGTCGTGGGGCTTGCCGGATTTCAGCCTGCCGCCGATCTGCATGATCAGGGCGGTGCCGTGCTCGCGCAGGAAGGCGTCCTCCCGGTCCTTGGGGTCGGGCAGCTCGGGGTACATGTCCTCCAGCTGCTGGGTGGTGATGCAGGCCATCTCCCGGTTCAGCTTCACGTGGATGCTGGGGAACTCGCGGCGCAGGCGGTCGGACACGTCGGCCACGCAGTACACGATCTCCCGGGCGGTGCGCTGCAGGTAGTCCAGCGTGCGGTCCTCGCGGGTGATGATCTTCTCCCAGTCCCACTGGTCCACGTAGATGGAATGCAGATTGTCCAGCGCCTCGTCGCGGCGAATGGCGTTCATGTCGGTGTACAGGCCGCGGCCCACGTGAAAGTCATAGCGCTTCAGCGCCAGGCGCTTCCACTTGGCCAGCGAGTGCACCACCTCGCCCTCGCCGTTCACGGCGGGCACGTCGAAGCGCACGGGGCGCTCCACGCCGTTCAGGTTGTCGTTCAGGCCGGATTCCCGCCGCACGAACAGCGGCGCGGACACCCGGCGCAGGTTCAGCGCATGGCTCAGCTCCACCTGGAAGTTGTGCTTGATGAATTCGATGGCCAGCTGGGTGTCGAAGGTGCTCAGCGGCGGCCTGTAGCCCTCGGGAATGGTGACGCGGTTCATCGGCGCTCCCCCTTCGCTTTTCAATATGGTAAAAAGTATACTCCTCCCCGCCTGCAAACGCAAGTTGAATTTTCTTAAACTTCGAAAATTCATTTATCCCCTTGGGTCACGGTACGCCACAGGAATGTCACGTTTGGATTTGCAATTTAACAGAGAAGTTATTGCAAATTCATCGCTTTACCATTATAATGTACGCATGCAGCCGGATGACGCGCATCGCCGGCATGCCCATATTCTTCGTTAAGGGGGACGACTCAATGGCGCTGAAAAATGCATACCTGATCGACCTGATGGACCGCGTAGAGGCCCGCAACCCGAATGACAAGCAGTTCCTGATCACCGTGCGCAGCGTGCTGGAATCCATCGAGCCCGTTGTGGAGAAGCATCCCGAATATGTGAAGGCCGGCGTGCTGGAGCTGTTCGTGGAGCAGGAGCGCGTTGTGAAGTTCCGCGTGCCGTGGATCGACGACGCCGGCAACGTGCGCGTGAACCGCGGCTATCGCGTGCAGGGCAACAGCGCCATCGGCCCCTACAAGGGCGGCCTGCGCCTGCATCCCAGCGTGACCGAGGACACCGTGAAGTTCCTGGCCTTCGAGCAGACGCTGAAGAACAGCCTGACCGGCCTGCCCATCGGCGGCGCCAAGGGCGGCAGCGACTTCGACCCCAAGGGCAAGAGCGACTTTGAGGTCATGCGCTTCTGCCAGAGCTTCATGACGGAGCTGTACAAGTACATCGGCAAGGACGTGGACGTTCCCGCCGGCGACATCGGCGTGGGCGCGCGGGAGATCGGATATCTGTACGGCCAGTACAAGCGCATCACCGGCCTGTACGAGGGCGTGCTGACCGGCAAGGGCCTGTCCTACGGCGGCAGCCTTGTGCGCACCCAGGCCACCGGCTACGGCCTGTGCTACTTCACCGAGGAAATGCTGAACGCCGCGGGCAAGAGCTTCAAGGGCCAGACCGTGGTCATCTCCGGCAGCGGCAACGTGGCCATCTACGCCAACGAGAAGGCCACCCAGCTGGGCGCGAAGGTCGTGGCCATGAGCGATTCCAACGGCTACATCTACGACAAGGACGGCATCGACCTGGCCTGCGTCAAGCAGATCAAGGAGGTCAAGCGCGGCCGCATCAAGGAGTATGTGGACACCCACCCGAACGCCGAGTACCACGAGGGCTGCTCCGGCATCTGGACCATCAAGTGCGACATCGCCCTGCCCTGCGCCACCCAGAATGAGATCAGCCTGGATTCCTGCAAGGCGCTGGTGGCAAACGGCTGCTACTGCGTGTCCGAGGGCGCGAACATGCCCACCGTGATGGAGGGCATCACCTACCTGCAGCAAAACGGCGTGATCTTCGGGCCCGCCAAGGCCGCCAACGCCGGCGGCGTGGCCACCTCCGCCCTGGAGATGAGCCAGAACAGCGAGCGCCTCAGCTGGACCGCCGAAGAGGTGGACGCCAAGCTGAAGGACATCATGGTGAACATCTACCACAACGTGGAGAACGCCGCCAGGGAATACGGCATGGAGGGCAACTTCGAAGCCGGCGCGAACATCGCGGGCTTCCTGAAGGTCGCCAACGCCATGTACGCCCAGGGCGTGGTCTGATCGGCAATACGCCATAGCGCGCCCCCTGCCCGATGTATCGGGCAGGGGGCGCGCGCTTTACGGGCTTATATATACCACACCGGCAGCTGGAACAGATTGTCGCGCAGCATGCCGGGCTGTGGACACATGCAGATGATCGCGCCGGTCCCCCTGCGCTTCTGCTCCACCCGATCGAGCACGGTAAAGGCCCCGGCCTGATCCGCCGTCACACTGGCGCTCTTCTTAATCTCAATGGGGTACAGCGTGCCGTTCTCCTCGATGATCAGGTCAATCTCGTTTTCCGCCGCGCGGGATTTGTCCTTGCCCCGATAGTAGGAAACGCTGTACCGGTAATCCAGGCCCCGGTTCGAATAGGATTTGAGGATCTCCCCCACCACAAAGGTTTCAAAGAACGCGCCGCTCATCGCACCCATCGCCAACGTGTCCGGGGTCAGCCATCGCGTCAGATAGGCCGCCAGGCCGGTATCCCTGAAATAGAGCTTCGGGGTCTTGATCGCGCGCTTCAAAACGGACGGCGTGTAGGGCTCCAGCAGGTAGACGATCCCCGTGGCCTCCAGCAGGGAAAGCCAACTCTTGACGGTCTTCTGGTCCTTGCCGATCTCATCGGCGATGTTGCTGTAGTTCAGCATCTGCCCCGTTCTCGCGGCCACCGCCACCATGAACCGGCGGAAGTCGTCCAGGCTCTGCACCGCGGTCAGCTTTCGGATATCCCGCTCCAAATAGGTTTTGATATAGCTGGAATAGAACATCGCCCAGTCCAGCTCCGGGTTCTGCAGCTCCGGATATCCGCCGCGGTGGATGATCCGCCACAGGTTTTCCGGCGCGCGGGCCGTCCCGGCGCGCTGCCGGATGTAATCCGGCGTCGGCACAAAGGGAGCGCTGAAGCTGTCCCCCTGCATCTCCCGCAGAGACAGCCCCGACAGCTCCACGATGCCCACGCGCCCGGACAGCGACTCCGAGGCGTTCTCCATCAGCTCCAGCGGCTGCGAGCCCGAAAGGCAGAACAGCCCCCTCTCGTCCCGCTTGTCACACTCGATCTTCACATACCGGAACAGCCCCGGCGCGCGCTGTACCTCGTCAAAGAACACCGGCGGCTGATGGATCATCATGAACATGTTGGGGTTCTCGTTGGCCTGTTCCTCCACAAACGGATCGTCCAGGGGCACGTAGCGCCTGTCCGGAAACAGCGCCTTCAGCATGGTGGATTTCCCGGTCTGCCGCGCGCCAGTCACCAGCACGCACTTGAAGGTCCTGTTCGCGTTGATGACCACATCCTCAATGCTGCGTCGAATATACTCCATAACGTCCGCCCTCTTTCTACGACTAATCCGGAATCTGATTCCGGATTAGTCGTAGTATACCACGTTTTGACAGATTTTACAAGCACGAATAAACCGCGCCGAAGCGCGGTCGTGGGGCTTTGCTATGTATCGCTATACACGTACTTCGATATAAATCCCGATGGCGTGAGAATCTCCGGCTTTTCGATGGAAATGCCGGCAAAATCCTTATCGCCGGTAATCAGCACATCGGCCTCCGCCACAATCGCCGAATAGAGTACGGCGGTGTCGTCCGGATCCCTGATCATAAAAGGCAGGTCCTCTGGAATCCGCGCAGGGGTGTAGCACATTTCAAAAGGAAGCCGCAATAAAAACAAATCCAGCGCGTCATTTCCGCAATGCCCCGGCTCCGAAAAGCAAAGCCGGACAGCAGCACGTTGGTATCAAGCATGACCCGCATTTTCTGCTTCCTTCCGGCGCTCTGCCCGCACCTGCCTGACGAGATCGACAACGTCCTGCTCATCTTTCAGCCCCAGGCGCTCCGCTTCCGGCGCAAAAGCATCCTGCATCTGACGGAAAGCCTCCATCGTAGCGTTCGTCATCAGGACCCAGTCGCCCTCCTGTATGAAGACCACCTTTCCACCCGGCTGGATGCCCAACCGTCTGCGAATGTCCGCGGGTATGGTGATCTGGCCCTGGCTGGTCACCTTTGCAATGGACATTTCCATAGGCGCACCTCCTTATAAACCATCCCTTGGATTCTTTAGTTCCATTATATGCATTAAGATAGCAATTGTCAAACAAAACCGCGCCGAAGCGCGGTCGTGGAGCGTGTATTCATTTATCCAGCAGCGTCTCGATCACCTGGGAAACGCAGGCCCGCTGCTTCGGGGAGAGGGAACGGTATCGGGTGATGAGGTCGGCCTCGGCTTCGTTCAAAAGATTATAGGCTGGTATGCTTTAGGCTGTAGGTTGGTATTACATCCCTTTGGGCCAGATAGGCTTCAACCTGTTTGATGAACAGCTTGGCGTCCTCGATTTGCTGCTCAACATCCTCCTTCGCGATCACGAAAAAGTCGTCGTAATCACTTTCATTTCGGACCTCAAAGGCATCTGTCAGAATATCGGACAGCTGCCTGTCGAAGATGCCCGTCTTGGTATATCTCTTCCTGAATTCAGAAATATAGCCGCTGTGCTTGCGCATTTCCACATGATCCAGGGCGGCAAGCGCGCGGATCGCGTGGAATATCGCATAATAGGACCTGTTGGCCGCAGATCGGTAATCCCCGGACCCGCATACCAGCACCGCCGTGTCAAGGTCCTCCCGAGCATGGTCAAGTCGGACAATGGCGAGATCCCGCTCCGGATTCAGGCTTTTATTCTCCCCATCCATCGGTTGGCCTCCTTCAGGCTCCTGCGTATCGAATACCATCGTTCACGATATTGTGGTAATAGGGCATCGACTGCGGCTGGAATTGTTCCCTGGACCTGACGCACACGGAAACCGTAACGTCATGGTCGGTGGACAGCGCGTTGGCGATGCGGGAAATCTGCCGCCGCTTGGGCCAGATCGCGTCTGCGGGCAGCGCGGATACCAGTATGATATCCACATCCGATTCGCTGTCGTAATCTCCCCTGGCATAGGAGCCGTACAGATACGCGTCCGTCACGGGAATTACCTCGGAGCATCTTTTGCAGACCTCATCCAGAATCACCAGGGCTTCCCTCTTGTCGCACACGCTGATACGCCTCCCTTCCGGATCATAATATGCCCGTTCTCTATTTCAATTATATGCATGTATTCAGCCATTGTCAACAAAACCGCGCCGAAGCGCGGTTACGAGGCGTATATCATTTGTCCAGCAGCGTTTCGATCACCTGGGCAACGCAGGCCCGCTGCTTTGGGGAGAGGGAACGGTAGCGGGTGATGAGGTCGGCCTCGGCTTCGTTCAGGTGGTAGGCGGTGGTGGGCTCAATGCGATCCCGAATGTCCGTGTGACCCACTATGTAGTCGATGGAGGTGTGGAAGTAGTCGGCCATTTGCTTCAGGGTTTGAATATCCGGCTGGGTATTGTCATTTTCATAGTGATTGACAGACTGCTGGCTCATTCCCAAAACATCCGCCAACGCTTGTTGGCTGATACCCGCTTCCCGGCGCAACTGTTTCAGGTTTGGCAGCATCTTTATCACTTCCTCGACTCTATTCTAACAACAGGAATTGGTGACAACAAACAATAATTGTGGTTGACAACTCATACTTTTTGTATTATGATCATATTAACAACTATAGCTTGTAAGGAGGGTGTTCTATGCGTCATCTGAAACCTATTCTGTTTCTCACTGTTTTATGTTTGCTGTTCTCCATGTATTCAGTTGGCATGGCAGAAGACGAAATTGTCAGCGCGCCGGTGGATATTGAGATTGGGGAAGCGGAAGCCCTTGGGGTTAATGGACTTTTTTGTGAAAAAGAGAGTGTTCTTTATAACGAAGCACCTTCTATCAAGTCCGAAATCACAAATAGTATTTTGGCAAATGAAGATAGTGATTTCGTAATTGATGAAGAAGGTGTACTTTCCAGATACAGGGGATTTGAAAAGAATGTTGTTATTCCAAATGGCGTAAAGATAATCGGTCAAGAAGCATTTGCTGGCGATGAAATCATGGAGAGCGTCAGTATTCCAGATAGCGTAACTTACATCGGTTTCGGTGCGTTTTCAGGCTGCACAAAACTAAAGGAAATTACAATTCCAAACAGCGTTACAGATACGAATCAAAATGTACTAAGCGGATGTACAAGCTTGACGAAAGTACAATTCTCCAACCAGTTAAAATCGGTTAATTGGGGATTTTGTATGGATTGTCATAGTCTGAAAATAATAGAAATACCCAATACCATTGAAAGCATCGATACACATGCATTTTTGAGGTGTGATAGCATAGAAACTGTTGTTATTCCAAATAGTATAAAGTATATTGGCTATGGTGCTTTTTCACAATGCAATAGTCTGAAAAAGATTATTATTCCGAATAGCGTTCAGACAATAGACGAAAATGCATTTAGTAGTTGCCATAATCTGGAAGAAATAACAATTCCTGAAAGTGTGACAATAATAAACCGAACTGCGTTCAACGATAGTAATAATGTGGTTATTCGCGGTATGACTGGCACTTATGCCGAACGCTATGCAGATGCATTGGGTATTCCTTTTAATGCACCGGTTATACTATCAGATGAAAAAGGGGATTATGGAGAATATGATGAAAGCACATTTGAATATGTTAACTACCTCATCGTCTATATAAACCATGCTCGCTCGATCAAGGTGAAACAAAGCCCTGCCGACCTTGCGACTACTCTTAAATGGGCATCCTCTGATACGTCTATTGCAACAGTGGATCAAAACGGCGTCGTCACAGGCATTAGACCAGGTAATGCAATCATCACTGCTGGTACCGCCGATGGCAAGGGTAAGGCGACTCAGGTGAATATCATCGTACCCGAATCCACAAGAATATGGTTCTCCGACGAATGGGATGAAGGAATACCCTTTTCTGAAGTTAAGTTGTATAGAACTGAAGAGATATATCTTTTTAAAGAAACGCCCTATAGCGAAGAAACAGGTTTTGAAATGCCCGTCACTTTCTCTTCATCGGACGATTCAACTGTGAAGATTGAAAAAACAGATAAAACTAATAATGGAGACTATAGAATAGTCTTGAACTTCTGCAAGATGGGCAAGGCCACCATTACGGCAACCACCCCGGATAACGGCAAAGCTTCCTTTGATGTCGAAGTCATCCGGCCCGATCCTGAATCGATCAAGATCGACCAGAAAGGTCCTATCCACATCAAGGTCGGCAAGACCGTTGCGCTCAGCGCGACCATCTCGCCACTGGAAGCCGATCAAAGCATGATCAAATGGAAATCCTATGATCCAGAAGTTGCCAAAGTCAACTCGAATGGCGTGATTACAGCTGTGGCAGAGGGCCAGACATACATAACCGCTGACATCGTGGATTACTATGATCCCGACCGCATCGAAGTCTACGTCGAGCCCGATAACCCCACCAAGATCACCCTGAACAAGACCAAGGTCACCCTCGGCGCGAAGGACACCGTGACGCTGAAGGCCAAGCTGACGCCCGCGGACACGAAGACGAAGCCGACGTGGAAGTCAAACAAGCCGAAGGTCGCCAAGGTATCCGCGAAGGGCGTGGTCACGGCGCTGACGAAGGGCACGGCCATCATCACCGTGACCGCGGAGAACGGGAGAAAGGCCACGGCGAAGATCACCGTCAAGCCCGGCCCCAAGACGATCACGCTGTACAGGAGCGGCAAGAAGGTAAAGGCCGGGGCGACGCTGGAGCTGAAGAAGGGCAAGTCCCTGGCGCTGAAGGCCAAGCTGCCCTCGGGCACGCTGTCCACGCTGACGTGGAGCTCCAACAAGCCGTCGGTCGCCAAGGTCAGCAAGGCGGGCAAAGTCACGGCGCTGAAGGCGGGCACGGCCACCATCACCGTGAGGGCCGCCAACGGCACGAAGGTCAAGGTGAAGATCAGGGTGAAGTGATCGCGCCGCAATCCCCGGTTTATGGAAACCGGATTGCCACGTCGCTCCGCTCCTCGCAATGACATCGTTCGGCGCAGACGCCCGCGTCCTGTCCCTTGTCATTGCGAGGAGGACAGCCGCCAGGCTGCCAACGTGGCAATCCGGTTTCCTCAAAGGCCGCCAACGGCACGATGGTCAGGGTGAAGTGATATCATTCATGCACGCCGCCCCCGCCGCTATGCGCGGCGGGGGCGGCTTTGTGTATGATTTAGATCCTCGATTACTCTCCCACGTCTTTCCCGTCCAACAGCCTTTCACACTGCGCCTTCAGCGCGGGGATATCCTCCCGCACAGTGGCCCAAACGGTGGCATAATTCAGATTCCAATACTGATGGGCAAACCATGTGCGCATGCCCTTGATCTGCTTCCACGGTATCGCCGCGTGTCGAGCAATAAAATCATCCGTCAAATGCGTCGCAAGCTCGCCAATCTGCTGCAAGGGCATGCTGACGGCGTTTCGCATGATAAAATCAGACATAAACCGCTTTTCGTCCGAGCCGAAGTATTCAACCGTCTGCTCGATCTCACGGCAATACTGCACAAGCCTTTGAAGCAGTTGCGCATCCCTCTCCGTCATCATAACCGTCCTCCCTCGCATCCTGTTGCTCGCATCAAGGATACAGGCGCACCTCGTCCTTGCGAATTCTTTCAAGGAAGGCGCTGTCCAGGCCGTCCGCCGCAACCAGGTCCAATTCCTTGTTCAGGCCCTCGGCAAGATCGGCGTACAGCCCGCCCATTTGAAAAGCAGTCCGGATCGCGCCGCGCTCGATCAGGATATCCACGTCGCTCCTTTCGGTCGCCTCGCCCCGGGCATAGGAGCCGAACAGCGACATGCTCTTAATGCCGTAGGTTGCCGCGATCGGCGCCGTGATCCTGCGAATCTGCTCCGTCGTATAGACCATGCCGTTCACTCCCTTCTGATACTCTCACACCTATTATATGCGACCCCGGGAAAATAATCAAGAGGCGCACGCCGCCCCCGCCGCGTTCTGCGGCGGGGGCGGCATCGTCGTTATCCTTTATTCCCCGATCGTGGCCTTGATGCGGCGCACGCCGGCGGAGGAGGCCTCTTCCTTCTTGATCTTGAAGGACTTCAGCTCGCCGGTGTTGTTCGCGTGGGGGCCGCCGCAGATCTCCTTGGAGAAGGGGCCCATGGTGTACACCTTCACGCGCTCGCCGTACTTGCTTTCAAACAGGCCGATGGCGCCCTGGGCCTTGGCCTCGGCCACGGTCATCTCCTCGCAGGTGATGGGGGCGGCGGCCTGGATGTACTCGTTCACCAGGCGCTCGACCTCCTGCTTCTCCTCGTCGGTCATCTTGCGGCCGAAGGAGAAGTCGAAGCGCAGGCGCTCGGGGGTGATGTTGCTGCCCTTCTGGGCGACCTCGGGGCCGAGGACCTTGCGCAGCGCGGCGTGCAGCAGGTGGGTGGCGGTGTGCAGGCGGGTGGTCTGCTCGCTGTGATCCTGCAGGCCGCCCTTGAAGCGCTGCTCGGCGCCGGCGTGGCTGGCCTCCTGGTGCTTCTTGAAGCGCTCGTTGAAGCCCTCCACGTCCACCTCGATGCCCTTTTCGGCGGCCATCTCGCAGGTGATCTCCACCGGGAAGCCGTAGGTGTCGTACAGCTTGAAGGCGCTGCGGCCGTCCATCTTGGCGCAGCCCGCCAGCAGGGCGTCGATGGTCTCATCGGAAATGGAGCCGTCCTTCACCTGCTCGATGATGGGCTTGTTGTCCGGGCTGGGCGGCAGCTGCTTCAGCGCGGCGGCCACGGCGTCCGGGTCGGCCTTGTTGGCCTTCAGCGCGGTGAAGGCCTCCTTCTTGCGCATCATGTTGCCGTAGACCTTCTCGAACTCGGCCTGGCCCTTCTTCAGCGTCCTCTGGAAGCGCTCCTCCTCCAGCTTCAGCTGCTCCAGCGTGTGCTCGCCGTTGCGCTCCAGCTCAGGATAGACGTCCTTGTACTGGTTGATGATGACCTTGGCGATCTCGCAGGTGAAGCCCG
>JBGUQG010000070.1:0-2006 GCA_045130815.1 Christensenellales bacterium
TGGATCCGCCAGGCCATCACCCGCGCCATCGCCGACCAGGCCCGCACCATCCGCATCCCCGTGCACATGGTGGAGACCATCAACAAGCTGATCCGCGTGTCCCGCCAGCTGTTGCAGGAGTATGGCCGCGAGCCCCTGCCCGAGGAGATTGCCGAGGAAATGGGCATCCCGGAGGACAAGGTGCGCGAGATCATCAAGATCGCCCAGGAGCCCGTCTCCCTGGAGACCCCCATCGGCGAGGAGGAGGACAGCCATCTGGGCGACTTCATCCCCGATGACGACGCGCCCGCCCCGGCGGAGGCAGCCGCATTCACCATGCTGAAGGAACAGCTGATGAACGTGCTTTCCACGCTGACGCCCCGGGAGGAAATGGTGCTGAAGCTGCGCTTCGGCCTGGAGGATGGCCGCGCCCGCACGCTGGAGGAGGTCGGCAAGGAGTTCAAGGTGACCCGCGAACGCATTCGCCAGATCGAAGCCAAGGCGCTGCGCAAGCTGCGCCATCCCAGCCGGTCCCGCAAGCTGAAGGATTCCATAGACTGATGCGCCAAGGCGGAAGAATATCGCTGGACCCGCGCCTGTCGATGATCGCGAGCCTCGTCGGACAATGCCAGTGCTGTGCCGATACAGGCTGTGACCACGGCAGGCTCGGCGCGTTTTTGCTCCAGTCCGGCCAGTGCGGGCGAGTCATACTGTCGGACATTTCAGAGCCCTCGCTGAAAAAGGCCAGGGTGCTGATCGGCAACCTCGGGCTCATTGAACGGGCGGCGTTCTGCGTGGCCGACGGCATACCGCAGACCGATGATGCTCCCGACGTCATTGTGATTGCGGGCATGGGCGGCGCGACCATCGCCGACATACTGCGAAAGGACAGGCATCGCCTTGGGCGCGCCCGCCTCATATTGCAGCCCAATGTGGCCGCGCCGCTGCTGCGCGGAGCGCTTTGCGAAATTGGCTATGCCATTTCGCAGGAGCGCGTCGTCAGGGACGGCCGGCGGTGTTACGTCATCATGACGGCGGAGCCAGGGAAAGCAGACTACGGTCTGAAGGAGCGCGTCGTCGGTCCGGTGCTGCTGCGAACGCTGCCGCCGGAGCTGACCGATTACGCCCGGTTCCGGCTTCGCGTGACCGAAAAGGCGCTGAAGGGCGCCGATCAGGGAGATGACGAGGCGCAGCGCCGGGCGCTTACAGAGGAGCTTGAGATTTGGAGGGAGGTCCTGTCGTGCCTGCAACGGTAGAACAGGTGCTTGCGCTGGTCGACGGCATCGCGCCCTTTGAGCTGGCCGAGGAATGGGACAACGTGGGCCTTTTGGCCGGCAGGCCGGACGCGCCGGTGCACACGGTGCTCTGCGCGCTGGACCTGCGCATGGCGGTGCTGGAGGAGGCCGTGCATGAGGGCGCGCAGCTGATCGTCACGCACCACCCGATACTGTTTCGGGGCCGCAAGAATCTTGTGGAAACGGATGCCGAAGGGCGGCTGCTTTGCGCGCTGGTTCGCTCAAATATCGCCATGATCGCCGCCCACACCAACTTCGACAACGCCTCGCCCGGCGTGAACGACGCCCTGGCGGCGGCGCTGGAGCTCGGCAAGATCGACATTCTGGACAGCGGCATGCGCATCGGCACGCCAAAACAAACCGACTTCGGTACGTTTAGCGCCTTTGCGGGCCGTGCCCTGCGGGCGCCGGTGCGCTGCTACGGCGATCCCGGGCGCAGGATCGAAAGGGTGGCCGTGCTGGGCGGCGCGGGCGAGGACTATGCCTGTATTGCCCGGCGGGCCGGCGCGGACGTCTACCTGACCGGCGAGATGGCCTATCACAAGGCCCTGGACGCTGTGGACAACGGCCTGTGCGTGATCGAGGCCGGGCACGCCGCCACCGAGTATCCCGCGATTTCTGAACTCGCCGACGCTTTACAAAACGCCGCGGATGCGGTACAATATGATATACGCGTTCTACAGAGCGAATCTGATGTGTTTTTCTGATCAATGGAGGGAATGGATATGCAGT
>JBGUQG010000071.1:0-4248 GCA_045130815.1 Christensenellales bacterium
GGCAGTGAAATCATAGGGCATATCCCCGCCGGGCACCAGCGGGCACAGCCGTTCGTAGATCCTGCCGATGGCCCGCTCCGGATCGCCGTCAAAGGCCAGGTACGCGCCCCAGCCGCCCAGGGCGATCACCCGCTTTTCAGCCTTCAGCGCCTCGGCGGTCAGCGTCGGGAAGGCGAACTGGTTGGAGATGTACACCATGCGCCACTCCTGGCCGCCGGTGTCCCCCACGGTGCCCTCGCCCACGGTCAGGCTGTCGCCGATGAACTCGATCAGCCGCTCCCGCGGCGCGGGGGCGACGGGCTCGCCGTCGGTGTAGATCGCGTCCAGCACCAGCGGGCCGGAATCGCCGTCGGTGGGCTGGGTATCCCGCGTGATCGCCAGCTCGTGGGCCGTGCCCCTTTCCAGCACGCCCAGCACCGAATAGCGATGGGTGCCGGGGCGCAGCGGGAAGCGAGCCACCGGCGCGCCGTCCAGCGTCACCGCCAGCCAGGGGATGAACTCGTCGTCCCCAGCGGTGGCCTCCACCTCAAAGCGGGCGCAGTCCACCCGGGTGCGCACGCCGGAGCCGGACCACCACAGGCAGCAGGCCTTCTCGTCCGGGTCGCGGCGGCCCATGCGCACAAACGCCGGACCCAGCGGGTCGAAGCGGTTCATCATGCCTCGTCCACCGCCTTCAGCGTGTACATCAGCGACGCCGCGTCGCGCTGCTTCAGAGGGCAGCACAGGCCGGAATACATCAGCTCGTCACCGCCAAAGACCTCGCCGGTCTCGACCACCAGGTAGCGCCTCTTGGGATCGAGGCCGTTCAGCTTGATGATCGGGGGCACGAGGTTGGGCACGGACAGCGCGCGCACCAGCGTGAAGATGGCCTCGCTCCTGTCCGGGGCGACACAGATCCAGGCCGTCAGGTTGCACTCGAAGGGCGAGCGCAGCCGGTACAGGTCGCCGTACAGCCGCAGGCTCTGGGTGCGGCTGGCGAACGCCACCTGGTCGCGCATGCTCTGCCGATCCTCATCCGACAGCTTCAGCGGGTCCAGCTCGTAGCCGAAGCTGCCGCCCATCGCCACGGCGAAGCGGGCGTCCATGGGCGTGACCCGGCCGGTCTGGTGGTTCGGCACGGCGCTGACGTGGCTGCCCATCGTGCTGGCGGGGAACACCATGGTGGTGCCGTACTGGATCCGGCAGCGCATCAGCGCGTCGGTGTCGTCGGAGCACCAATACTGGGGCACGTAGTACAGCAGGCCCGCGTCAAACCGCCCGCCGCCGCTGGAGCAGCCCTCGAACAGCACGTCCGGGAAGGCCTTCACCAGGCGCTCCATCACCGCGTACAGGCCCAGCATGTAGCGGTGGGGCACCTCCTTCTGCCGCTCGGGGGGCAGCAGCGCCGACCCGATGTTGGAGAAGTTGCGGTTCATGTCCCACTTCAGATAGATCGCGCCGCTCTCGTTCAGGGTGGTGGTCACGGCGTCCACGATGAAATCCTGCACGTCCCGGCGGCTCAGGTCCAGCACCAGCTGGTGCCGGGCGGTGATGTAGTCGCGGCCCGGGATGTGCAGCGCCCAGTCAGGATGCGCGCGGTACAGGTCGCTGTCCGGGGAGACCATCTCCGGCTCCATCCAGATGCCGAACTGTATGCCCTGCGCACGCACCCGGTCGCCCAGTCGCTTCAGGCCGCCGGGCAGCTTATGGAGGTCCACGCCCCAGTCGCCCAGCGAGGTGGTGTCGTCGTCGCGGTGGCCGAACCAGCCGTCGTCCATCACGAACAGCTCCACGCCCGCCTTCGCGGCCTCGGCGGCCATCGCCACCAGCTTGTCCTCGTCAAAGTCGAAATAGCAGCCCTCCCAGCTGTTCAGCAGCACCGGACGGGGTCGGCCCACCCAGCGCCGTGGCAGCAGGTGATTCTGCCACAGCCTGTGGAAGCCCCGGCTCATGCCGCCGATGCCCTCGCAGGAGTACACCAACGCGGCCTCTGGGGTGCGGAAGCTCTCGCCCGGCTCCAGCCGCCAGGCAAAATCCCGGTCGTTGATGCCCAGCAGCACGCGGGCAAAGTCATACTGGGTGGCCTCGGCCTCGGCGATGAAGTTGCCGCTGTAGATCAGGGCCGCGCCCAGCGCCTCGCCCTGCTCCTCGTCGGTATTCGGGCGGACCAGCGAAATGAAGGGCGATACCTGCAGGCTGCTGGCGCCCCGGCGGCTGGACACGCCCTGGTGGCCCTGCACCAGCGGACGGCGATGGATCGCGCGCTCCCTGGCCCAGCCGCCGGACAGCGTGATCAGCTCCCAATCGATGTCATTGAGCTCCAGGCACAGGCTCAGCGCCCGGGTAACGTTCAGCGTGCCCTTGCCACCGTTCACCAGCTTCGCGCTGCGGGTCACGGCGGGGCAGTCGTCGTAGATGGCGTAGTCCAGCGCCACCTCAAGGCCGGTGTGGGCGTCCTTCAGGTTCAGCCGCAGCGCGGCGCAGCCCTCGCCGCGGGTGGCCGGCAGGCCCTCCAGGGCGGGCTTTTCATCCGGCACCTCGGCGGATACCAGCCGCAGGTCCACGGCGGTGCTGCCGTCCGGGGCCTCCACGGTCAGCGCGCCCTCGCGCATGTCCCCCAGGCCGAAGGAGGGATACTCCTGGGGCAGGCGGTCCAGCGAGCACTCCTGCACGCTGTAGCTGCCGTCCGCGGCCACGCCGGCGCGGCGCAGCAGGTTCACGGGGTTCAGCTGTTCCAGCCGCGCGCCGAAGTACAGGTGCGCCAGCACGCCGCCGGGCATCTCGCAAAGCACGTAGCTGATCTGATCATTTCTCAGGTGGAAAAGGTTGCCTTCGTGAAGTATCTGGGCCATGAGTCATCCTCCTCTTATGTCAATGTGATCATACTTCGATGTCGGGATCCCGTCGCAGCACCTCCAGCGCCATGCGGCCGTTGTGGTAGGGGCACTTCCAGGGCTCCACGATGGGCAGCTTTCCCGGCGTGCCGTCGGGCATCACGTACCAATACCATTCCGAGCCCTCGCGGGGGTCGGTCAGCACGTCGCGTATGAAGCGCCACTGGGCGGCCACGGCCTCCCGGTAGCGGGCCTCGCCGGTGTGCCTCCAGGCGTTCAGAAAGCCCAGCAGCGCCTCGGCCTGTACCCACCAGACCCGCTTTTGGTCCACGACGCCCTTCTCGCACTCGTTGGCGAAGCCGCGCTCGGTGAAGGCGGCCCGATAGGTGTGATCCGCCATCGCCAGCAGCAGCGGGCGTACCCGGGCGGCGAGGGCGTCGTCGGCCAGCACGTCGAGCGTATGGTCGGCCAGCCAACTGGTCTCGATGTCGTGGCCAAAGCTGTGCAGGTCGATCAGGGTGTGGTAGTCCATGTCGAAGAACACCTCCTGGCGGCGCAGCCGGGGGTTGTAGATATGCCTTTCCAGGATGTCCAGTATTTGGACCAGCTTTTCCCGCACCCGGGCGTCGCCACAGGCCTCAAAAAGGCCGGTGTAGCCCTCCATCACGTGCAGCAGCGTGTTCATCGTGCGCCCGGCCATCACGCCGTTCTCGCTGAGCTTGTCGTTGCCCGCGGGCTGCCAGTCGGCGGTGAAGGCCTCCAGGTATCCGCCCGCGTCGCGGCAGCGGGTCTCCACCAGGTCAAACAGCTCAAGCGCCCGGCGCAGGGCCTCGCCGTCGCCGCTGGCGCGGTGATAGGCCGACAGCGCGTAGATGGCGAAGGCCTGGTTGTAGGTGTGCTTGGTGCCGTCGGCCACAGTGCCGTCCGGGCGCAGGGCCCAGTACACGCCGCCGTTGACCGTGTCGGTCATGCGCTTCAGCATTTCGTAGGCGTGGCGCGCCTCGTCCAAAAGCGAAGCGTCCCCCAGGCTCATGCTGGCCTCGGAGAAGAACCAGAGTATGCGGCTGTTGAGTATGCAGCCCTTGTCGGCCTCCGGGCGGCGGGTCAGGTCGAAGTCCACCTGGCCGATATAACCGCCGTTTTCGTCGTCCCGAAGGCCCTTCCAGAAGGGGATGATGCGCTCCGTCAGCGCGTTGCAAACCTGTTCAGTCAGTTTGGCCATAGGCGGCTCCTTTCCGTGGTTCGGTGATCCTCTACCGATATTTTAACGGATTGCGCCGCTCCAATCAAGGGGTTTGGAAAAAAATGTGTGATCAATATGGATTCACGTGGATCATGATGTGCTTCACGCTGGGGAAGGCCGCCTCCACGTCGTCGTGCACCTGCTCGGCGACGGCGTGGGCCTGCTCCAGGGTCATATCGGCGTCCAGGGCAA
>JBGUQG010000072.1:0-3348 GCA_045130815.1 Christensenellales bacterium
CAGGCTTAGTGGCGCTAAGTCAAGGGAAACCAACGCAGAAATGCAGTTCAAGGCGCCGAAAATGCATCTTGGGGAATTTAGAAACACGCTCTAGTAACCGTATGCAATTCGTCCTTTCTGGCATTCATTACGCCGTCTTCTTCACGGCCAGCTTGTCCGACACCATGGCGATGAATTCGCCGTTGGTGGGCTTGTCCTCCCGCGCGAACACCCGATAGCCGTACATCTGGTTCACCGCGTCCAGGCGGCCCCGGGTCCAGGCCACCTCGATGGCATGGCGCATGGCCCGCTCCACCTTGCTGGCGGAGGTATCGAACTTCCGGGCGATGCCGGGGTACAGCTCCTTGGTGATGCGGTTGATCACATCGTGGTTCTCCAGCACCATGCGCACCGCCTCCCGCAGGTACTGGTAGCCCTTGATGTGGGCGGGTATGCCCAGCGTCAGAAACAGGTTGGTGATCTGCTCGTCCACCGTCTCCTCCCGCCCGGCGTTCCCCGCCTCGGCGGCGGAGGCGGGCTGCTCCCGGGCGATCTCCACGATGCGCTCGTACAGCAGGTTCATGTCGAAGGGCTTCACCATGTAGTAGCTGGCCCCCAGCTGGATGGCCCGCATGATGAAATCGTCCCGGGCCAGGCCGGTCAGCACGATCACACGGGGGCGGATCGCCGGGTCCATGGCGTTCAGCGCCTCCAGGGTCATGAAGCCGTCCCGCCGGGGCATGATGATGTCCATCACCAGCAAGTCCGGCGCGTGCTGGCGCACCGCGTCCGGGATCTCCACCCCGTCGGAGACCGCGGCCACCAGCTCGATATCCGGCTTGCGCGAAAGAAAATCCGTCAGCAGCTTCAGTATATTCAGATTGTCGTCCGCCAGCATCACGCGTATCCTGTCCATCTCAAACCTTCCTTTCGTGGTTCAATCCGACTGTATATATGCGGGCAGTGACAGGAATATGCAAAATGAGAAAGGGGGACGGTTCCTTATCTCATTTTGCGTGTGAAAAGCGAGATAATGAACCGTCCCCTTATCTCATCACCAGCTTCCGTACAGCCGGCCCCTCCGCGCGTCACAGCGGGGGCGGGGCGGCGGACAGCTGGGCGGGGGCGGCAGGCAGGGCCGCGGGGGCCTGCCCGGGCGGCAGCCGCAGGGCCGTTCCCCGTCGCGGCGCACGCACACCGTCAGGTTGCCGCAATCATCCACGCCCAGCAGCACCTCGGCAAGCTCCCCCGGGCGGCAGGGGTTCTCGATCCACACGCTGCGGCACCGGCTCTCGTCCGGAAGCCGCCCCGGCTCCCTTCCGCCGCCGAACACCGGCACGCGAACGCAGGCCCCGTCGCCCCGCTCCGGCCTGATCATCGGATACAGCGGCATGCTTTCATACATCATATTCACAACGCCTTTCCCACCGGCGCGCAGCGCGCCGGGTATTGGCCTGTCGGCCTATGGTATCACTATGCCACTGGAAAGCGTTGCGTTCCGATTGATTTCAAACCGCCGATGTGGTAAAATATGCAGACCATCGTGGGAGGTTCGAACATGAGGGAAACGCTGCGCACGGAACTGAAAAACGACCTGCTGATCATACTCGGCCTGCTGGCGGCGGCCGTGGCCTATAAAATGTATCTGATCCCCAACCAGGTGGTCAACGGCGGCTTTACCGGCGTGGGCCAGCTGCTGAACCACCTGACTGGCGTCAGCGTGGGCACGGTGAACATCGCGCTGAACGTGCCGCTGTTTTTGATCTCCATGCGCTCGATGGGCGTGCGCTTCGGCGTGCGCTCGCTGATCGCGATGGTGCTGCTGTCGCTGCTCATCGACCACATTCCCCTGCCCCGGGCCACCGACGATCTGCTGCTGGCCGCAGTGTACGGCGGCGCGATCAGCGGCATCGGCTTCGGCCTGGTGCTGCGGGGCAGCGCCACCACCGGCGGCACGGACATGCTGGCATCGCTTTTGCACCGGGTGATCCCGGTGCTGCGGGTCAGCTACGCCATATTCTTCTTCGACGGCCTGGTGATCATCGCCAGCGCCTTCGCCTTCGAGGCCCAGGCGGCCATGTACGGCCTGATCAGCATCTTCCTGTGCAACGTGCTGATCGACCTGGTGCTGGAGGGCCCGAACTCCGCCCACAGCTACTTCATCATCTCCGACAACAGCGACGCCATCGCCGAGCGGATCATGAAGGACATGGACCGGGGCGTCACCGCGCTGGAGGCCATGGGCATGTACAGCCACGCGAAGAAGCGGGTGCTGCTGTGCGTGGTGGGCCGCTTCGAGGCCATGCGCCTGCGCCGCATCATATTCGAGACCGACCCCCGCGCCTTCGTGGTCGCCAACAAGGCCCACGAGGTATTGGGCGAGGGCTTCAAGCCGATGTAAACCTTTTGGCGGGGGACCTGCTTCCCCCGCCAATGCCTGCGGCCCTGACGCACATGTCGCCGGGGCGGATTGAACATCAGAGGGGCTCCGCCCCTCCGATACCTTCCCCCAAAGCGTGCTTCGTGGCAAGTTGAACGATGGCAAGCCCCGAGAAATGCGCCCGGCAAGTACCGGGCGTATTGACTTTTTGGCGCTTCCCTGGTATGATATAAATGTAAATTTATGGTTTTTGATCCGCAACAAGTATTTTGAAGGGATGTGTCGTCATGCGCAAGTTTTTGATCGCGCTGCTGGCGCTGGTGCTGCTGCTGGGGATGATCCCGGCGGCGACGATGGAGGGACTGGAGAACGAGATACTCAGCGAGACCGTGGACCTCACTGTGCCGGAGGAGGAGGTCGAGCTGGGCGGCGAACCGGAGGACGGCGTCGCGGAGGAAGCGCCGGAGGTGTCCGCCGAATCCAACGAGGACAGCGATTTCGAGATCAGGGACGGCGAGCTGACGAAGTACTACGGCGAGGGCGGCGACGTGGTCATCCCGGCGAGCGTTACCAAAATCGGCTACGGCGTGTTCAGGAATTGGCACTCCATCATAAACGTGCGCTTTGCCGAGGGCAGCGCCCTGAAGGAGATCGGGAAGATGGCCTTTGCGGATTGTTTTGATCTGGAAAGCATCGTCCTGCCGGACACCGTCACCACCATCGGCGAGGAAGCCTTTAACTACGTTCCCAAAATGAAGAGTATCGTCCTGCCCGATTCCGTCACCAGCCTCGGAAACGGTGCCTTCAAGTTCAGCATTCTGGAACGGATCACGCTCTCAAAGGGGCTGACCGAAATCCCGCAGGAAGCGTTTTATTACAACGACTTCACCAGCCTTGACATCCCTGAGGGTATAACGCGCATCGGTGACAATGCGTTCAAGAACTGCGGGAAGCTGGAGCGCATCACCCTGCCCGACAGTCTCGCGACG
>JBGUQG010000073.1:0-4527 GCA_045130815.1 Christensenellales bacterium
ATCGCATTGATCATACCCGCCTACAAGCCCGACGAGAAGCTGCTGGGTCTGCTGGACCGCTTCCAGGGCGACGCCGATTTCGTCCCCGTGGTGGTGGACGACGGCAGCGGCGCGGAGTTCGCCCGCATATTCGACGCCCTGCCCCAGGGCGTGGCGCTGCTTCGCCACCCTGTGAACCGGGGCAAGGGCGCGGCGCTGAAGACGGCCTTCGCCCACGTGCTGGAGCGCATGCCCGAGTGCGACGTGGCCGTGACCGCCGACGCCGACGGCCAGCACCGCTATGAGGACATACTGCGCGTATGCGAGACCGCCCGCCGCCGCCCGGAGGCGCTGGTGCTGGGCAGCCGCAAGTTCGAGGGCGACGTGCCCCTGCGCAGCCGCTTCGGCAACGGCGTGACCCGCCACGTGTTTTCCATCGCCAGCGGCGTAAAGGTGTACGACACCCAGACCGGCCTGCGGGCCTTCGGGCGGGACGCGATGGCCCGCTTTACGCAGGTGCCCGGCGACCGCTATGAATACGAGATCAACATGCTGCTGACGGCGGCCCAGTCCGGCATGCCGGTGGTGGAGGAATGGATCGAGACGGTGTATCTGAACGACAACGCCTCGTCCCACTTCAATCCGTTCAGGGATTCCCTCAAGATCTACCTGTGCATACTGAAGTTCAGCGCGTCGTCGCTGCTGTCCTTTGTCATCGACTACGTGCTGGCGCTGGTGCTGAAGGCGCTGACCGCGGCCTGGCCGGCGGCGGTGTCGCTGAACTTCAGCGTGATCGCGGCCCGACTGGTCAGCGGCACGGTCAACTTCGCCGTGAACCGCCACATGGTGTTCAAGGGCAACGAGACGCTGGGCAGGGCCATCGTCAAGTACGTGGCGCTGGCCGTGGTGATCCTGGCGCTGAACCTGGGGCTGATGCACCTTCTGACCGGCTGGGGCTGGCCCTTCGCGCTGGCCAAGATCGTGGTCGAGGTGGTGCTGTTCTGCCTGAGCTTCGTGGTGCAGGGCAAGTTCGTATACCGCAGCAAATCGGGTAAAGGAGCATGAGCCGCGTGAGCAAGCGGAAGAAGCGGAGGTCCTGGCTCAGCCGCCAGCTTTCCCGGCGGCCCAGGCCCCTGTGGGTGTTGATCGTATGTGACGCGGCGCTGCTGGGCGCGGCGCTGGTGGTGTTCGCGCTGTTTCACCACGTGCTGCCCCGGCACGAGCAGTCCGTGGGCATCGTCTCCAGCCGCAACGTGGTGCGCGTGGAGGCCCCGGCGGTGACCGCCACCCAGGCGCCCGCCGCCGACGCGACCGCCGAAGCCCCCGCCGCCCCGGCCACCCAGGCCGCCCCGGAGCAGACCCCGACCCCCGAACCCACGGAGGACCCGAACACCCCCAAGAAGAGCGTGCACTCCAACGAGCGGGTGGGCTGGTTCGGCGACCGGTTTCCCGACAAATTCACCGACGGCGAGGTCATCAAGAGCGACAGCGGCTACCAGAGCGCGAACCTGAACATCACGCTGACCCGCTACAGCGAGAACAGAGTCGTCTACTACGTGGCGGACATCTACATCAAGGACATCATCTGCCTCAAGAGCGTTTTCGCCAAGGATACCTTTGGCAAGGGCATGCGCGATTGGGTGACCAATATGAGCCAGAGCGCGGGCGGCATCATCGCCATCAACGGCGATTTCTACGGCGCGCGCTCCGGCGGCGTGGTCATGCGCAACGGCGAGCTGTACCGCAACGACGCCCGCCCCCGGTGGGATCTGTGCGCCCTGTACTGGGACGGCAGCATGGAGACCTACTCGCCCTCCGATTTCGACATCGAGACCGCCGTGGCCGAGGGGGCCTGCCAGATCTGGAACTTCGGCCCGAAGCTGCTGGACGACAATGGCGGCGCGATGACCCAGTTCAATTCCACGCTGACCCCCGCGAACCCCCGCACCGCGCTGGGCTACTACGAGCCGGGCCACTACTGCTTCGTGGTGGTGGAGGGCCGGTCCAGGCGCTCCCGGGGGATGAAGCTGACGGAGCTTTCCGAGCTGATGCACAAGCTGGGCTGCGCGCGCGCCTACAACCTGGACGGCGGCGACACCTCCGTGCTGGTGGTGGGCGACAAGCGCGTGAGCACCCCCAGCGGCACGGGCCGCAAATCCAGCGACGCCATCGTCATCGTAGACCTGTAATCCTATGGGAGGGAACGCCATGCGCAAGCTGCTGCCCCACGTCACGATCGTCATGTGCCTGATGTACGTCGTATTCTTTGGCATCGACCGGGTCAATCCCGCGATGGCATTTATCGACAACGAGATCACCAAGTGGCTGCTGCTGTTCCTGTGCCTGTTCTCCATCGTCGAGGCCGTCTGGCTGATCGCGGACGACCGCCGGCGCGAGCGCAGGCTTCAGAAGCGCCGCGCCGCGAAGAAGCGCGCCGCGAAGGCCGCGAAGAGGTAAGCCCATGGAATACACCGCCATGGAGCAGTATTGGGTGTGGCTTTCCAGCGTGGAGGGCATCGGTCCCAAGCGGTTCTACCAGCTGCTCAGCCTGTACGAGGACGCCCGCGGGGTTTGGGATGCCCTGGGCGGCGTGCTGACGCCGCCGGACATGAAGGTGCTGGGGCCTCAGACGCTGCAAAAGCTGCGCGCCGCCCGGGACACCGGGTATTTTTACCGGCTGTTCGACCGCCTGGAGCGGAGCGGCTTGCGCGCCGTCACCCGTCTGTCGGACGATTACCCCGCCCCGCTGACGGGCATCTACGACCCGCCGCCCACGCTGTACGTGCGGGGCGGGGCCGACCTGAACGCGGCGCGCGCGGTGGCCGTGGTGGGCTCCCGGCGCTGCACCCGGGACGGCCAGCGCGCCGCCCGGGCCTTCGGCAAGGGGCTGGCGGAAAACGGCGTCACCGTGGTCAGCGGGCTGGCCCGGGGCATCGACAGCTGCGCCCATCGCGGCGCGCTGGACGGCCACGGCCCCACCGTCGCCGTGCTGGGCTGCGGGGCGGACGTGGTCTATCCGCCGGAGAACGGACCGCTGATGGACGAGATCATCGAAAGCGGCGGGGCCGTGGTGTCTGAGCTCGTGCCGGGCACGCCGCCCAACGCCGGGAACTTTCCCGCCCGCAACCGCATCATCAGCGGCATGAGCTCCGGCACGCTGCTGGTGGAGGGGGCCAAGGCCTCCGGCGCGATGATCACCGTGAACCTGGCGCTGGAGCAGGGGCGGGACGTGTTCGCCGTTCCCGGCGGCATCTACTCGCCCCAGAGCAGCGCGCCCAACCGCATGATCCTGGAGGGCGCGACCCCGGTGCTCAGCCACTGGGACATCCTGGAATACTATCGCTGGGCCCAGCGGCCCGCCGAAAACCCGGTCCCAAGCGCAAAGCGGGAGCCCCTGGAGCCGGAGGAGGAGGCCGTGGTCGCCCCGCTGCGGGCCGAGGCCCTCTCCTTCGATGAACTGGCGGCCGCCACCGGTTTTACCGCGGCAAAGCTAAATTCCCACTTGACAATGCTGGAACTTCGGGGAATAATAGAAAAGGTCCCGGGCGGCATGTACCGGGCATACGACTAATCGGAAGAAGGATGAGGGGCGGAACGGCTATGCCCTGTTCCCTGTCCCTGTTTCCTGTTCCCTGTTTCGGAGGAAAGTATGGCAAACAAGCTCGTCATCGTCGAATCGCCGGCCAAGGCGAAGACCATCGGAAAGTTCCTGGGGCGCGGCTACAAGGTGGAGGCCTCCCAGGGGCACGTCCGGGATCTGCCCAAGAGCCAGATCGGCGTGGATGTGGACAATAACTTTGAACCCAAGTACATCACCATTCGCGGGCGCGGCGACATACTCAGCCGCATCCGCAAGGAAGCGCGCTCCGCCAGCAGGATCTATCTTGCGACTGACCCGGACCGCGAGGGCGAGGCCATCTCCTGGCATCTGGCCAACGTGCTGGGCATCGACGAGGATTCAGCCTGCCGCATCGAGTTCCACGAGGTCACCAGCAAGGCCGTGAAGGCCGCGGTGAAGAGCCCCCGGAGGATCGACATGGACCTGGTCAACGCCCAGCAGGCCCGGCGCGTGCTGGACCGGCTGGTGGGCTACAAGATCAGCCCGATCCTGTGGCAGAAGGTCAAGAAGGGCCTGAGCGCGGGCCGCGTACAGTCGGTGGCCACCAAGATCATCTGCGACCGCGAAAGCGAGATCGAGGCCTTCATCCCCGAGGAATACTGGACGCTGGGCACCACCTTCGCCATCGGCGACGCCCAGGTCACCGCCCGCTACACGGGCGTGGGCGAGGAAAGGCTGGAGCTGAAGACCCGCGAGGACGCGCAGGACGTGATCGAGCGCTGCAAGGGCGCGAAGTTCACCGTGTCCGCCATCCGGCGCAGCGAGCGCCGCAGGCTGCCCGCGCCGCCCTTCACCACCTCCAATCTGCAGCAGGAGGCCAGCCGCAAGCTGGGCTTCACCACCCAGAAGACCATGCAGATCGCCCAGCAGCTGTACGAGGGCGTGGAGCTGGCCGGCGAGGGCTCCCAGGGCCTGGTCACCTACATCCG
>JBGUQG010000074.1:0-15797 GCA_045130815.1 Christensenellales bacterium
GCTGGGGCTGGGCGACATGGTGTCCAATGTGAACATCCCCAACTGCGGACAGATTCCCAACCTGCCCCTGGGCAGCGTGGTGGAGACCAACGCCCTGTTCGGGCTGGACCGCATCGAGCCGGCGTTCGCCGGTCCGCTGCCCGGCAATCTGCTGCCGCTGGTCGCCCGGCACGTGTACAATCAGGAGAACACCCTGACCGCGGCGCTGACCTGCGACCGCGCGCTGGGCTTCACCACCTTTATGAACGACCCGCAGATGGCCTGCGTGGAGAGCGCGGACGGGCAGAGGCTGTTCGACGACATGCTGGAAAACCAGCGCAGGTTCCTGCCGAAGGACTGGTTCAGGTGATCCAATGCAAGCGGGGCTGTCTCAAAATCGCTTTGAGACAGCCCCGCTTTGTCACGGCGTGCTTCATGCGTCCAACCCTTTCGCCAGGTTATCCAGAAACAGCCGGGCGGACTCGGCGTTGTCGGGCCGGGTATTCTCCAGCGTCATGGGCAGGTCGCGCCGTCTTCCGTAGTCCAGCAGACTCTCGTAGCGCATCAGGCCCGTGCCGCAGGCGCAGGCTCTGGTCATGAAGGCCTGGGGGTCCACGGTGTAGTCCTTCAGGTGCAGCACGCTCACCCGGTCGCCCAGGCGGCGCAGCGCGTCCTCCACGATGGCGTCGGCACGGGTACAGTTCTCCCGGGTCAGCAGGTTCACGGCGTCCAGTATGATGCGCACGCTGTCCGATTTCAGCGCGTCCAGCATGCGCTCGGCCTTCTCCGGGGTGCTGACGATATGGCAGGCCACCGGCTCGATGGCCAGCAGCGCACCCTCCTCCTCGGCGCAGCGCGCCAGCGGCTCCACGCAGCGCAGGAACAGCCGGAAGGCCTCCTCGGAGTCCGGGGCCAGGCTCAGGCCGGGAGCGGGCGGCGTCTCGGTACCCACCACGCCCGCGCCGATCCTCCTCGCAAAGCGCAAGTGGGCGCGGTAGATCTCCTGGGTGCGCGCCAGGGCCCCGGCGTCGTCCGTGGCCAGCTTCAGATAGCAGCCCAGCACCGCGCAGCCCATGTCTCGATCCCTGAACGCGGCCTTCACCCGGTCGGCCAGCTCGTCGGTGAGCAGCTTTGGCGCGTCGTCCATCGGGAAGTCGGTAAGCACCTTGGAGAGCGCCAGGTGGGCGCAGGTGAAGCCCTGGGCCCTTGCGAAGTCCAGCCGCTGCTCCAGCGTGCCGGGCGCGGTGTCGTGCAGGCGGATGCCGATGTTCATAACCCTACCTCCATTCAAAAGCCCCCGGCGCATGCGCCAGGGGCTTGCGATATCGATTCTATTCGATCACGTTCTCCGTTTCGGCGTCGAACAGGTACACGCTCTCCAGCGGTATGGAGAAGGCGATGTCCACGTCGGTGTCCGGCGTGTCGTGGGAGTCCACCTTCAGGATGGCCTGAGTGTCTCCGGCGGTGACGTATACGTTGGTGTTGTCGCCCAGCATCTCCGTCAGCTCCACCCGGCAGGTGACGCCGTAGCCCTCGGGCGACTCGCCCAGCGCGATGGATTCGGGGCGAAAGCCCAGCACGAGCTGCTTGCCCTCATAGCGGTCGATGTCCGCGTACTTGCGCTTCAGGTCCAGCGCGTTGTCGCCGAAGGCCAGGCAGCCGTTCTTCACCGTGCCGCGCACGAAGTTCATCGGCGGCTCGCCGATGAAGCCCGCCACGAACACGTTCGCCGGCTTGTAGTACAGCTCGTAGGGCGTGCCGATCTGCTGGACGTAGCCGTCCTTCATCACCACGATGCGGTCGGCCAGGGTCATGGCCTCGGTCTGGTCGTGGGTGACATAGATGGTGGTCGCGCCGGTCTCCCGGTGGATCTGGGCGATCTCATAGCGCATGGTGACGCGCTGCTTGGCGTCCAGGTTGGACAGCGGCTCGTCCATCAGGAAGATGCCCACCTTGCGGATGATGGCGCGGCCGATGGCCACGCGCTGGCGCTGGCCGCCGGACAGCGCCCTGGGCAGCCGGTCCAGGTACTCCGTCAGGCCCAGTATGCGGGCGGTGTTCTGCACCCGCTTTTCGATCACGTCCTCGTCCACGCCCTGCAGGGTCAGGCCGAAGGCGATGTTGTCGTACACCGTCATCTGGGGGTACAGGGCGTAGCTCTGGAACACCATGGCCACCTCGCGCTCCCGGGGTCCCAGCTCGTTGGCGCGCTTGCCGTCGATCAGGAACTCGCCGTTCGAGATGTCCTCCAGGCCGGCGATCATGCGCAGGGTCGTCGACTTGCCGCAGCCCGAGGGCCCCACAAATACAACAAATTCACCCTTCTCAATTTCAAGATTGAAGTTGTGCACCGCGTGATAGCCGTTCGGGTAAATCTTGTTGATGTTCTTCAGCGTCAAATACGCCATATCGCCGCCTCCTTGAGTGATTGTTGTCCTGACTTATGCGCCCATGCGGCGCTTGACCTCCGTATAGCACAGCACGAAGGGCGCGACGCCCTTGGCGTCGTTCTCCACCACGGGCTCGGAGATGTAGTATTCGTAGCTGCCGTCCCGCCGCCGGTTGTCCTCGGGCCCCAGCCCCGCCACCAGGCAGATGCCGCCCAGGTTCAACTCGCCCTCCACAAAGGACAGGCGGTGATTCACGATGCCGTCGAAGGTCATCCGTCCCCGGTCCGCGAAGGCCGCGTCCAGCGCGCCCAGCCGCGCGCCCTTCAGCATGGCGTAGGCCAGCATCGCGCTGCCGCTGGATTCCAGGTAGTTGCCCGCCTCGCCGGGGCGGTCGGGCACCTGCCAGTACATGGCCGTCTCCGGGTCGCGGAAGCGCCAGGCGGCCTCCGCCAGCTCCGCCAGAGTCCGAACGAGTTCCGCCCGGCCCGCGCCCTCGGGCACCAGTTCGATCAGGTCCGCCAGCGCCACGGCGAACCAGCCGATGCTGCGCAGCCAAAAGCTCTTGGAGAGCCCGGTGACCGGGTCGGCCCAAAAGGCGCTGCGGCTGGCGTCATAGCCGTGGTAGTACAGGCCGGTCTTCCCGTCGCGCATGTGCGTGCGCACGGTTTCCACCTGGCGCAGTATGTCGCCGTAGTCCCCGCCGCCGAAGTGCCCCTCGTACAGCGCCAGGAAGGGCAGGGCCATGTAGATGCCGTCCAGCCACACCTGGTCGGGGTAGATCTGCTTGTGCCAAAAGCTGCCCTCGTGAGTGCGGGGCTGCGCATCCAGCGCACGCTTCAGCGTGTCCGCCGCCAGGCGGTATTTCGCCTCGCCGGTGCGGTCGTACAGCGTGAACAGCACGCGGCCCTCGTTGATGTCGTCCAGCGTGTGCTTTTCCGGCCTGAAGGTGCGCACGCTGCCGTCCTCGCCCACAAAGGCGTCGATGAAGCGCCGGGAGAAGTCGAAGTAGCGCGCGTCGCCGGAGATGTCCGCCATCTCGATCAGCGCGGTGATCATGCAGCCGTCGATGTAGTTCCAGTTGGTGGGCGCGCCCTGGCGCGCCTTTTCGATGTTCCAGGCCGTCCGCTCGGGGGACGAGCGCTCGATCAGGCTGAACACATAGCGGTCGATGGCTTCATACATGGCTCTGTCCTCCGTTATTCCTGAACCAGCTCGTCCACGCCCACGGTGACGACAGCCTCGCCCAGCTGCCCATTGACGGTCACGTTTTTGAGCACTGCCCGGCGCACGTTCTCAAGGTACAGCCCCAAACGGCAGCGCTCCGGCGCGCCGGTGAACATCGAGGGCACCGCGGGGCGGGCGTCTTCGGCGAAGGTGACGCGCACGTTCTCGAACACCACCTCGTCGATGGGGCGCTCCGGCAGGCCGTCACAGTAGCAGGCCGCGGCCTGGGCGTTCTCGCAATCCATGTTGGAGAAGCGGAAGCGGCCCAGCCGGGGCGTGCGCTCGTCCACCGGCAGCGGCGCGCGGCCCTGGACGTAGTCGGAATCGCCGTCCGGGTCCACGCAGCGGTACCACATGTTCATCACGATGGGCGTCTTCACGCCCTCCATGCGGATGTTGTCGAATTCGATGCCGTCGATGTCGCAGCTGTTGCCGCGGCCCCGGCGGGTCTTGATGCGAAGCCCCCGGTCCGTTTCCCGGAACAGGCACTGGCTGACGGACAGCTCCCGAATGCCGCCGGAGATCTCGCTGCCCAGCGTGACCGCCCCGTGGCCAAAGGCCATCAGGCAGTTGCGCACGGTGTGGCGGCTGGCGGCGGCGGGGCACATTTTGTACAGCTCCAGCTTTCCGGACTTGATGGCGATGCAGTCGTCGCCCACCGAGAACCGGCAGCCCACGATGTCCACTTTGTCACAGCACTCCGGGTCCAGCGCGTCGGTGTTCGGGCTGTCGTGGGGCGCGGACACGGACACGTCCAGGAACGCCACATCCCTGCAGTAGTAGGGGTGCATGTGCCAGGAGGGGGAGTTGGCCACGTTCACGCCGTGCACCGTCACACCCTGACAGCGGTTCATGAAAAGCACGCGGGGCCGGGCCACCGGGTCGGCCTCGAAGGTGCGCCACCAATCGGCATTTTGGGCGTTGCCGTCCAGTGTGCCGGGTCCGACGATGCGGATGTCCCTGGCGTACTCGGCGGTGATCAGCGCGGCGTACATCCGCCGGGCCAGCCCCTCGAAGGCGCCGAAGTGCAGCGGCTTTCCGCCGTCCAGGTCCTCCGCCGTGGCGGGCAGCACCGGCCAGGCGGCCTTGTCCGTCCTGCCCAGCAGCGTCGCGCCCGCCTGCAGCTCCAGGGTCATGTGGCTCTTCAGCAGGATCGGGCCGGTCAGGTAGGTGCCCTCCGGCACCACCAGCCGACCGCCCTCAGGCAGCACGCACACGGCCCGCTGCAGGGCCGCCGTGTCGTCGGTCACGCCGTCGCCCGCCGCGCCGAATTCCCGCGCGCTGACGGCGCAGGTCTCCCTTTGCGTATGCAGGGCGAGGGTAGATTCCGCGCCGTCCATGCGCAGCGTCACGGCATAGTCGGTGTCCGGCGTAAGGCCGAACAGCGAGAACACGTTCCGATCGTCCTCCAGTGCCGGCCTGCCGTCCAGCAGCACGGCGTAGGGCGCGGGGGATCGGAAGGGGGCGCGGTTGTCCAGCTCAAAGCAGGCGGAGGTCGCGCCGGTGTCGATGGCGTGAAACACGTTCAGTCTCCCTTTGCGCGGGCGTTGCGGGTGGCGTCCGCCAGCATCTGCTTCGCCGTGCGCTTGATTTTGATCAGCAGCGTGTCCCACGCCGCGGTGAATACTCCAAACAGTATCGGGCCCACGCCCAGCGGCGTGCCCTCCTTGGCCGCTCCCAGGCCCAGCAGCGCGGCGTTCAGCGCGTTGTAGGTCGTCACCACCAGAAACAGCAGCACGAACGCGTAGAGCAGATTCAGCGGCAGGGTGTAGAAGCCCTTGCCGGGGAACATCATCCAGCGGTCGTTGGCCCCGGGGGTTTTGGCGTAGAAGCGGTAGATGTTGTTGGTCAAAAGGTCCGTAACCGCGCCCAGGGCGAGCCCCAGCACGATCAGCTGGTCCAGCCAGTGCCCCAGCACGTTGCCCAGCCCCCACAGGAAGAAGAAGCAGGTCATCCCGGCGAACCAGGCCTTGATCAGCAGCGCCTTCACCGTATCGGAGAGCTTCAGCTTCGGGCCGGAGCGGTATTTGCGCAGCTCCGCCTCGCTGACCTTGGGGGAGTTGGAGGCGTCGGCGCTGACCAGGTCGTCCACGGCCTTCAGGTTCAGCTTGTAGTAATCCGCCGCGGACCGGTTGGGCTCCGGCTGCGCGCCCTTCTTGTTGCGAGCCATGTGTAAAGCGCCGTTACGCGTCCTCGCCGCTGATGTCGATGGCCGCCATGCCGCCGTTGTCGGCCACATCCACGCTGGTCTTGATCCTGCGCAGCAGCTTGGAATAGACCGGCAGCGTCGCCACCAGCGCCACGCCCACGATCAGCATGATCCGGTGCACGGACAGCATGGTCATGGCCGCGTTGATATAGCCCTTGTCAGCGCTTACGGTGATGGGATTCACCTCGCGGGTCAGGGCTTCGGTGATGCGGCCCTGGTAGAATATGCCCGCGTAGATGATGATGCCCACCAGCACGAACATCAGCGCCAGCATGGGGATGTTCACCTTCTTGCGGTGGGGAAAGGCGTTCATGAAGCACACCATCAAAAGGATCGAGAACAGCATGGTGGCGAAGCCCGCCAGGCCCATGCCCGGCAGGTTGATATAGGCTGTGGTGTCGGAGACCTTCGTCAGATTCAGGGAATAGTACACGAAGGCCACCGCGAACGCGATCAGGGCGATGGTCTGGGGCTTGCGCTTCAGCGCCACGAGGCGCTTGCGGATAAACTCTTTGATGCCCTTGGGCTGGCTTGCCATGCTCACCGATCCCCTTTCCTGATGGCGTTGGTGGTTTCCTTGTCGAAGAAGTGCTTGCGCCTGAAGCCAAGCTGCACGATGTCGCCGGGCCTGTGGTCGCACCAGCCGCGCAGCTTGGCGCTGACGCGCAGGTTATCGCCCATGTGGCCGTGCACCAGCGTGTTCATGCCCAGGTTTTCGTTGCTGAACACCTTCACCGGCAGCGAGCCGCCCTCGACGATGTCCTCCGGGCGCACGCCCAGGGTGATCTGCTTGCGGTTGTAGTCCGCCAGGGTGGCCTTCTCCTCGTCGGTCAGCTGCACCTCAAAGCCCTTGCCCCGCAGCGCGCCGTCCTGAAAGGTGACGTCGAAGAAGTTCATGGGGGGCAGGCCGATGAACCCGGCCACGAAGGTGTTGTTGGGGGAATCGTACAGCTCCAGCGGCGTGCCGATCTGCTGGACGTGGCCCATGGACATGCACACGATGCGGTCGGCCAGGGTCAGCGCCTCGGTCTGGTCGTGGGTGACGTACATCATCGTGGCGTTCAGCCGCTTGTGCAGCAGCAGGATCTCGCGCCGGGTCGCCCCGCGCAGCTTTGCATCCAGGTTGGACAGCGGCTCGTCAAACAGGAACACCTTGGGATTGCGGACGATGGAGCGGCCCATGGCCACGCGCTGGCGCTGGCCGCCGGACAGCTGGGAGGGCTTTTTGTTCAGCTGGCTGGTGAGCCCCAGGATCTCCGCCGCGGCCAGCACCTTCTTGTGGATGACGTTCGGGTCCTCCTTGCGCAGCACCAGCGAAAACGCCATGTTCTCATAGATGGTCATGTGGCCGTACAGGGCGTAGTTCTGGAAGACCATGGCCATGTCCCTGTCCTTGGCGGGCACGCGGGTGATGTCCCGCCCGTCCAGCAGCAGGCTGCCGTTTGAAATGTCCTCCAAACCGGCCACCATGCGCAGCGTGGTGGACTTGCCGCAGCCGGAGGGCCCCACCAGCACGATCAGCTCGCCGTCCCTAATGTCGATGTTGAAATCGTACACCGCCTGCACGTTGTTGTCGTAGATCTTGTCGATGTGTCGCAAACTCAGCTCTGCCATCGTGTGCCCTCCTTATGCCTGCTGGCCTTCAAGGCCGGCGATGTGCGCCTTCAGGGCGCGGCTCTTGACGAGGTTCACCGCCGCCGCCGCGAACAGGCAGACGGCCGAGGCGATCAGATAGATGACGATGCGGGTGAACTGGCCGTCGCTCATGGCCAGCAGCTCCTCGCCGCCCACCTTTACCGTGGCGGCGTGGGCCTGCATGGGCAGTATGAATATCCTGGCGATCTGGATCGCGCCCAGCGCGCCCAGCACATAGGAATAGCCCTGTTTATAATTCTTCACACCCTCGGACGACAGGAAGGTGGCCAGCATGAACACCAGGTTGTACAGTATCGAGGCGCCCATGATGAGGGTGTAGTAATAATCCACGTTAATTTTATAGAGGCTGACGAAGTACAGCACGTCGAACACGATGGCCAGTATCGCCAGCCGGGAGGACGTGGTGTTCTTCGTAAAGCGCATGCGGTCGAGCCGGACGGATTGTTCATTCATCATGCTTTCGCCGCCTTTCCAGCTTCAATCAGTACTTGCTCGTTCTTCATCAGCTTCAGCTTCCACGCCGCGCACACGATCAGCAGCGCGACCGCGATCAGCGTGACGGCGAACACGCCCAGGTGGGCGTCGAACCAGAAGGTCGAATCGGTGTAGGTGCCCGCTCTGGACAGGCGGCGCTCCAGCTGTTCAAAATCCACGGTGGTCAGGTACTGCGCCTTGAAGGCCGCGATCTGGCCGTGGGCCCAGAGGGCGGCGGCGACGTTCGCCACGGCGTAGACGCCGATGGCGGCATAGTTGCCGATATAGTATTTCCGGCGCGTGTGGGTGTTGGTGATAAACAACAGACAGGCGGCAAGCAGCAGCCCGATGGCCACCCGCAGGAACGTGCGGTTGAAGCCCTGCATGTCATAGTAGATCATGGCGCCCGCCACCTTGACCGAGGATGGATCGTCAGGCATCGGAACCATGGTGTACAGCATGTCGTACAGGTCCGTCATCATGCCCAGCACGTACAAAAACACCAGCGCGCCGGCCGCAATGGCAAGAAAGCACGCGATGCGCTGCAGCTTCATTTGTTTCTTATACATGTCGAACTTCCCCCGATCAGTGGGCCCCTCCCCCGCGCGGGGCGGGGGAGAAGGTCCGGATAATGTTGGATGGCTGTGCCGGCCCGTGCCGGCGGGTCGGTTACAGGCTGTTGTAGTAGTCCAGCAGGCGGGTCCAGGCGTCGCCCTTCAGCAGCAGGTAGTCGAAGCCGTACCAGGCGGTGTCCACGGTCCCGGCGGCCTCTTCGGGGCTGGTCATGCCGTCCAGGGTGAAGCCCTTGACGATGATGTCCACGAAGACGTTCTCGCCGTCCTTGCCCAGGTTGAACTTGCCCTTGGAGGTCAGCTCGGTGTAGCCGTTCAGCTCGTCGTTCTCGACCTTGGTGTTGGGCAGCACGGTGGGCACGGAGGTATACCAGGGGTTCTCCGACAGGGCCAGCTCGGGATGCTTGATGGTGCCCAGGCCGATGGCCACGGAGATGTGGCCCGCGCCTTCCTTGCCGACCTCGTGGGTGCACTGATACTCGAAGGCCTGGCTCTTGGCAAAGGACAGCGTGGAGCCCAGGTACATGCGGGCATAGTTGGTGTAGTTGCCGCTGGCCTTCTCCCACAGCTCAGCATAGGTGGCGTCGGCGATCACGGGCATTTCCTTGCCGTTGAACACGAAGGTCTCGTAGGAGCCGTCTTCCTTGGTCTTGATGAAGGCGTCGGGACCGTAGCTCATCAGGATCTGGCCCTTCTCGGAGAAGGCGTAGTCGATCAGCGCCAGCGCGGCGTTCAGCTTGGCGTCGTCGCCTTCCACGCCGGCCTTGGAGATGGCCCAGCCGTCGGTCTTGACGGAGCGCCAGGACTCGGTGAAGCGCATGTACACGCCGTCCTCGTTGGTGCCGTCATACCAGCGCGCCACGGGAACCATCACGGCCATGTACTTCTCGCCGTCCTGAAGCTTGGTCTCGTTCATGATGGTCTGGGTCTGGTTGTAGTCGTAGCTCATGAAGCCCAGGTCGTTCTCCAGGTAGGTGCCGCTGTTCTCCTCGGAGGAGTCCAGGAACGCCTTGGAGATCAGGCCCTCTTCCACCATGGCGTGCATGCGGCCCATGGCCTCGTAGGCGGCGACCTCCTGGCGGGCGTCGTGCAGCTGGTTGTCCGCGCCCACGTACAGGTAGTCCTGGCGGGACTCCATGCCGCGCACGCCGAACAGGTGGCCGGCCAGGCGGATCATATCCACGCGGCGCTGGTTGTTGGCTTCCTCGCGGGTGAACAGGCCCTGCACGGAATCGGTGCCGTTGAGGGTCTGGGGGTTGGCGACCACGCAGCGCAGCAGGGCGACCATCTCGTCGGCGTCCCAAGCGGCGTTCTGGCCGATGAACAGGTTGGAGCGCTCGGTGCCGTAGTAGCCGCCGTACACCTTGTCGATGTATTCGCGCAGCAGGTTCACGGCCTGTACGCCGGTCAGCGGGCCGGCGTCGTTCATCACGGCCACCACGTTGCCGAAGGCGTCGTAGTTCTTGGTGACGGTCTCGGTGCCGGTGCCGTCCAGGGTCACGGTCTCGATCTCCACGGCGCCGCTGATGGGCATGTAGGGCTCGTAGACCGCGGGGGCCAGGTCGTTGCAGGCGTCAGCGGCGAACTCACCCTCGCCGTCCAGCAGCTTCTGCACCCAGTCCACGCGCATCAGGGGCATGCGCTCGATGTCGTTGACACCGTCGAAGTAGGGGCTGAAGTAGATCGCGCCGGTCTGGGTGTTGCCGGTGATGGACAGGCGCACGATGGGGTTGGCGTCCAGATAGGCCTTGAAGTTGGGCATCTGGTCCATATAATCAGCCAGGTTGACCAGGCTGCCGGCCTCGCCGTACTCGGACAGCGTGGCGGCGGTGCCGCTGATCATGTCGACCTCGTTCAGGCGGTCCTTCCAGAACTCGAACTCCTTGGAGGTGTTGTTGCCCTGGTACTTGTCCTCGAACTTGACGTCCAGGATCTTCTCCATCTCCACCCAGGTGGGCTTCAGATCGCCGGTGTTGTAGGTGTTGCCGTCGGCCAGGGTCACGCCGCTGCCCGCCGTCTCGGCGTCAAAGGCGATGCCGGTCTTGGTGCTGTTGTAGCCGGTGGCCATGCGCAGCACCGTGCCTTCGGCCATCGCGGCGCTGCACAGCAGCATCGCGGCGACCAGCAGGATCGACAGTAGTTTCTTCATGATTGGTTCTCCTCCTTGAAATATTATTCCTTCACACCGCCGGCGTTGGTGCCTTTGGCGAAGTACTTCTGGATAAAGGGGTAGATGATCAGGATCGGCACGATGGAGCACACGATCAGCGCGTAGATCACCGAATCCGAGGCGTAGACCTCGTTCCAGCCTGCCATGGTCTCGGAATTGGTGTAATCCTCCAGCGTCAGCCTGATGAATACCTGCAGCGGATGCTCGTGGGCGTTGGAGATCATCTGGCGCGCCCAGAAGTAGCCGTTCCAGCGGGAAATGGCGAAGAACAGCGCCACCGTGGCGATGGTGGATTTGGACATCGGGATGAACACCTTGGAAAGCACGCCGAACTCGGTGGCGCCATCCACGATGGCGGCCTCCTCGATCTCGCTGGGCACGTTCTCAAAGGCGTTGCGCAGCAGTATGATGTTCATCGCCGCCATGCCCATGGCGATGACCACCAGCCACTTGTCGTCCATGATGCCCACGGAGTTGAACACCTTTTTGGTGGCCAGGTAGTTCAGGTACTGGGGCACGATGCCCGCGGAGAACCACATGGTGAACACCAGGTAGAAGTTGAAGAACTTTCTGAACAGCAGCCGCTTCTTGGACAGAGCGTAGGCGCCCAGTATGGCCACGCCCAGGGCCCACAGCGTGCCGTACACCGTCAAAAACAGCGTGTTGGAATAGGAATTCCAGAACATGTTGTCGTTGAACATGCGGCGGAAGGCGTCAAACTGCACGTCCTTGGGGAAGAGCACCACCTCGCCGTAGTCCACCGCGTGGCGGCCGCTGATGGAGGCTGACACCGCGTACACAAAGGGGTACAGGCAGCCCAGGGCGAACACCGTCAAAAGCGTGTAGGCGATGATCTTGAAGATCAGCTCGGAGGCTTCCAGTTTTCTTTTCATGCCCAACCCTCCTTAGTACAGCGATACGTTGCTCGCTTTGCGGGCGACCGTGTTCGCGCCGATGACCAGCAGCATGCCCACCACGTTGTTCATCATTTCCGCCGCGGAGGCGATGCCCTTCTGGGCGCCGGCCAGGCCGTAGCGCTGGGCGAAGGTGGACACCACGTCGGCGGTCACGTAGGTGTTGTTGTTGTACAGCAGCAGCACCTTTTCATAGCCGATGTTCAGCAGCGAGCCGATGCGCATGATCAGCATGATCACGATGGTGGACAGGATGCTGGGCAGCACCACATAGCGCATCTGGGCCATCTTGCCAGCGCCGTCGATCTGCGCCGCCTCATAGCTGGTGGGGGAGATGGCGATGATCGCCGCGAAGAACACGATGCTGTCGTAGCCCGCCGTCTCCCAGATGCCGCTGATCTGATAGATGCCGCGGAAGAAGCCGGGGTTGTTCAGAAGACCCGAATTGGCCATGTCCTTGGAGATCAGGCCGAGGCTCGCCAGGAACCGGGACACGATGCCCGCGCCGCTGGTCAGCGAGCCCTGCTTCACCAGCATCATGACCAGCGAGGTCATGACGACGGTGGACATGAACTTGGGCAGGTAGGTGAGCACCTGGTAAACGCTGCGCGCGATGTTGGAGCGCACCTCGTTGAAGAACAGGGCCAGTATGATGGGCATCGGGAAGCCGAAGCACAGGCCGTAGAAGCTGAGCAGGAAGGTGTTGCGCAGCGCCCGCCAGAATTCGGTGGAAAGGCCGCCGGTGCCGCCGCCCACCAGCAGGATTTTAAAATAGGAGAAGCCTGCGAAATACTGCTCGGACACCGACTTGACCTGGTCGCCCACCTTGAAAGCGCCAAGCAGCTCGTACATGGGCAGATAGCGCCAGAACAGGAAGACCAGGATCGTGGGCAGCAGCATCACATACAGGCGCCAGTCCTTGAGGATCGTGCGTCCCACGTGCAGCCAGTAGTGCTTTTCCACGTCGTCGCGCACCATCTGTTCGGGACTTTCTCGATAAGTGCCGCTGGCCTGATCGTAAATCAGAAAATCCGCTCCCTTATCTCTCATAGAATCCTCCTCTTTCTTCCTCTTGCTGATGAATCCTTTGCAGGTAGTGTTTTTGATCCTCAAACATGCCGTCCAGCCGACGGACGATCCACACCAGCACCAGTGTGAACAGCAGCGTGATCGCGTCGGTGGTGAAAAAGCCCAGCGCCGCCGCCGGGGGCGAGCCCAACAGCACGGAGACGAGGGCCCGGCCCAGCTGCATCAGCAGCGTGACGCACAGCCCCAGCAGCAGGGATCTGCCCACGCTCTGGCGTATGCCCTCGGCCGAGAACGCCCTGATCAGCGCGAGCGCCGCCAGCGACAGCAGGTTGCCGGCGACATACACGGCGAAGTGGCTCGCCGCAGCGCCTGACACCAGGCAGAACACCGCGCCGCCCAGCGCGGCGTGCAGGCCGGCCCAGGGCCCCCAGCGCATCAGTACGATGGCCGTGATCGCCGGCGTCACCGACACGGTGTAGGGCTCGTTGGGGAACCAGCGCCGGGCGGCGACCGTCACCAGCGATTCGAACACCGCCAGCATCGCGGCGAACATCGCCAGGTCCATTGCCCGGTACTGACGGATCGTCCGCTGTGCCCTCAAGCGCTCACCTCCGACCGGCGCGTCGGCCGGCATGACAAATATTGTCCTGACTACAGCAACAAATGATACTCCTGTGACAGCAGGATTATAGCATTGACGCAGCGTTGTGTCAATAATTTGGAACTTGTGTTAAATAATTTAATACTGCGCTTCGCCGTCGATGCGCAGCCGCCCGGCGATCAGCTTGGCCAGGAAGAACACCAGGGCGCACTCGTCCTGCTGCCAGATCCGGCGGCTGTGAGGCTCGGCGCAGATCAGATAGCCGTCGGCGGGAGCACCGTCCATGGCGACGCGCACCACCATCAGCGATTCCACCTCGCGCCGCTTCAGCGCAGCGTAAAACAGGGGACAGCGATCCTGGACCTTATCCAGCGCGTTGGCGGTGAACAGCTCGTCATCCATCAGGCTGTCGATGTCGGAGACCGCCTCGGCCAAGCCCCGGGCGAGCATGGCGCGAAGCACCCGGTCCCGGCCCACGTAATACAGGTCCGTCAGCCCCAGCTCGTCGATCACCAACGGCGCGACGGCTTGCAGTCTGTTTTTCAGCACCGGCGTCATTTCGAACATCCGCGCCACGCCCAGCATGCTGGCATAGATGCCCTGGCGGGCGATGCGGCGGATCTCGATGTCCGCGTGCTTTTCCTTCACATAGATGATGTAGCAGTTCCGGCCCTTGCTCTTGCCCCGGTACAGGGTCTTGTCGATCATGGCGAACAGGCCGTCGTAGTCGCTCGCGTCGTCGGGGAAGGCGGCGCAGCCGGTAGTGCCGGTGATGAAGGGGGAGCAGCCCTCCATGGGCACGTTCATCCGCACCACCCGCTGGCAGTCGTACATCCTGACCAGGAAGGCCTTCTTGTCGGCGTAGCTCACGTCCTTCAGGTTGATCCACAGCAGCTCGTCGCCGCCGAAGCGCCCGGCGACACCGTAGCCCTCCAGAAAGCCGGAAAGCCCTCCGGCCACCCGCTGCAGCACGATGTCGCCCACGTGGTGGCCGTAGGCGTCGTTGATGAATTTGAAGTTGTCCAGGTCCAGCATGCCGAAGGTGAAGGGCGTGCCGGCCTTGATCAGCGAGCGGGCAAAGCCAAGTATGTATGGGCGCGCCAAAAGACCCGTCAGCGGGTCCAGGATGGCGTTGACCTCCGTGCCCTCCAGCAGGCTTCTAAAATAGGGATATTTTACGAGCTGTTCCTTTTCGTACATCCGTTTGTAAGCTCCTGATCAATGGGTATACATACATATATTATACCAGCCCGCGGGGCCGCTGTCCAGCGTGAGCCGGGCACGGAGTGAAAAAACGGGTCACAGGAAGGGCATGCGCAGCTGCGCGTCCGCCCAGCGCGCCTGCTTCGCCTCCCGGACGGTGTCGCCGGGCAGCAGGCGGCCGATCAGCAGGGGAGAATCGGGGTCGTGGGAGCGCAGGTTGCGAAGCGCCGCCCGGGGGTCGGCGTTGGCATAGCAGTAGCGGCACAGGTGGCCGCAGCTGTTGTAGGCCCCGATGTCGCAGCCCAGGTAACAGGCGCAGCCCTCCCGGGCCGGGGCGTACCGGGGAAAGCGCAGCGGCGCGCCGCAGGCCCGCTCGTACATCGCCGGGGTCATGCAGCCGGAGCAGTCCGCCCCAAAGGCCGCCAGGGCGTCGCCCTCGGCGCAGGGGCGCACGGTCATGCCGTGGCTACCCGCGATCTCGACGAGCGCCCGTCCCAGCGCCAGCTTCTGCGCCGCGGGCACCGCACGGACCTGCGGAAAGTTGCGCTTCGTCTTTTCGTACAGGTCGATGAAGCTGATCACGCAGGTGTCGGTGCAGCCATGAAGGGCCTTCGCCATCTGCCCGAAGGCGCGCAGGTGGAACTCAGGGGTGTAGGTCTCGGACAGGAAGATCGGATCATAGCGCCAGCCCACCCGCCGGGGCCCGACGATGTCGGACAGCCGCCTGAAGCTGTCCAGCACGTCCCGCTTGTCGGGCACGTTCGGCTCGATCTCCCTGCCGTAGGGCGTGATCGTCACGTACCAGAACTGGCCGTAGGGGCGCAGCAGGTCCATGTGGCCGAGCATCGGCGCGGGGTTCTTCGTGCAGAAGCCGATCACGTCCACCACCTCCGGCGACAGGCTGTAGCGGGTGACGGAGGCGGGGTCATAGGGGTTGCGGACCAGCACGAAGCCCGCCCGCAGACGGTTGACAAGCCACGGGGCGTAGAAGGCGGGGATGTCGGTGCGCTGCCCGGTGTTGATGATCATGGTTCGCTCCTCAGCCGGTAGATTTCGATGCGCTCCCGGGGATCGTTGCCGTTGAACAGGTCGCCGCAGTCGATGGTGTCCGCGTAGGTCGCCATGGGCTCGGCCTCCAGCGCCGCCACGTATGCCTCGGAGGGATAGTAGCAGAACAGGGCCATCGGCCTGGGATTCTCCCGGCAGGAGGCGCACAGCCTGCGCAGCACGCCTTCGAACACCTTCTCCGAAAAGGGATTGAAGAAGAAAAAGGCGTCCTCGTCCGTCACCGGGTACTGCTCGGCCAGCGCCTGGCGCAGGGTCACCCGGTCGCCGGTGCGACTGGCGCGCCGGTTTTCCACGGCGATGTCGATCAG
>JBGUQG010000075.1:0-2537 GCA_045130815.1 Christensenellales bacterium
GGATTTCTTATAAATAAGGAACCCCCGGACCGCGGCGCGCGTCTAAAGGGCAACGACCGCATAGGAGGTTAAGGCTATGAAGAAAACCGGCGCACTGATCCTGCTGCTGTTGCTGTGCCTGTTCGCCGCCGCGTTCGCGTTCGCGGAGGACGGCCCGGTGACCCGCAACGGACAACTGGCCGTCTATACCGACGGCGAAGGGCACCTGTACCTGCCCGGCAGGGACGAGCCCATCAATACGACCCCGGCCAAGGGCGTCGTGGCGATCGACGCCTACCGCGCGCTGTTCACCGCCGAGGACGAGGCGCTGGACGCGCGCGACCTTTACATGATCGACCTGGAGAGCTTCCGGGAGACCCGACTGGTCCAGGGCGTCTACGACGCCTGCCTGGTGGACGAGGACACGCTGTACTTCGTCCAGGACCTGGCCCGGGAGCAGGTGACCCAGCTGTCTCTGAACGGCATGACCAGCCGCACCGCCTACACCACCGGCGAGCCCATCGAGCGGCTGTACCTGTCCGGCGAGGGCCTGGTGGTCCAGCTGGTGGACGATGCCGGCGCGATGCTGTACGTGAAGGAGACGGACCAGTTCGTGCCCTACACCGGCGCGGTGCCCCGCGACAACCTGCTCGCCGAGAGCTATGAGCTGTACCTGACGGACGCGGGCGAGCTGTACCTGAAGAACGACTTCAATTATACCTCCGAACTGATCGATTCGGACGTGACCGCCTGGGCGCAGATGGACGGCGTGGTGTACTACCTGTCCCGCACCGGCGTGGCCCTTCGGCTGAAGGCCTACGACCCCGCCACTCAGACATGGCGGGTCGTGCTGACCCCGGGCGTGCGGGTGCAGAACCAGCTGACCGCCAGCGACCACGCGCTGTTCATGCTGACCGCGGAGAACACCGTGTGCAATGTGGACGTGAAGGCGGGCACGATGTCCGTGTTCAGGCGCTATGACGACTTCACCGGCTACGGTCTGCCGGAGGGCAACACCGTCAGCGGCCTGCGCATCGAGGCGATGAGCGGCCAGCTGAACGTGTACGCCGAATTGGAGGAGGCGGAGTCGAAGCCGGACTTCTCCTTCATCACCTTCGATGAGGAACCCAAGGCAATGGCGCCGACGCTTCGGCTGATCGACACCCACCCGCTCACCGGCGAGGAGAGCGCCTGGGACCTGCTGAAGCCCGCGCCCCAGTACGCCCCGCTGGCCCGGGGCAGCCGAGGCGACGCCGTGCGCGCCATCCAGAAGCCCCTGAGCGAGCTGGGGTATTACGACTATTACGTGGACGGCATCTTCGGCCCCCGCACCCAGCACGCCGTGCGGCTGCTGCAGACGGACCTGGACCGGCCGGTCACCGGCGTGGCGGACGCCGAGCTCCAGCAGATCATACTCTCCAGCCGCCTGAGCCCCTATGACCCCTACCTGCCCCTGGCCCGCGGCGCGCGGGGCATGCGCGTGCAGACCATGCAGGAGCGCCTGCGCGAGCTGGGCTACCTGGCCGACGCCGCCGACGGCATCTTCGGCCCCCGCACCCAGAAGGCGGTGCAGCTGTTCCAGTCGGAGAACGGCCTGGCCGTGAACGACAGCGCCACCCGGGAGACCATGCGCCAGCTGTATTCCGACGCCGCAAGCCGCTGCTCCAGCTACATCGACCTGTATCCCGGCGACACCGGCTATCGCGTGCGCGATTTGAACAACCGGCTGAAGGCGCTGTACTATCTGGAGGAGAGCCCCGGCAGCGCCTACACCGCCCAGACCACCTCCGCCGTGCGCGTGTTCCAGCGCACAGCCAACCTGCGGGAGACCGGCGAGGCCACCCAGGCGGTCCAGCGGGCCCTGTTCGCCACCAATGCGCCGGAGGCACCCGGCTATATCCCGCTGCGCCGCGGCGACGACAACGACCGCGTGGAGAAGCTGCAGCGCCGTTTGCAGCAGCTGAACTATTTTGACGGCAAGATCACCGGCTACTTCGGCAAGTCCACCAAGGACGCCGTCGCCCTGTTCCAGAAGAAGGTGGGCCTGAAGGCCACTGGCGAGGCCACCGTGCGCACGCAGCAGCTGCTGTTTGCAAAGGACGCGCCGGAGTACGTGCCGCCGACCATCATCGGCAAGCCCGTGATCACCCTGGACAGCTACGACCGGCTGGACAGCCGCATCTACTTCGTGTCCGACGAGAGCGTGGCCAACGGCTATCTGACCTTCTCCTGGGAGGCCGAGGGCGACGTGGAGAGCTACAACGTGCGCTTCACCGACGCCAACGGCATCGTGTACATGGACGAGGACACGCTGATGGAGCACACCGGCGTTTCCGTCGCCACGCTGGACACCGGCGTTATGTACACGCTGACCGTCACCGCCTATCCCGAGGACGGCGACGACGACCACATCACCAGCGACGAGATCAGCTTCGTGCGCATGGAGACGCCCGATGAGCCCGAGATCGGCAAAGTCGGCACGCCGAAGCTGTCCGTCGACACGGTGGCCCGCGTGGAGAACCACGTGCGCTATCTGCAGCCTGGCGTGGTCACCTTCC
>JBGUQG010000076.1:0-4774 GCA_045130815.1 Christensenellales bacterium
TTCTTCGGCGCGCCGAGCACCATGTCGTCCCACCAGGGCACGTCCACGGAGTGGTTCTCCAGCACGTAGAAGTTCTCGGTGGCCGCCGCGCTGTGCACGCAGGCGTAGGCCGACACCGGGCTCTCGGCCATGTGCACGGCCATCGCCACGCCGTAGCGCTGGGCCAGGTCACCGATTCTCTTGTTCTCCAGGATACCGCCGGAGGTCAGTATGTCCGGGTGGATCACGCTGAGCGCGCGGTTGGTCAACAGCGGCTCGAAGCCCTCGGCCAGGAAGATGTCCTCGCCGGTGCAGATCGGCACCGTGGTGCTCTCGCTGAGGCGCTTGTACTGCTGGGTGTACTGCCAGGGGATCATGTCCTCGGCCCAGGCGATGTTGTACTTCTCGATACGGCGGCACAGGCGGATGCAGTCCTCCACGCCGATGTGGCCGAAGTGGTCGATGGCCAGCGGCACGTCGTAGCCGATCACGGCGCGCACGTCCTTCACATACTGCTCCAGCACGTCCAGGCCCTTCTCCGTCACGTGGATGCCGGTGAACGGGTGGGGCACGTTGAACATGTCATAGGCGCGGTTGCGCAGCTGCCGCCGGTCCTCCGGGCCGGCGCTGTTGGCCCAGGACAGGCCCTCGTGGGCGTTCATCTCCTCCATCAGGCCCAGGGGCGCGCAGATCGTGCCGGGCTCGGTCTTCAGGATGCCCAGGCCCAGGTCCATCTTCAGGAAGGTGAAGCCCATGTCCATGCGCTTCTTCAGGGCGTTGCCCATGTCGGTGCCGGTGTGCTTGCCCTCCACGTCGGTGTCGCAGTAGATCCTGATCCTGTCGCGGTACCTGCCGCCCAGCATCTGGTACACCGGCACGCCGTAGGCCTTGCCGGCCAGGTCCCACAGGGCCACCTCCACGCCGCAGACGCCGCCGCCCTGGCGGGCCGGGCCGCCGAACTGTTTGATCCGGCGGAACAGCTTTTCCACGTTGCAGGGGTTCTCGCCCAGCAGCCGGCTCTTCAGCATCTCGGCATACACCCGGTTGCCGCCGTCGCGCACCTCGCCCAGGCCCACGATGCCCTGGTTGGTGTAGATCTTCATCAGCGTGCAGTGCATCGGCGCGTCCACCACATCGGTAAACCGGATGTCGGTGATGCGCAGGTCACTCGGGTAGGAGTTCCGGTTCACGTTGCTTGAAATCACGTTGTCCATGGCGATTCTCCTTCACATGTCATTGTAAGCGATAAAGGCACACCGGATGGCCAATCTCAAGGCCCATCCCGGCGTCCTCAAGGCACAGGTTTTCCCGGTCCAGCCGGTAGGCGCGGATCACCGAATCCCGCTGGCTGGCGGCCAGGACCCAGTCGCCGACTACGGCGAAATCCCGGGGCTCGGCCACGCAACGGGAGATCACCGGCGCGCCCAGGCCGCCGTGCTCATCCACAGGGATCACGGCGATGCTGTCGTGGCCCCGGTTGGAGGCCAGCAGCAGCCTGCCGTCCTCGGTAAAGCGTATGGCGGCGGCGGTGTTCTCGCCCGCATAGCCCTCCGGCAGGATCGATACGGAGGAAGCGACCTCATAACCGTCCTCCGTCTTCGTGAGTTCATACACCCGGCCCGCCAGCTCCGCCACGCAATACAGGCGGTCCGGGTACAGGGCGCTGGCCGCCAGGTGGCGCGGGCCGCTGCCCGCGGGCATGGCGACGCGACCGGTCTCCCGCAGCAGGCCGCCCTCGTCCGCATACATCACGATGGCATCCGTGCCCAGGTCGCACGCCAGCAGCGCGCCCCCCCATTCCATCGAGAAGTGGGCGTGAGCACGCTCCTGGCGGTCCGGATTGGGGCCGCGGCCCTCGTGCCGCACGAGGTCGGTGCGGCGAAGGATGCGTCCCTCGCCGTCCAGCGCGAAGGCCGCGAGGCTGCCGCTCATGTAGTTGGCGGCGACCAGGCGCTTCAAATCCGTTGAAAGGCTCAGGTGGCAGGGGCTGTCGCCGCCGGTGGAGAATTCGCCGGGCAGGGGCGCGAGGGTGTCCAAATCGCCCTCGACCACCGCGCCGTCCCCCGTCTCCCGCACGGCGTAGAAGCGCTTCCCGTTGGGATGGGGTAACACAAAGCTGGGATTGGCATAGCCGCTCCCAGCTTTTTCGATGGCAAAGCCCACCGCCGGGTCAAAGCTGACCCGACATACCCCTGTTTCCTGCCGATCGGCATAGCTGCCGGTAAGAAAGGCGTACTTCATATTCAATTCCTCATTTGAATCATTCTGTGATGCTGTCGGGGTCGAAGCTCAGGTAGTTCCGCCCCTGGTGGATCAGCACCCGGTGGCCGAACCTGGCGAAGATGTCGCCCGATTCCCCGTCCTTCCGCCGGGTCAGCGGCACGCTCTGGCCCCAGAAGCTGGGCACCTCGCAGGGGGCGTAGCGGTCCCCGGCCACCAGGTGAGCGCACATGTCGATGACCGTGGGCAGGCAGTCGTCGTCCAGCGGCGCGCCCAGGGCCCGGAAGTCGTGGTGGCCGTTGTAGATGCCGTCGTATTGATCGCCCATGTCGCGGATGCGCCGGAGCGCCTTCAGGGTGGTTTCCACCGGCACCGCGCCGATGCCCAGGTTGTAGTTGATCGCGTCCCCGGCGATCAGCGTGCGGGTGGCGCTGTCCAGGAACACCATCTCCCCGGCGGTGTGGCCCGGACACGCATAGGCCGTGACCACGCGCCCGCCGCCCAGGTCGAACCGGGCGCCGTCTACCAGGTCATGGATCACGGGCATGGGCTCGGTGGGCTCGCGCAGGTCCACGTTGATGTCGAAGGGGTACAGGTGGAACATCGTGTAGGGCGCGCCGATGCAGTCCTTCTGCCGCCGGGCGATGTGCTCCACGTCGCCCCGCCGCCATTCCAGGCTCTCGGGGATGTTCACGCCCTGATCCGCCGGGTTCAGCCACACCTCGGAAAACTGCCGGGCGTTGCCGGTGTGGTCCACATGGCCGTGGGACAGCGCCACCGTGACCGGCTTGTCCGTCAGCATCTCCACCGCGCCGCGAAGGTCGCCGATGCCCATGCCGCAGTCGATCAGAAGCGCCCGCTCCGATCCGATCAGCAAAAACACGCTGGCACAGTCAAATTCGTCGATCTCCCAGGTATCCTTTTTGAATTGGACCATCGGGTACAGCTTCGTGAGCATTTTCGTCCTTCTTTCGTTGTTTCCTTTGCCGTATGTTTAATTTCACGCTTGAAGTATAGCCTCAAACCCGGGGTTTGTCAAGGGTTATCGCGCGCTCGACCGGGGGCCGTTCAGGGGCAGCGAAACAGTGAAGCGCAGGCGGGCTCCGGCCTGCTTCACCGCGATGTCGCCGCCGTGCTTTTCGGCGATGGCCCGGGCCACGGACAGGCCGATGCCGTAGCCGCCGCTGTCCTTGCTGCGGGAGGCGTCCGCCCGGTAGAACCGGTCGAACAGGTGCTTCAGCGCCTCCGGCGCAAGCGGTGAAGACAGGCCGTTCTCCACCGTCATCACGGCGCGCCGGCCCTCGGCGCGCAGGGTCAGCGTGATGGTATCGCCCTCGGGGGCGTACTTCACCGCGTTGTCACACAGCACGGACACCAGCCGCTTGACCGCGGCCGCGTCGCCCCGCAGCTGAACGCCCTCCCGCAGGTCCGGCTCAAGCGCCTTGCCCCCAAACTCCGCCATGCCCTCAAAGGGCTCCGCGGCCCCGCGCACGGCTTCGGTCAGGTCGAACTCGGCCCACTGCAGCCGGGCGTCCTCCTCGTCCAGGCGGGAAAGGTAGATCAGCTCGCCCACCAGGCCCCGCAGGTTGGCCACCTGCTTGCGGGTGCTGTCGATCCACTCGCTGTCCCCCTGCTCCAGCGCCAGCACGTCCATGTTGGCGGAGATCACGGTCAGCGGCGTCTTCAGCTCGTGGCCCGCGTCGGTAATGAAGCGCTTCTGCTGCTCGGCGTTCTCGATCATCGGGCGGATGGCGCGGTCGCTGAACAGCGCCACCAGCAGCCACGCCAGCAGCACCCCCGCCACGCAGGCCCCCGCCGAGATCAGGGCCAGCCGGCGCACGGCCTCCAGCCGGGTCTCGCAGTTCAGGAACACCGCGGTGGACAGGCCGTTGTCCTGGCGCTTCACCAGGTACATATAGTCCTGGAAAAAGCCGCTGTCGCGGCCCGTGGCCAGCGCGCCGGAGGCGATCTGAGTCAGCTGGTCGGCGGTATATCCCGTCTCGCGGGAGGCGTCGCCGAGGGTCGGCTCGCCGCCCGGCAGCACGGTCACCGTGAAGAACCGGGATTCGTCCAGCCGGTTCTGCAGCCCCCGGGAGCGCCTGCCCCGAAGCCCGAAGCCCCGGCCCGGGATGCCGCCGCTGTCCGCCAGGGTGGTCAGCGTCTCGGTCAGCCCGCCCTTCACGTTCACCCAGTTGGCCGCGTTGATCACCCCGGCCAGCAGCACCATGGCCAGTGCCAGCACCGCCAGCGCGATGCGGATGAACCGCCTGCGGATGCCCCGGATCATGGCCTTGACCCCCCGCCCATCTCCAGCGAATAGCCCACGCCCCGGGTGGCCCGGATCTCCACCTGCGAGCCCAGCTCGGCAAGCCGCTTTCGCAGCTGGGAGATGTGCACCCAGATCACGCTGGCGTCGGATTCGCTGTCCCAGCCCCAGACGCGCTCCATGATCGCGTCCACGCCGTGCACGCTGCCGGGGCGCTGCATCAGCAGCTCCATCAGCTGAAAGGCCTTGTTGGTCAGCCGGGCGGACCTCGCGCCGCAGCGCAGCTCCATGGCCGCCTTGTCCAGCTCG
>JBGUQG010000077.1:0-9059 GCA_045130815.1 Christensenellales bacterium
AGCCAGGAAGGCGAAGCACTCGGTCTCCTCGTCCAGAAGCCTCGCGCCCAGGTTGCCGTGGCCGATGCCGACCTGGCGCTGGTCCGCGACGGAGCCGGGGATGCAGAAGGCCTGCAGGCCCACGCCGATGAAGCGGGCGGCGTCCGCGGCGGTCTTCACGCCTTCCTTCATGGCGATGGCGGCGCCCAGCTCATAGGCCCACTTCGCGTTTTCGAAGCAGATGGGCTGCGTGCTCTCGACGATGCTGTAGGCATCCACGCCCTTGGCGTTGTTGAAAGCCTTTACTTCATCAAAGTCCTTGAAGCCATACTTGTCCAGGATGGGCTGGATCTGGGGCATACGACCTTCATAATTCTCAAACAGAGCCATTCTTACGCACCTCCTGATTACTCTTTGCGCGGGTCAATCCACTTGACCGCGCCGTCCTCGGCCTTGAAGCGGCCGTAGGTGCCGATGTTCTTCTCATAGGCTTCGTTGGGCGTCATGCCCTTCTTGATGGCGTCCATCATCTTGCCCAGGGAGAGGAACTGATAGCCGCAAACCTGGTCGTCCTTGTCCAGGGCGATCTTGGTCACGTAGCCCTCGGTCATCTCCAGGAAGCGCACGCCCTTGGCCTTGGTGCCGTACATGGTGCCGACCATGCTGCGCAGGCCCTTGCCCAGGTCCTCCAGACCGGCGCCGATGCGCAGGCCGTCGTCCGAGAAGGCGGACTGGGTGCGGCCATAGACGATCTGCAGGAACAGCTCGCGCATGGCGGTGTTGATGGCGTCGCACACCAAGTCGGTGTTCATGGCCTCAAGGATGGTCTTGCCGGGCAGGATCTCGGCGGCCATGGCGGCGGAGTGGGTCATGCCGGAGCAGCCGATGGTCTCCACCAGGGCCTCTTCGATCACGCCGTTTTTCACGTTCAGGCTCAGCTTGCAGGCGCCCTGCTGCGGCGCGCACCAGCCTATGCCGTGGGTGTAACCGGAAATGTCCTTGATTTCCTTGGCCTGTACCCACTTGCCCTCCTCGGGGATCGGCGCGGGACCGTGGTTCGGGCCCTTGGCGACGCAGACCATTTCCTCAACTTCGCGGGAATATTGCATACTGCTTACCTCCTTATGGATTCACATCGCGCGTGAATATGTTCGTTGATGAACCAATGGATGTTGCGCGTTCATCATCATATCAATATTAACACGGCCAGGACGGTTTTGCAATGTAAAAAGTTATAATTTACATTACATTTTTGGTTGATCCACACCATATAGGTCATTAGTTATATGTATCTAATTTCCTATATAGTTAATAGATTATTAGTTTAACATAACTAATGCAATGTGCTATACTTTTTCTGTCGAAGGTGATCCATGAAGCCCGCCTTCAACGTTTGTCCCGGCAGATCAACACACATACTATTGCCGGACCATTGAACAATATGGAAAGGACGTGTTCCCCATGAGCAATTTCACCATCACAAAGGTCATCGGCCGTGAGATCATCGATTCCCGCGGCAATCCCACCGTAGAGGCCGAGGTCACCCTCGCCAGCGGCATCGTCGGCCGCGGCGCGGCGCCCTCCGGCGCTTCCACCGGCGAATTCGAGGCGCTGGAGCTGCGCGACGGCGACAAGGCCCGCTTCGGCGGCAAGGGCGTGTCCAAGGCCGTGAACAATGTCAATACCGTGATCAACGACGTTCTGCAGGGCATCGACGCCCGCGACACCTATGCCGTGGACGGCGCGATGCTGAAGGCCGACGGCACCAAGGACAAGTCCAACCTCGGCGCAAACGCCATCCTGGCGGTATCCATCGCCGCGGCAAAGGCGGCCAGCGAGGCGATGGGCGTGACGCTGCACCAGTTTCTGGGCGGCGTTCAGGGCAACAGCCTGCCGGTGCCGATGATGAACATACTGAACGGCGGCGCGCATGCCGACAGCTCGGTGGACACCCAGGAATTCATGATCATGCCCGCGGGCGCGCCCTCCTTCAAGGAAGGTCTTCGCTGGTGCGCCGAGGTGTTCCAGACCCTGAAGAAGCTGATCAAGGACATGAAGGACGTGACCGCCGTGGGCGATGAGGGCGGCTTTGCCCCCAACAGCCTGGGCGGCGACGAGGATGCCATCGAGCTGATCCTGAAGGCCATCCGCGCCGCCGGCTATGAGCCCGGCAAGGACTTCGTGCTGGCCATGGATGCCGCCTCCTCCGAATGGAAGAGCGAGAAGGGCAAGGGCTTCTACCATCAGCCCAAGTCCGGCAAGGACTTCACCTCCGACGAGCTGATCGCCCATTGGGAGAGCTTGGTGGACAAGTATCCGATCATCTCGATCGAGGACGGCCTGGACGAGGAGGACTGGGAAGGCTGGCAGCGCATGACCGCGAAGCTCGGCCACAAGGTCCAGCTGGTGGGCGACGACCTGTTCGTCACCAACACCGAGCGACTGGCCAAGGGCATCAAGCTGGGCTGCGGCAACAGCATACTGATCAAGCTGAACCAGATCGGCTCCGTTTCCGAGACGCTGGAGGCCATCAAGATGGCCCACAAGGCCGGCTATACCGCCGTGACCTCCCACCGCTCCGGTGAGACCGAGGACACCACCATCGCCGACCTGGCCGTGGCGCTGAATACCCGCCAGATCAAGACCGGCGCGCCCAGCCGTTCCGAGCGCGTGGCCAAGTACAACCAGCTGCTGCGCATCGAGGAGAGCCTGAGCGATAACGCCGTGTATCCGGGCTTCGACGCCTTCAATGTGAAGCGCTGATCCATCCCGTCAAAAACAGCCCCGGGAAGCCGTGTTCTTTCGGTTTCCCGGGGCTGATCGTTTACATCAGCGTAGCTGTGGACACCCTGCGCCACAGCCAAATTGCGAATGGGATGCAGATCGCCTCCGCCAGCACGAAGGCCAGCCATACCAGCGATAGCCTGCCCGTGGCCCGCAGGGCCAGCGCCAGCACCACCGGCAGGATCGCCTGCCGGAGCATCGTCAGCGCCATGCTGGCCGTGCCCTGTGAAAGCCCCTGCAGCGCCGCGGCGAACACCAGGTTGGGTATGGATACCAGCCACGCAAGCCCCAGCAGCCGCACGGCGGGAATGCCGATCTGGGTCATATGCTCCGAGGCGTTGAACAGGCGCAGTACCCATGCGGGCGCGAGCTCCAGAAGCGCCAGGAAGACCAGGTAAAACGCCACCGAGTACGCCAGTGCCCAGCGCACCGATTCGTGCACCCGGTCCCGCCGCCGTGCGCCGTAGTTGTAGGCCACGATGGGGATCAGCCCGTTGTCGATGCCGTGCACGCCCACGGTGCAGAGGCCCATCATGCGTGCGCACACACCGTACACCGCCACGGCTGTGGAGGAAAAGGCGAACAGTATGGAGTTCATGGCCACCGTGACGAAGCTGGTGAGCACCTGCACCAGCGTGGAGGGCACGCCCACCTTCAGGATGTCCCGCACGCTCTGCCAGTCCGGCTTCAGCGTGAAGGAAAAGGTGATCTCCCTGTTCCAGCGGCGGTTGATCAGTATGCCCGCCAGCAGGCCCATGTGCTGGCCGATCACCGTGGCGATGGCCGCGCCGCGGGTGCCCATGTGAAGGCCGAATATGAACACCGGGTCCAGGATCAGGTTGGTCAGCGACGCAGCCGACAGCGTGAACAGGAACAGGTGGGACTTGCCGCTGGCGATCACGAACCGGTCGAACACCCACTGCCCCATCTGCCCCAGCGCGAACAGCATGCAGATGCTCAGATAGTCCCGGCCGTGGGCGGCGATGACCTCGTTGCCGCCGGACTGCCAGTCAAAGTACCAGCGTATGCCCGCAAGGCAGGCGACACAGATCAGCACCCAGGCGCACAGCGCGATGAATATGGCCGCGCTGGCGGTCTTTTTTACCTTGTCCGGCCGCTTTTCGCCCAGCGCCTTGGAGATGACCGCGTTCAGGCCCACGGCGTTGCCCAGGCCCAGCGCCGACACCAGCACCTGCACCGGCGCGGCCAGCGACAGCGCCGTCAGCGCGTCCTCCGAGATCTTGGATACGAACACGGAATCGACGAAGTTATACAGCGAATTGATCAGCAGGCTCAGCATCAGCGGTATGCCCGTGGTGATCACCAGGCGGCTGATCTTCATCGTGCCCATGCTGTTTTCCCGGATGTCATCCAAGCTTGTCTCCCCTTTCTGTTCCGCATGCCTTGCGGTTTGTCCAAAACCCGGTTGTTGTCCGCGCGGGTTTATGCTATCATAGAGGCGGGCAATAACCAATACACAGGAAAGGGTTTGATTGTCATGCAGGCCTACAACCCCTATCTGCCCAGCTGGGAATACATTCCCGACGCCGAGCCCCACGTGTTCGGCGACCGGCTGTACGTCTACGGCTCTCACGACCGCTTTCGCGGCCACGTCTACTGCCTGAACGACTATGTATGCTGGTCCGCGCCGGTGGACGACCTGGCCGACTGGCGTTGTGAGGGCGTGATCTTCAAGAGGACCGACGACCCGGACAACGCCGACGGCGAGGGCTGTCTGTTCGCCCCGGACGTGACCCGGGGGCCCGACGGGCGCTATTACCTGTACTACGTGCTGCACAACCGCAACTATGTGTCCGTGGCCGTTTCAGAAACCCCGGCGGGCCGGTATGAATACCTGGGCAACGTGCGCTATCCCGACGGCGTCCGCCTGGGCGAGCGGGAGGGGGACGAGCCCCAATTCGACCCCGGCGTGCTGACCGAGGGCGACGACACCTGGCTGTACACCGGCTTCTGCGGTCCATGGGATGAAAGCCGCCACGGTCCGATGGTCACCCGCCTGGGTCCGGACATGCTGACCATCACCCAGGAGCCCCGCTTCATACTGCCCAGCAAGCCCTATGCCGGGGACACGGAGTACGCCAAGCACGCCTTCTTCGAGGCCCCGTCCATCCGCAGGTTCAACGGCACGTACTACTTCGTCTACTCCTCCATCGTGATGCACGAGCTGTGCTACGCCACCAGCGATAAACCGGACGGTGGCTTCAGCTATCAGGGCGTGCTGGTCAGCAACTGCGATCTGCACATAGACAGCTACAAGCCCGCGGACAAGCCGATGCTGTACTGTGCCAACAACCACGGCGGCCTTATAGAGGTCAGGGGCAGCTACTACATCTTCTACCACCGCCACACCAACGGCACCAATTTCAGCCGTCAGGCCATGGCCGAGCCCATCCGCATGCTGCCGGACGGGCGCTTCATACAGGCGGAGATGACCTCCTGCGGCCTGAACGGCGGTCCCCTGGTCGGGCGGGGCACCTATCCGGCCCACATCGCCTGCAACCTGTTCACCAGCGTGGACCACATGTATACCGGCGGCCCCGGCGGCGACGGCTTTTGGCTGGACGCCCGCTTTCCCATACTCACCCAGGATGGCCGCGACGGCGACGAAGAGCCGGGCTACATCTTCAACATGACCGAGTCCGCCACCTGCGGCTTCAAGTATTTCCGCTTTGATGGGCTCCGGGAGATCACCGTGTACACCCGGGGCTACGGCGAGGGCTATTTCAGCGTGAAGACCGCCTGGGACGGCGAGGAGCTTGGCCGCGTGCCCGTGCACGGCAGCACGAACTGGCGACCTACCACAGGCAGTGCCGCCATCCCCGACGGCGTCCACGCGCTGTACCTTACCTATCACGGCGGCGGCAACATCGCACTGCTGAAATTCACGCTGGCATAGCTTTTACCGCAGCCCTTCTGCCCAGGCGCGCAGTTCGTCCACGGAGATGGTTGTAATGGCCCTGTATGGAGACGAACTTCGCTCAGCCCTCGCGTTCGGCGATTGCGTTGGCCTTGGCCAGCTGCCAGGCAAAGCAGTTGGAAATACCGATGAAGCGCGCCTTGCCCGCCTTCACCTGGCGGTTCAGGCCGTCCAGCACGTCCTCTATGGGCGTGTTCCAATCCCACATGTGATAGATGTAAAGGTCCACGTAGTCCATGCCCAGGTTTTCCAGGCTCTTGATCAGCATCCGTTCGATGTGCTGCTGGCCGGTGACGCCTCCGGCAATCTCCTCAGGGGTGCGCGGCAGGAACTTGGTGGCCACCGCCACGTCCTCCCTGCGGGTGAAATCCCGCAGCGCGCGGCCCAGGTACTGCTCGCTGGTGCCGCCCTGGTAGGCGATGGCGGTGTCAAAGAAGTTGACGCCCAGCTCCAGAGCGCGCTTGATGATCTCGCGGGAATGCGCTTCGTCCAGCGTCCAGGCGTGCTGTCCCTTTCCAGCGTCTCCAAAGCCCATGCAGATCCGCGAGACGTTCAGATCGGATTGTCCAAACTTCACGTATTTCATGGCAGTCCATCCATACACAAGTTGACATCGTGTCAGTATCAGTATAAAACAATTCTGACGCAATATCAATATACTATTTCAAAAGCAGACTGATACAGCCCCGGGCCATGTCGTACACGCTCATATACACGAAATTCATCCCGGCCTCGGACATCGCCAGGCGCTGCTTGTCCGATACGGTAGTATAGGGATAGATGCCGTACAGAAAGGGCAGAAACGCGTACAGAAAATCCTGCCGGGCCGCGTCGTCCATGTCCGGGAAGAACTTCACAAGGCAGCGGCGCAACGCCTCGATGGACGCGCCGTAGGCCACCTTGAACTCCCGCAGGCACTCGGGGCGGCTGTTCTCCTCCATGTCGAAGTGGTTCATGCTCAACAGCTTCAGCAGCATCCCACGGTTTTCCAGCGTGCGGGCCAGCGCCCCGGAGAACGCCTCGACGCTCAGCGCGGTATAGCTTTTGATCAGATCGTCCAGCTGATCCACCCAGCGCTCGTATTCCCGTTGCATCAGCGCAAGGAAGATCTCCTCCTTGGTCTGGAAATAGTTGTAGATCGACGTGCGGGTGAAGCTGGTCGCCCCCGCGATGTCCTTCAGGGTGATCTCCTTGAAGGACATGGTCTGATACAGCTTTTCGCAGGCGGCGATGATCTCGTCCCTGCGGGCGTTGGTCAATTCGACGGAGCCTCTTGGCATATCGGTTCTCCCTTCTCAGCGTCGCGGCATTGGATACATCGCCATTATACACATATTCTGACATGTTGTCAAATCAAACAGCCCGTCACGGCTGACTTTCTGTCAGAACCGTGCCGGGCTGCCGGGGTGTCAATGGGATGCGTTTGCTTCGCGTCAGTTCCCAGAGGACGTGGAGGACGAAGAGGACGTGGATACGGACGACCCGGCCTCGCGATCCCTGATCATGTGCTGCAGGGTGATGAGAATGGCGACCACCTCGTCTTCATACTCGGGCTTGTAGATGTCGATGCTGTATTTGTCGTGCAGCGAGAACATCTTCTGTCCGATCACGGCGATGATGCTCCCGTCGCGGTCGTACAGTTCGAAGTTCAGGGCCATGATGTTGCCCTGAAGCTGCCAGCCCAGCTCTTCGATATTGCTGATATCCTTGATCAGGTGGAACAGCTCCGTGGAAATTTGGAAATGGGTGCCGTCCGCCATGGTGACGAAGTGGCGCTGGTGCAGCGTGAAGAGCTTCCGCTCGATGTGGGCCACCAGGTTGCCGCCGGCATCGGTGATATCAGTCTTGTCGTGCAGCGAAGGAAACTTCGTGTTGGCTTCGTACAGTACCCGCTCCTGCGCGTCGGTGATGTCGATGTGCTTGTGCAGCGTAAAGACCTTCGCCGTGGTGAACAGCGAATGGTCCGGCTCGCCAAATCGGGCGACGTTGTTCACGTTGGTCGCTTCGCCCGCTTCACGATAGCGGTGGTATTTGGAAAAAACGCCCATACTGCCATCCCCCTGTATACTCTTGCCGTCGGTATCAGAAGCGCTTCCTGATCACCAGGTCGATCCTGTCGCCCTTGACGCCCACCAGCACGTCGTCCGCCAGCTTGGCGACGATGGATTTCTCCAGCTCATCGCACGCGTCCGCCACCTCCGCATCGGTATCGCGGGCCAGGCTCAGGTCGTCGCGATAGGTCTGAAGCGTCCAGATCGTCATCATGTCGGTATTGGCCGACAGCACGCTGGGCGTGTGCACGATGCCGTATTTCATCGTCTCCTGACCGTAGGCGTCCATCGTGTTGCCCATGCCTCGCAGCAGGCCGGAAATCGTCTCACCGAGCTTTGACATGAAGCCCTTCACGGCGGCGTTCTTGCCGGTGCTGGACACGGACAGCAAGTCCTCCTTCTTGTCCGCGTTCATCTCCGCAGTAGCCTCGAAGTGAATCTCACAGGCCTTTCCGTCGGCCTCGAACCAGATCTGGCCGTAGAAATCGTCCAGCATGGCCTTGGCCATACCCAGCGTCTCCTCAACAAGCAGATCAAGGCGCAGCGTGTCGCGCTTGTCCAACTTGATCTGCCACGCGAAATTCTCGGTGGCATACCGCGCCGCGGCCATGCGTCCGGTATCGCTGTTGACCATAAATTTGTCTGAAACGATCATTATCGTGTCCTCCGCGCGTCACTCGATGGTCAGGATGTCTGCAAAGCCGGTGACGTCGAACACCTCTTTCACGATCTCATTCACGTTCGTCACCTTCATGCCACCCTTCTTGGACATGGCCTTGTGGGCGCTCAGCAGCACACGCAGGCCTGCGGAAGAGATGTAATCCAGCTTGCTGAGATCCATCGTCAGCTCGGTAGCGTTGTCCAGGCTCTCCTTCAGAGTCTGCTCCAGCTCGGGAGCGGTGGTGGTGTCCAGGCGGCCCTCCAGGGCGATGGTCAGCTGCGTTCCGTTCAGGTTCTTGTTGATGGTCATGATCTTTTCCTCCTTGATCAAATTCTCTTGGTAAAGTTGAGTATGTTCATTCCGTTTTCATACCGGTAGGTCAGATTGTCCATGGTCTTTTTGACCAGGAATATCCCAAGGCCCCCGATCTCGCGCTCCTCCGCCGAAAGGGTGACATCCGGCTCGGCGGATTGAAGCGGATCGAAGGGGACCCCGTGATCCATAAAGGTGACGGAGACGATGCGATCGGAGGGATCGAAGTCAAATTGCACCGTCGCGTCGCCCACGGCGTCGCCGTAGGCATAGTGGGCAATGTTGGCGAACAGCTCGTCGATGGCAACGTCGATCTGCAGCTGCGCCTTCATCG
>JBGUQG010000078.1:0-5068 GCA_045130815.1 Christensenellales bacterium
ACCTACAGGCTGCTGCAGTTCATGAAGCCGGAGTACGCGGGCAAGACCGTGGCGGGCGCCATGCTGCGGCTGGACAACCGAAGCATACAGCACGAGTGCGGCGGCTGGTGGGACGGCAGCTTTGTGCATCCCTGCAAGAACGATCTGGACCTGACCCGGCTGGAGCACATCCTTCGCAACGAAAAGGAGGACGAGCCCGGCTACAACGCCTGGTGGTACAGCTGCATCCCGATGAGCAAGATCTCCAACGAGAACCTGCCGCTGCCCATATTCATCCGCTATGACGACGTGGAATACGGCCTGCGCACCGGCGGAGACATCATCGAGATGAGCGGCATCTGCCTGTGGCACGAGCCCTTTGAATACAAGTATTCCTCCGGCATGGAGTACTATCACCTGCGCAACGCGCTGCTGGTGAATTCCCTGCATCGGCCCGGGTTCAACGGCAAGGGTGCCGCGGGGCTGCTCAGGTTCATGATCAAATCCAATCTTGGACGCTACCGCTACAAGAACTGCGATCTGCTGCTGAAGGCGGCGGAGGACTTTTTGAAGGGCCCCGCGTTCCTGCTGGGCACCGACGGCGAGGCCCTGCACAAGGAGCTCATGGCTGCGGCGGACAAGTTTGTACCGCTCAAGCAGCTGCCGGTGCAGTTTGACGAGACGGAGTATCTGAAGACCCTGGAGATGAAGGAGCGCATCCGCTACAAGCTGCTGCGCTACATCACCCTGAACAAGCACATCTGGCCCCGCCGGGGGACCAGCGTGGTGGACGCCGCGCTGAACGGTACAAAGGATTACGCGGGCAAGCGCCAGGTACTGAACTACGATGTCAGCGGCAACCGCGGCTTTGTCACCGAATACAACCGCTCCAGCATGCTGTCGGTCATGAAGCGCAGCTTTTCCATGCAGCGCAAGCTGAAGGCGGAATATGCCCGCGTCAGCGAGGAATACCGTCAGGCTCAGGCGCAGCTGACCTCCAGGGAGTTTTGGAACCGGTACCTGGGGCTGTGACGGCGGTAAAATAACGGTTTCTACAGGCGATAAGCGCACCCCCCGACCCATTTTTCGACGGGTGGGAATGCGCTTATTTCCTTGCTGGGAAAAATAACAGAATGTTATTTCTGTTGTTACACATTAGTCTACAAACGTTTTTTGGCGGATGATATAATATTGTTCAGAATCTATACTAAAGGATGTGTATGTCAGTGGAAATCCTGCGTTGGTTAGAGTCTGCGGATCCCCAAAAGATCGCGTATACAGATGCGGACAGCGCGCTGACCTATGGCGAGCTGCGCGAACGCGCATGCAGGATTGGCTCCGGCCTGATTGAAAAGCTGCAGGTCCGTCGCAGGCCCGTGATCGTGCTGTTTGAGCGCAACGTGATGAGCCTGTGCGCCTTTTTCGGCATCGTTTACAGCGGCAATTTCTACGTGCCGGTGGATACGTCCCAGCCCAGCGACCGCGTCACTTCGATCATGGAGCAGATCAAGCCCGCTGCCGTCATCAAGATCGCTGATACGACCCCCTATGACGATATCATCGCGGAAAAGTGGCCGCTGATCGCCTGCGACGCGCTGGTTCAGGGCGAGATCAGGCAGGATCTGCTGGCCCACGTGCGCGAGAACGCGCTGGACGTGGATCCACTGTACGCAATCTGCACCTCCGGCTCCACAGGCGTGCCCAAGGCGGTGCTGGTTTCCCATCGCTCCGTCGTGGACTTCATCCCCGTGTTTAGCCGGACCTTCGGCTTTGACGGCGACGAGGTCTTCGGCAACCAGGCGCCCTTTGATTTTGACGTGTCGGTAAAGGATATCTATTCCACGCTGTATTGTCACGCGAGCATGCACATCATTCCCAAGGTGTGCTTTTCGATGCCGAAGAAGCTGATCGACACACTGAACGAACGGCATGTGACGACGGTGATCTGGGCGGTATCCGCGGTTTGCATCCCCTCCAGCTTCAACACCTTCGCCAAGTATGACATTCCCCACAGCCTGAAGCGGGTGCTGTTCTCGGGCGAGACCATGCCGCTGAAGCAGCTGAACATCTGGCGCAGGGCGATGCCCGACGTATGCTATGTCAACCTGTACGGGCCGACGGAGATCACCTGCAACTGCATGTACTATGTGGTCGACCGCGAATTTGCCGATACGGACACGCTGCCGCTGGGCAAGGCCTTCGAAAACGAAGAGGTCATGGTCCTCAACGAGCAGGGCCAGCGCATCCGGCAGGGCGAGACGGGCGAGATCGTCGTTCACGGCACCTGCCTCGCGCTGGGCTACTACAACAACCCGGAGCGCACCGCCCAGGCCTTCCGCCAGAACCCGGAGAACGACCTGTATCCGGACCCGGTGTATTACACCGGCGACCTGGCCTGCCTGAACGAGCGAGGCGAGTACGTGTTTGCCTCCCGCAAGGACTTCCAGATCAAGCACATGGGCCACCGCATCGAGCTGGGCGAGATCGAGACCTTCGCCGCGGCGATCGACAACATGCGGCGCGTGTGCTGCGTGTTCAGCGAGGAGCGCGGCAAGATCTACATGTTCTACGAAGGTGACGTGGACAAGCTTGACGTCGTGAACGAGCTGAAGAAGAAGCTGCCCAAGTACATGATTCCCAACGTCTTCCGGCAGCTGGAGCACATGCCCTACAACAAGAACGGTAAGATCGATCGCAAGCGCCTGAAGGAATTGATCGAAGATGACGCGAATTGACGATGTTCAGCAAGTAAAGAACGCTGTTTCCGCCTATAAGGGCAAAAGCGTCGGCAATCTTTATTGGATGACGGGCGATTTGCAGCGGCACATCGAGGCCGGCAAGCTGTACCAGGCCCCCGCCGAGGGCGGCGTGGGCTTGGTGCTGCATGATGACAACCGCCGACAGTTTTGCTTTAAGACCAACGCGGAGAACGTCGACGTGTTCCGCTGCTGTCTGGACGACGGCGGGACGTATGTCAGCGAACTGATATTCCCTGCCGGCGACGGGGAAAAACCCATGCCGGAGAGAAAGATATTGTCCAACCTGGGCTTTTCGCTGCATTCCCGCGTGGCAATGATGACGCTCGCCGTGCCGCGCGCCGAGGGCGTCGATGCGAACGGGCGGGAATACCGGGTGGTCAGGGCCGATGCCGGCGCGGCAGAGGCCGTTGATCGTCTGTACATGCAAAGCTTTGACCTCGCCACCGACAACCCGCCGGTCGGCCGGGCGCTGCAGGCGGCGATCGCCGACGGCCAGGTCTGGCTGCTGCAGCATGAAGACGGCGACGTTTGCGGCGCGGCGGTCTGCGAGGAAAGCGGCAGGAGCGCCTGGATCAGGCATTTGGCTGTGCGGGCGAATGCGCGCGGAAAGGGTTTGGGTAAGCGCCTGATGCTGGGCCTGCTGGCAGGGCTGCCGGAGGGCGCGGAGAAGAGACTGTGGGTCAAAATGGATAATGCCCCCGCCATTAAGCTATACAGTAATTTGGGGTTCTTACAGGACAGACGCCTTATGGAAATATGGGTAAAATGAGAGGAGCATGACAACATGGATAAACTGCTGAAGATTCTTTCGGAGATTCGTCCCGATGTCGATTTCGCCAATGAGAAGAAACTGATTGACGACGGCATACTGGATTCGTTCGATATCATTTCCATCGTCAACGAGCTGAATGAAGCCTACGATATTGAAATCGACGTTGAAGACCTGGAGCCGGACAATTTCAATACCTGCGCCGCGATGCTGGAGCTCATCGAAAAGCTGCAGAACGAGTAATTCAGGGCACACTGGGGGGCATTATCCATGAGCATAACTTCATTGCTGTTTTTGGTATTTGTCGCCGGGACGGTGGGGGTATACTTCATCGCCCCGAAAAAGATCCGATGGATCGTCCTTCTGCTTGCCAGCACCGCGTTTTATGTCATGTACGACATAAAGCTGTCGATCTGGCTGTATATTTCAGCGCTGTCCATCTATCTGGGCGGGCTGTGGATCGGCAAGCAAGAACGGAAATTCAAGCAGACGATCGAAAGCCGCACGGATATCGACCGGGCTGAAAAGAAACAGCTGAAAAAAAAGAACGCTCATGTCAAATCCATGTACGCCGCCCTGATCGCCATTTTCAACCTGGCGATTTGGCTTGCGTTCAAGTTTACGGACATGGTCATCCTGAAGTGGAACGAGGTTTTCTCCACTTCGATCGACGTGTTGCACCTCGCATTGCCCTTGGGCATTTCTTTTTATACGCTTCAGGCGGTCGGCTATGTCGTCGATATATCCCGTGGCAAGTGTGAGCCGCAGAGGAACTTCTTCAAGCTGACGCTGTGGCTGTCCTTCTTCCCGCAGATGATCCAGGGCCCGATCAGCCGCTACAACGAGACGGCTGAGCAGCTCTATACCCCCCATAGCTTTGACTACAGGCGCGTCAAGTTCGGCGCGCAGCTGATGCTTTGGGGTTACTTCAAGAAGCTGGTCATCGCCGACCGCGTGGGCCAGATTTCCATGGAGGTCTTCGGCAATTCCGGAGAATACTCCGGCCTCGTGTTTGTGATTGGCGCGCTGGCATACACCTTCCAAATCTATGGCGACTTCTCAGGCGGTATGGACATTATCTGCGGCGTGTCGGAGATGCTGGGCATCTACCTGCCCAAGAACTTTGAGCGGCCCTATTTCTCCAGGAGCATCGCCGAGTACTGGCGGCGCTGGCATATCACGCTGGGCACGTGGTTCAAGGACTATATCTTCTACCCGCTGTCGATTTCCAAGGCCGCGGCGGCGCTCAGCAAGCGCACCCGCAAGCTGTTCGGTCCCAAGCTGGGCAAGATGATCCCCACGTATATCGCCATGATCATCGTGTGGACGATGAACGGTATTTGGCACGGTTCAGGCAAGCAGTACGCGATATACGGTTTTTACCAGGGCTTCCTGATCATACTGGGCATGCAGACCGAGCCGTTTACGACCAAGCTGCTGCAAAAGCTCAAAGTGAATACCGAATGCTTCAGCTGGAAGCTGTGGCAAACCGTCAGGACCTTCGCCCTGGTGGTCTGGGGCAGGATACTGTTCAAGGCCGTGAACCTGCATGAGGCGTTCA
>JBGUQG010000079.1:0-3685 GCA_045130815.1 Christensenellales bacterium
ATCATCGGCCTTTTCAATATGATTCCCTATTTCGGGCCTTTTATCGGCGGCGTGCCCGCTGTGCTGATCGCGCTGGGCGACGGCTGGAGGAAGGCGGCGATGACGCTTGCGGCGCTGGTGATCGTGCAGCAGCTGGACGGATCCTTCATCTCACCGAAGATCATGGGCAGCCTCACCGGCTTCTCCCCGGCGCTGGTGCTGGTGGCGATCTACGCCGGAGCGCGGCTGGGCGGCATCGCCGGGATGCTGCTGGCGCTGCCCGCGATGCTGTCGATCCGAACGTTGTTTAGAGTTTTTGTTCAAAAATGTGAAAACATTTGATCTTTTCCGCATTATGTGTTATAATGATTTTGAATGTGAACGCTTTGCGTGAAAGGCGGTGCGCTATGAATAGCAGAATGGATGAAACAAGGCACTTTCGCATCCCCGCGGATGCGCCGGAATCTGCCGCTGAAATCATCGAATTGGTCTATCAGGCGCTGAAGGCCAAGGGGCACGACCCCATCATGCAGCTGGTGGGCTACATCATCTCCGGTGATCCCACCTACATAACCAGCTACAACAATGCCAGATCGCTGATTCGCCGCCTCGAGCGCGATGAACTGTTGGAGGAATTCGTTCGCTTCTACGTGGTGGAGCACGACAAGGACTGATTCCGGATTCATAGAGGCGGTAATCCAAGGGGGCTGGGAATAGATCGTATTTCCGGCCCTTTGGCTTTTCCGACAGAAAGGCGGTGTATGATGCAGACGAACACGCTGGGCCGCAGCGGCCTGAAGGTATCCAGGCTTTGCTTCGGCACGCTGACCATGTCCCCGTTGCAGCGGGACATGCCGCCGGAGGACGGCGCGAGGCTGCTTGTATACGCCTATGAGCGGGGCGTGCGCTTTCTGGACACCGCCGACCTGTACGGCACCTACCCACACATCCGCCTGGCGCTGAAGCACGCGCCGGACTATGTGATCAGCACCAAGGCCTACTGCTATGACCGCAAGACCGCCCGGGAGGCCCTGGAGCGGGCCTACAGGGGCATCGGACGGGATTACGTGGATCTGTTCATGCTGCACGAGCAGGAGTCGCTGTACACGCTGCGCGGCCACGAGGAGGCGCTTTTGTACCTGGAAGAGCAAAAGCGGCTGGGCCACATCGGCGCGGTGGGCGTCAGCACCCACTTCGTGGCCTGCGTGAAGGCCGCGCCCAGATTTCCGATGATCGACGTGATCCACCCGCTGATCAACCTTGAGGGCATCGGCATACAGGACGGCACGCGCCAGGATATGGAGCAGGCCATCGCCGCGGCCCGGGCGGCGGGCATCGGCATATTCGCCATGAAGCCGCTGGGCGGCGGGCACCTGATCGCCTCCAACCGCGACGCGCTGGACTATGCCATCCACAGCCCCCTGCTGGACGCCGTGGCCCTGGGCATGCAGAGCGAGCAGGAAATCGACGCCGACGCGGCCTTCTTTGACGGCGAGCCGGAGGCGGACGGCCAACTGGAGGCCCTGCGACACAGGCAGCGGCACATCATGGTGCACGATTGGTGCGAGGGCTGCGGTCGCTGCCGCGACCGTTGCCGCCAAAAGGCCATCGGAATCGTGGACGGGCGGGCACAAATAGACCAAAGTCGGTGTCTGTTTTGCGGCTACTGCGCCAGGGTGTGTCCGCAATTCTGCATAAAGGTGGTGTGAGCGTGCGGGTGCTGTGTCTTGATATCGGCGAAAAGCGCGTGGGCGTGGCCGTCACCGACCCGCTGAATATCACCGCCCAAGCCGTGGAAACCATATGGACCAAGGGCTTTGAAAAGGACGCCGCGCGGGTCATGGAGCTGTGCGGCCAATACGAAACCGACCGTGTTCTGTGCGGATTGCCGCTGAACATGGATGGCAGCGAGGGCTTCCAGGCCGCCAAGGCCCGGGCCTTCGCGGAATATCTTGCCGGCAAGGGGCTGAACATCCGCTTCCAGGACGAACGGCTGTCCACGCGACAGGCCCGGAGCGTGCTGATCGAGGCGGACGTGCGCCGCGCGAAGCGCAAGGAATATGTGGACCAGCTGGCCGCCACCTACATCCTGCAGGGATTCATGGACGCGGGCGGCTGGCGGGACGGGGAAAAACCCAGGATCGAATTGAGAGGTGTATGGCATATGAGCGAGAACATGAATCAGGACCTGGACATGGACCGGGAGGACGTCGTGGAGCTGGTGGACGAGGACGGCAACGCCGTGCGCTTTGAGCACATCATGACGCTGGAGCATGAGGGCAAGGCCTATATCTGCCTGGTGCCGCTGGATGAGATGGAGGATGTCGGCGAGGACGAGCTGGTGATCCTGCGCATCGAGACCGACGACGAGGGCAACGACGTGTACGCCACCGTGGAGGACGATAGGGAGCTGGACGCCGTGTTCGAGAAGTACCTGGAGATCGCCGAGGCCGACGAGGACGAGGACGACGAATAACCGGGGAAATATACGATCAAAGAGAAGGATCCTTCGCTTCGCTCAGAATGACGACGATCATGTCGTCAGGATGAGCGGAACGAAGGATCTTTTATGATTGATTGTGAGCGGCGTCTGTAAGCCGAGTTCTGTATTGGACGATCATCTATCTGGACCTGCGGTTGCCAGCAGGCTCAAGCGATTACCCGGAAGCGCGACGGGCCGCCGCCGGCGCGACCGCGTGCCCGAAGGCCCGGGTCGCCCATGCTTCCCTATCAATCTTGCACCAGGTGGGGTTTACAGCGCGGACAAGTCGCCAAGCCGCGGGTGAGCTCTTACCTCGCCTTTCCATCCTTACGTCCCCGAGGGGGCGGGAAGCCCGAAGGCCGCCCGTTTTACGCGGTATGTCTCTGTTGCACTTTCCTTGAAGTCGCCTCCACCGGCAGTTAACCGGCACCCTGCCCTGCGGTGCTCGGACTTTCCTCAAGCGCGCAAAGCGCCTGCGATCGTCTGGCGCCCTCACAATAAATCAACGCATCATGTAAGTGGGATCATTCCCCCGCGTCATAGAGTATGCGACCGCAGTTGTCGCACTCCACAAGGCGGTCGCCGTTGCGGATGTCCAGCAGCGTGGCGCTGGGCAGCGACATGAAGCAGCCGCTGCACTGGCCGTTGACCAGCTTGGCCATCGGCGGCGTACAATGCTGCTTGATGCTCTTGTACTTGGCCAGCAGCTTCGGGTCCACCTTCTTGGCCTCCTGCTCGGTATTGGCGCGCATGGCCTGCAGCTTTTCGGTGTCCGCCTTGAACTCCCGGTCGTACTCGACCTTCAGCTGGTCGAATTCCATCTTGGTCTTGGCGGCCCGCACGCGGATCTCCTTCTGCTGGCGATCCTTGGTATCGGCGTCCTTGCGCATCTTGGACAGCTCCTGCTCGTAGCGCTGCAGCGTATCCAGCAGCTTTGCCACCGACTCCGCCTGCTTCTGGGCGTCCTCAGCGGTGGCGGGCGGGTTGTTCTCCAGCTCCGCGTTCAGGCCCTCCAGCACCTTCTCCAGCCGGTCGGCCTCGTCCTGCACGGCCTCCAGGCGGTCCTGCATCACGGCCACGTCGTTTTCCAGCTTCTTCATGTTCGCCTGCTGGTCCTTCAGGAAGTCGCGCTGCTTGATCAGCTTCTGGCGATTGGCAGACTGGCGCATCCTGTTCTCAAAGCCGTCGGCCTCCATATCCACCTGCATGAACTGCCAAAGGGTA
>JBGUQG010000080.1:0-13931 GCA_045130815.1 Christensenellales bacterium
TCGCCGGTGGAGATCACGTCGTCCACGATCACCACGCGCTTGCCCTTCAGGTATTCGGCGTCGCCCCCGTCCAGGCACAGGGTCTGCTTGTGGTCGGTGGTGATGGAGCGCACCTCCACCGTCATCACGTCCTTCATGTACAGCTTCGGGGCCTTGCGGGCCAGCACATAGCGCTCGTTGCCGGCCATGCGCGCCATTTCGCAGATCAGCGGGATACCCTTGCTCTCGGCGGTGATCAGCACGTCGTGCTCGGGACAGCGGTCCAGCAGCGCCTTGGCGCAGGCGGTGGTCAGCTCCGGGTCGCCGAAGATCACGAACGCGCCAATCATCAGTTTGTCGGAGATGGGACATAGGGGCAGCTCGCGGTCCAGGCCCGCGATGTTCATCTTGTACACCATGTTCTTCATACCGGGCACACCTCGTTTGAATGTATTATCCCATGAAATTCTATCAAAACCGGCGGGGTTTGTCAATCAATTATGGGTGGAACAATGCGTTGCGATGTGCTATAATGGCATTGCGACCGGTTCAATAGCATTTATTACGAGGTGAAACCATGAAGAAGCTCCACATGGGCCCCGCGCGCTGCGCGCTGGACCTCGGCGACGGCAGCGAGCGCGCCGAATACGTCAACCAGGATTACATACTGCACAAGCTGAAAAGGCCCCATCGCGCCGTGAACATCATGTACACCTACTATCCCCACGACAGAGAGTGGCCCGCGCGCATCTCCGAGGCGTGGAAGGACAGGGAGGTCAACTTCGCCTGGGATTATCCCTACGACGATTACTTTCCCTATGGCGCAAACGGCCAGCCCTTTGAGCAGATGAAGGACATCCGCCGCCACGGCCAGGACGTGCTTTTGACCCTGACGCTGGACTGCGGCCTGTCCGACGACGAGCTGATCGACCTCGCCCGCCAGCTGCGGCCCTATGGGCGCATGATGCTGCGCATCAACCACGAGTGCTGCGGCGACTGGTTCCAGCACAACAAGCGCTACACCTACGAGCAGGTGGGGGCATTCTTCGTGCGGTTCTCGGGCATCATCCACCGGGAAGCCCCCAACGTGAAGACGATCTTCTGCGGCGGCATGTGCCAGGCCGACGGCCACATGGAAAAGGAGGCGGCCTTCCGGGATTGCTATGCCGCCGCCGACCTGTGGAGCTGGGACAGCTATCCCGCGCTGCACTACGGCTGGCCCTATGACGTCGCCGAGGAGGGCGGCGGGCGCTACAAGGCCGATTCCATCGGCATGATCGTGGAGCTGTTCGAGCGCACCTACCGGCGCGCCGCCGAGCTGGCGGGGGGCGGCAAGCCGATGATCACCGCCGAGTTCGACACCGACGGCGATGTGACCGGCCCGCGCCACCAGGGCGAGTCGGTGGTCCGCTTCGCCCACTATTGGCGGGACAACAGGGTGGACTGGTTCAAGTCCATCAGCCTGTACCAGTTCCGCGACCGGGGCCGGCTGGGCCTGGAGTGCGAGGACCCCAACAACAGCGCCGTGGGCGTGGAGCAGCCGATGCTCGCCGAATACCGGGACAAGGTGCTCCATGATCCCTGGTTCATGCCCCGGATGACCGAGGGCGAGGCAGCCCAATTCCCGGCGCAGCTGCGCTGGGGCGGCTCCGAGGACGCGGACGGGCTGGCCATTCCCATCGAATTCGAGGGCAACCCGGAATTCTGCGAGATGACCGTCGATCAGGACATCGGCCTGATGGCGGAGCTGAACGGCCGCTGGTTCTACAAGGCCCCGGGCACAAAGACCGTGGACATGATGAGCGCCTTCTTCGACAAGCCCCTGGCCGGCCCCGCATCGCTGACCCTGCGCCTGTTCGCGCCGCCCGCCGACGGCGTGAATGTGGACGACGGCAGCGCCGACTGGACGACCAACTATCGCCCCACGCTGAACGCGCCGCCGGAAATGCGCATCCGTTACCGGGCGCCGGGCGTCGTGGGCTGATTTGATCCCAAGAAGAAAACGCCTCCGTCAGGGGGCGTTTTCTTCTTGGACCGTGACGCGGCACCGGTCCTCGCAGCCGTTGACCGTGGCGGCGACGATCTCGCATTCTCCGATACCGACCGCAGTCGCTTTTCCGGCGGCGTCCACCGTGGCCACCGCTTCGTCGGTGCTGAACCAGGTCACGGAAACGTCGTCGGCCCAGGCGGGCACCACGTCGGCGGTCAGCGTCAGCGACTGGCCGGGGGAGAGCGCCGCCTCCAGCGGCGATATCTCCACGTTCACCGCATCCTGGGGGATCAGGGAGATCAGCCGCACCTCGTAGCGCATGGGCAGCGCCGCGCCGTCGTGGCCCACCAGGCCGGTGACGCGCACCGTCCAGCGCTGGTTCTGCTGGTAGTCGGTAAAGCCGGTGCCGGTGAAATCGGGCCGGAAGATCAGGCAGGGCCCCGCGCCGTAGCCCTCGGCGTTCAGACAGCAAAAGCCGTCGCCCACGCCGTCCGTCGGTCGGAAAAGAAAGGACAGACCGGAGTCGGCTTCTGTGAGCTCGATCTCGATGCGGGCGTCCTCCAGGTCGTAGACCGCCGGGTTCAGCGTCACCGACCAGGCCAGGTGGTCGTGGATCAGCTCCGCCGGGAACGCGCCGGGGGCGGGCCAGGGCACGCTTTCCCACTCGGCGGCGGGATTGCCCAGGTCGTGGGCGTACATGGTCACGTAGCTCATGCCCGATTTGGCGTTGGCCAGGCCGAAGCCGGTGGCCGCCATCTGCGGGTTCAGCGCCCAGCGCCTGTGGCCCAGCTCGGCCAGGTTGGCGTCGCCGTCGTCCCGCAGGAAGTATTCCACGCCCTCCCGGAGGATGGAATCCCGCATCCAGTTGAACCGGGCGATGCAGCCCGAGGTGGTGGCGATGTGGGCGGAATCGTAGAAGTTGCGGTCCATGTCCCCGGGGCGGGGGGCGTTGTGGTCCACGTAGTCCAGCGCCGCCAGCAGCACCGCGCCGTGCTGGCACTGATAGTCGTAGATCTGGCTGTCGGTGACCGGCGAAAGCCCCGCCAGCCATCGGGCGAAGTTCAGAAAGCCCAGCGCCTCGTCCCGGGCCGCCCCGGTCAGCTCGCCGGCCTCATAGGGCGCCTGCACCGAGGGCGGCTCGGCGTAGGGCGAGCCCGCGCCGCCCGCGATGGCGGTATAGGCGGCGCGCACCTCGCTTCGGGTATGGGCGAGGGCGGGGGCGCAGCCGGCCAATATCAGCACCAAAACCAGCGATAATCTGCGAATCAACGGCGTTTCTCCTTTGCACGCTGTTTTTTTAAATGAAAATTCCCTGTGAAATGCAAAAATCCTTCAAAAAGGGCTTTTCAAACCGCCATTTTTCTGTTAAAATGTAAACACTATGGCATATAAGCGCGTATAGGGTAAACCATCCGTTGCGCTTGTGCGCGCAGTAAATAATATTGTACAGGGGGAATTCTTTATGAAAGACTATCTGGCCAAGGATATCCGCAACCTGTCCATCATTGGGCACGGCAGCGTCGGCAAGACCACGCTGGCTGAGGCGATGCTCTTCACCGCTGGCGCGATCGACCGCCAGGGTCGCGTCGAGGACGGTCAGGCCACGATGGACTACGACTCCGAGGAGACCAAGAGGCATATCTCCCTCCAGGCTGCCATGGCGCCGCTGGAGTGGAAGAACAGAAAGGTCAACCTGGTGGATATCCCCGGCTACTTCGATTTCGCCGGCGAGCAGGTGGGCCCGCTGAACGTGTGCGAAGGTGCGCTGATCGTGGTGGGCGCCGTCTCCGGCCTGGACGTTGGCGCGGAGAAGGCTTGGGCTATCTGCGAGAAGACTCACACCTCCCCGATGATCGTCATCACCAAGATGGACCAGGAGAACGCCAACTTCGACAAGGTGCTGGGCGAGCTGACTGAAAAGTACGGCAGCCATCTGGCTCCCATCGAGGTGCCCATCGTCGAGGGCGGCAAGTTCACCGGCGTGGCGTGCCTGCTGGAGAAGAAGGCCTTCGTGGGCGAGGGCAAGGGCCTGAAGGCCGTGGACATCCCCGCCTCCGTTGAGGACGAGGTCGAGAAGTGCCGCGAGGCCCTGGTGGAAGCCGCGGCCAGCGCAGACGACGATTTGATGATGAAGTACCTCGAGGGCGAGGAGCTGAGCGACGACGAGGTCATGGCCGGCCTGCGCAAGGGCATTCAGGAGGGCACCGTCGTGCCGATTGTGTGCTGCTCCGCCCTGAACCGCGCCGGCATCGCCAAGCTGCTGGACAACATCGTGGACCTGATGCCCGCGCCGGAAGGCACCGTCACCGAGGGTACCAACCCCAAGACCGGCGAGGCAGTGGAGCGCGCCTGCGCCGACGACCAGCCCTTCTCCGCTCACGTGTTCAAGACCATGGCCGACCCCTTCGTGGGCAAGCTGAGCCTGCTGAAGGTCACCTCCGGCACGCTGGATTCCAGCACCCAGCTGTACAACGTGAACGCCGAGAAGTCCGAGAAGCCCGGCAACATCTACTTCCTGAAGGGCAAGCAGCAGGTTGTTGCCCAGAAGGTCCACGCCGGCGACCTGTGTGCCCTGGCGAAGCTGACCTCCGTGGCCACCGGCAATACCCTTTGCGATGGCAACAACCCCGTCCAGTTCCCCGAGCTGGAGTTCCCGGCCCCCAACATCTCCAAGGCCGTGTACGCCAAGAAGGCCGGCGAGGAAGACAAGATCTTCTCCGGTCTGGCCCGCCTGATGGAGGAGGATCCCACGCTCAAGGTCGAGAAGAACGTTGAGACCGCTGAGTCCGTGCTGAGCGGCATCGGCGAAATGTCCATCGACGTGGTGGCCGCCAAGCTGGCCAGCAAGTTCAAGGTGGAATGCGAGCTGAAGGATCCCAAGATCCCGTACCGCGAGTCCATCCGCAAGCCCATCGACGTGCAGGGCCGTCACAAGAAGCAGTCCGGCGGTCACGGCCAGTTTGGCGACGTCAAGATCCGCTTCCGTCCCAACGAGGACCCGAACGACATCGAGTTCCACTTTGTCGATTCCGTCGTGGGCGGCACCGTCCCGCGCCAGTACATCCCGGCCGTTGAGAAGGGCCTGATCGACAACATCAAGCACGGCGTGCTGGCGGGCTTCCCCGTGGTGGGCCTGACCGCTGAGCTGTACGACGGCGGCTATCACCCGGTCGACTCCTCCGAAATGGCGTTCAAGACCGCCGCGCGCCTGGCCTTCAAGCAGCTGACCACCGCTTCCCCCGTGCTGCTCGAGCCCATCTACCACGTGGAGGTGGACGTGCCCGACGCCAACGTGGGCGATATCTACGGCGACATCAGCAAGCGCCGCGGCCGCATCCTCGGCTCCGAAAAGGTGGGCGAGCTGCAGCGCGTCATGGGCGAGGCTCCGCTGTCCGAGATGTCCAAGTACGCCACCGACCTGCGCTCCATGACCCAGGGCCGCGGCTCCTTCACGATGCGCTTTGAGCGCTATGAGGAGGTCCCCGCCAACGAGGCCAAGAAGGTCATCGACGCCTACAAGGCCGAGGAAGAGGACGACGATTAATCCTTCCCCTTCAAGCCAGAGCGCCCCTTCGATCCACCGCGGATCGGAGGGGCGCTTTTGCGAGAACGTTTATAACACCGCTACAGTTACGACACAATTATTGTGAAAAATTGCGGCAATAATTGATATATTCTTAACATGAATCTTATATAATGTATGTGAAACAGTATAACCGTGAACTGTGCCTTCATCGGAACAGCGCGCGGGGTTAAGGCATATTATAGATAGGCTGGTCTGCGCTTCACGCAGGCAGACAGGAGCGTGATCCCATGAAAACAAGGCGGATAACGGCCATTCTTCTGGCGTTGGCGGTGCTGTTTCTGAACGCCAACGCGCTGGCGCCTGCCCTCGGCGAGGCTCCGGAGGGAGAGCCGACGGCAGTATTGGCCATCGAATCGCCGACCGAGGAGCCGACAGAGGCCCCCACCGAGGAGCCAACGGAGGCACCCACGGCGGAGCCGACGGAGGAGCCAACGGAAGCCCCCACCGCGGAGCCCACCGAGGCACCCACGGCGGAGCCGACGGAGGAGCCAACGGAGGCACCTACGGCGGAGCCGACGGAGGAGCCGACGGAGGCCCCCACCGAAGCGCCCACGGAGGCCCCCACCGAAGCGCCTACGGAAGCCCCCACCGCGGAGCCCACTGAGGCACCCACGGAGGAACCCACCGAGGAGCCGACTGAGGAGCCCACGGCGGAGCCGACTGAGGAACCCACGGCGGAGCCGACCGCGGAGCCCACGGCGGAGCCGACCGAAGAGCCCACCGAGGAGCCGACCGAAGAGCCCACAGAGGAGCCGACCGAAGAGCCCACCGAGGAGCCGACCGAAGAGCCCACCGAGGAGCCTACGGCGGAGCCTACCGAGGAGCCTACGGCGGAGCCGACCGAGGAACCCATGGAAGCCCCCACCGAGGAGCCCACTGAAGTCCCCGTGCTGCCCCTGATGATTGGGACAACCGACCAGAGCCTGTTTATCCGCCTGGGCGAGACCGCGCGAATCAGCCTGACCGTGGCGGGCGGGCTTGCGCCCTATACCGTGACCGGCGGCGACGAGGCGCTGGCCGTGGCGGCGGAGGGCAATTTCGAGCTGCCCGTGACCCCCGGGGAGGCCGGCGAGATCATGGTCACTGTCACCATCACGGATGGATCGGAGCAGGCCGAATCGCTGGACGTGGCAATCCTCGTGGCCAGTGACGAGACCAACGCGCCCCTGCCCCTGCCCGAGCTGGACGGGGAGCTGACCTATGCCGAAAGGCTGATTGCCGCAGCCAGGTCCCAGGTGGGCTATCGCGCGGTGGAGGCCAATTTCATACTGGATGACGACGGGAGCCGCCGCGCCTGGAGCGCCTTCGGCGACCGCTTTGATCAGCCCTACGCGCCCTGGAGCGCCGCCTTCGCCGCATGCGCGGTGCAGCTTGCCGGCATCCCGGAGGAGGCCCTGCCCCGCGGCGCGGACACCGCAGCCTGGAAATCCGCGCTGGGCAAGAACTACGTGAAGGCCGCGGGCTATGCGCCTGCCGCCGGAGATCTGGTATTCTTCAACCGCGACGGCGGCAAAAAACCGACCGGCGTCGGCATCGTGACCGCGGCCAACGCGCAGCGCGTCAAGGTCGTCGAGGGCGACCTGAACGGCGCGGTGGCCGAGAAGCGCTACGCGCTTTCAGACGCGACCATCGTCGGTTATGCGAACATGACCGCTGTGATGGAGAAGTGGGACGCCGTGTACATGCATCGCGCGCTGGCGGATTCGCTGACGCTGCAGACCATTTCCGCGGAGTATGGGGATAAGGTGATCAACGTCACCGGCATGCTGCCCCCGGGCGCGGAGGTACAGGTCGTCGAGATCCCGCTGAATACCGCCGAGAAGATACTGGACGCCGCCTCCGACGGCGATGCCGGCGACCGCAGGATCGTGTTCGCCCTGGACGTGAGCATCGTATTTGGCGGCGAAAAGTACCAGCCCGAGGATTTTGACGAGCGCGTGCAGATCACCGTCACAAATCTGAACGCCGGGAACGAAGGCACCGATCCGGAGCTTCTGCACATCAAGACCGACGTCACCGACGCCGAGGGCAACCTGGATAAGAAGGCCCTGAAAAAGGTGGCCGGGCAGATCGAAAAGAACGCCGTCGAGGTCGAGACCCTCGCGTTTGAGATCGGCGAGGAGGAAGTGTCCTTTGAAATGGACAGCTTCTCGGTGATCCTGCTGTTGGCCAGTCCCCATGATATTGATGTTGAAAACGTCAGCAACGGTACATATGATTGGGCAGACGATAATGTGCTGAAGGTGCACGGCGGTACGGTCGCAGTATCGGGCAATGCCACCGAATCCGGAGAGCGCATCGTTGTGGATGGCGACGCGACATTGGTATTGAATGGCGTGAACATCAAACCGACTGCCAATGCGCCGGCCATTCGTATCGAGCCCAACGCCGGGGCGACGATTACGCTTAAGGACGACGCAGTCAATACAGTCACGGGCTATGGCGATCACGCAGGCGTCGAGGTGGGCTGGGAGAGCGGAAACAGTTTTGCTGACCTTACCATCAACGGCAACGGCACGCTGAACGCTACATCCACCGGAAGCGGCGCGGGCATCGGCGGTGGCAAGTCCGTGAACGGCGTGTACGGCAACATAACCATAGACAGTGGTACTATCATTGCCACGGGCTCGGGCCGAAGCGCTGGCATCGGCAGCTCGGACAATCCAATGGATGGTACCAGCCACGGCTCATACAAGCACACGGACCAGGGTTGGGGAACAATCACCATTAACGGAGGCGACATCACGGCCATCGGCCAAGGCAATGGCGCGGGCATTGGCGGCGGCAACCATACCGACAGCGGCGTCATCATCATTAACGGGGGCACGATCCACGCCGAAGGGGATTCGGGCATCGGCTCCGGTCTGGGCAGCAGCAGCGGCGCGGATAAGGGCCCGGGATATTATTGTGCCTATATTACCATCAATGGCGGCGATATAACGGCTCATGCCACAGACAACATGGGCGCGGGTATTGGCGGAGGCATGTATTCTGACGGCTACGTCACGATTACTGGCGGCAATGTTGTCGCAACGGTCAGCCTCGGGGGCAAGGAATACCAGGGCGGCGCAGGCATTGGCGGCGGTTATCAGGGCGCCGGAGTCGTGAAGATCACCGGTGGCACGGTGACAGCGACGGGCGGCAACAGTGGCCCGGGCATCGGCAACGGCGCGTTGGCCGCATCCACCACAACAAAGGATTGGAATGGCGAAACCCAGACGGGCGTCAAGAACGTCAGGACGGGCAAGCCCACCATATCCGCATCGGAAAACGGCGTTTGGATCAGCGGCGGTAACGTGACGGCATACGGCGGCAAGTTTGCTGCGGGTATCGGCACCGGTAATGCCAGCGAGTGGTGCCATGTGAGCATCAGCGGCGGCAGCGTGGCGGCGATAGGCTATCTTTCAGATGAAACAGGATTGTGTGGCGGTGCGGGTATCGGTTCCGGTCTGTCCTGTGTGGACAGTAAAATGGGCTACATGCGCTCGACCGATGTTTCTGTCACCATCACCGGCGGCACCGTATACGCCAAGGGCGGCTGGGGCGCGGCGGGCATCGGCTCCGGCGCGCGGAACATCCAGGCGGCGACGGTGAACGTGTCCGGGACCGCGACGATCCTGGCCGTGTCTGACGGTACCAAGTTTGCACTGGATACCAAGCTGGGCGGGGACGCGGAAACAACTCACCTGTCAACGGGCCGCGAGGTCAGCGGCGTGCTACAGGGCACCTTCCCGGATCTGACTGGCGATGAATACGATACGCGCACGGTCAGCGTCTCCGGCGCGAGATATCCCGAGAACGTCGGTACGCTGCCGGAAGGCTACCGATCGTTCGCGGTGTCTGTGACCGGCGACGCGCAGACCGTCAGTGCCAATGACGTGGATGATACCGTCGCACTGTTCGGCGCGGGCAATCGGGAATTCGCCATTGACAGCGACACGGGGAACGGCCTGTTTGACTACACGCCCCGGTACGACCTGAGCGGCGGCGTCTGGGACTACTTCTATCTTTCTCCCGGTATCGCTGTCAAAGCCACGAAGACCTATGAGGACGACGATGACCGCGACGGGCTGCGCAGGGATGCTGTGCTGACCCTGACGGAAGAGACCGCGGAAATCTCTGAAAGCAGGACCGTCAGCAAGGATGCCGCCGGTGACGACCTGACGGCCACCTGGGATGATCTGCCATTGATGAAGTACGATGGCACGCCGGATAACCTGCGCGACTATCGCTTTGAGCTTTCCGAGGCTGAAATGACTGGCTATGCTGTCACCATCGGGGGCAGCGCTGCGGATGGCTTCACGGTGAAGAATACCCATACCCCTGAGACCGTCGACGTGACGGTTGTCAAGGTGTGGGAGGATGCGAACAACCAGGACGGCATCCGTCCGGCGAGCCTGGTGATGACGCTGTCCAACGGCACGACGGTCACTCTGAACGACGGGAACAACTGGACGGCGACGGTGACCGACCTGCCGAAGTACGAAAGCGGGCGGGAGATCACCTACAGTTGGTCTGAACCGACGATCACCGGCTACACCGCGGATACTCCCGTGGTGGACGGCAACACCACGACCTTCACGAACCGGCACACCCCTGAGACCGTCGACGTGACGGTGACCAAGGTCTGGGTGGACAACGATGACCAGGACGGCATTCGCCCGGCGAACCTTGTGATGACGCTGTCCAACGGCACGACGGTCACGCTGAACGACGGAAACGACTGGACGGCGACGGTGACAGGCCTGCCGAAGTACGAAAGCGGGCGGGAGATCGCCTACAGCTGGTCTGAACCGACGATCACCGGCTACACCTCGGATACTCCCGCGGTGGACGGCAACATCACGACCTTCACGAATCGGCATACGCCTATGCCCACCGAGGCCCCGACGGAGAAGCCCACCGAGGCTCCGACGGAGGAACCCACCGAGGCCCCGACGGAAAAGCCCACCGAGGCCCCGACGGAGGAGCCCACCGAGGCCCCGACCGAGGAGCCCACGCAGACTCCGACTGAGAGGCCGACCGCGGCTCCGACCCGGAGGCCCACGCAGGCCCCGACCGAGGAGCCCACCGAAGCCCCGACAGAAGTGCCTACCGCGGCCCCGACCAGCACCCCGACCCCGGCGCCCACCGCGGTTCCGGCACCTGACCCGACGCCAGTGCCCGCGATCAGCGTCACCGGCACGAAGGTATGGCAGGACGAGGGCAACGCCCACAACACACGGCCCCAGTCCATTACGGTGCGGCTGTACGCCGACGGCGTGCTGTCGGATGCCACGCCCCGCTGGACCGACACCGACGGCGATACCTGGAGCTACAGCTTCGACGCGGTGCCCCAGCTGAACGCCGCGGGCGCGACCATTCGCTACACAGTGGATGAGCTCCCCGTCAGCGGCTATGAGACCACGGTCTCCGGTACCACCATCACCAACCGGCTGATCCCCTCCGAGCCCTCGCGCTTCACGGTCATCGCGGGCCAGAAGACCTGGATGGACGATGAGAACGCGAACGGCGCCCGCCCGGATTCCATCGTGGTGCGCCTGCTGCGCAGCGGCGAGGAAATCGACCAACGCACGGTGACGGCGGAGGACGACTGGCGCTACAGCTTCGGCGATCTGCCGATGGACGACGGCTACGGCAACGCCTGGACCTACAGCCTGCATGAGGACGCGGTGCCCGGCTACTATGCCCGCGTCACCGGCTATGACATCACCAACACGCAGCTGCCGGTCACGGTGTCCTCCACGCCCGAGGGCGGAGAGGACAGCCTGGAGATCATCAGAAGCGTCACCGGCGAGGTGGCCGCGGTGCGGCCCGTGGGCGAGCTCAGCGTCTACAACACCACCGGCGAGGTCTCCGCCCAGCGGGCGGCCCGCATCGTGGACCGCGTCACCGGCACGCCGCCGATGGAGATCGGGAGCACCACCGAGCAGGAGATGGAGGAGATGTTCGAAATCTTCGACTACAGCACGCCTCTGTGGGGCGGCCTGCTGGGAACCGGCGACGAGACCCCGGCCTGGCCCTATGCCTTCGCCGGCGCGGGCGCGCTGGCGGTGGCCGTCCTGGCGGTGCTGGGCGTGAAGCGCAAAAAGCGCAAAGACTGACACCCCGCTTGAAGGGGCTGCCCTCGGGCAGCCCCTTTGTCACGGCAACCACCAGATGCAGCACCCTTTGAAGGAGGGCTTTTCCGGCGCGAAGACGTTCACGCTCAAAGCCGGCAAGACCACCAGGACCGTGCTGAAGTCGCTGAAGGCGATTAAGCGCTACTACAGGACGGTGAAGGGAAGGAAGCACTGGTCCGCCTGGTCGGCCCCGGCAAGCAAGGCGACGAAGTGATATCTGCCCGCCGGCAAACATTCACAAAGCTTAACTCACGCATCCGCCCGCGAGCCTTGACGGCGTCGCGGGCGGATGCTATAATAATTGCCATGTTAACGATAAACGTGTTAATCGTTTGACGGGGAGGCAATGACGTGAGTACACAGGAGCGCGCGGACCAGCAGCGCCAGACCATCGACCTGCTCATCCACACGATGCGGCTGCACCACCGGGTGGTGGAAAGGCGCATCGACGGCCTGGGCGTGCACCACAGCCAGCACCGGCTGCTGATGAAGCTGGCCCGCATGGGCAGGAGCGCCTCGCAAAAGGATATCGCCGCGGCGCTGGACGTGAGCCCGGCCTGCGTGGCGCGGATGCTGAAGCCGCTGAACGCCGCGGGCCTGATCGAAAAGGCCGGCGGCGCGGACGGGCGCTGCAACCAGATCAGCATTTCCCCGGACGGGGAGCGGCTGGTGCAGGATTCGCTGGCGGTGTTCCGCGACATCGACGCGCAGATGTTCCGGGGCATCTCAAGCGAGGAGCTTGCCGCCCTGGGCGGCGTGCTGCGGCGGGTCCAGGAAAACCTTGCCGACATGGAACAGCTGGAAACCGGCGTCCCGGAGGGGCGCGAAGGGAGCGTGTAGAGTCAGATGAAATGGTCCAAGTATGTCAGACCCTATTGGAAGTACTTCATCCTCGGCCCGCTGTGCATGATCGTGGAGGTGCTGGGTGAGATCGTGATGCCCAAGCTGTACTCCCAGATCCTGAACGTGGGCGTGGAGACCCATAACGTGGGCTATATCATCATCACCTGCCTGCTGATGATCCTTACGGCGGTGCTGATGATGGGCGGCGGCGTGGGCGGCGCGTACTTTGGCGCGAAGGCCGCGGTGAACTTTGCCTCCGACCTGCGGCGGGACGTGTACGCCAAGGTGCAGCAATTCTCCTTCGCCAACATCGACCGGTACTCCACCGGCTCGCTGGTCACCCGCCTGACCAACGACATCACCCAGCTTCAGAACTTCGTGAACATGATGCTGCGCATGTTCCTGCGCGCCCCCGGCATGCTGATTGGCGCGCTGATCATGGCCATCGTCATGAATCCGGAGCTGGCCCGGGTGCTGGCGGTCACGATCCCGGTGCTGCTGATCACCCAGTTTTTGATCATCCGCTTCGGCTTTCCCCGCTTCACCGTGATGCAGGAAAAGATCGACAAGCTGAATTCCACCATCCAGGAGAGCCTGACCAACATCCGCGTGGTCAAGTCCTTCGTGCGCGAGGAGCACGAGGACAAGAAGTTCCGCAAGTCCAACGGCGATCTGAAGGACGCGGCGCTGCGGGCGCTGGGCGTGGTGATCTTCATGATGCCCGTGATGATGCTGATGATGAACTTCACGTCCATGGCCGTGGTGTGGTTCGGCGGCAAGCAGGTCATCGCCGGGGACATGCCCGTGGGCGATTTCTCCGCTTTCCTGACCTACATCACCCAGATATTGATGTCGCTGATGATGCTGGGCATGCTGTTCATGAACAGCTCCCGGGCGCTGGCCTCCTCCCGCCGCGTGAAGGAGGTCATGCTGGAGAAGATCGACCTGTCCGACGAGAACGCCGCCCATCCCGAGGCCAGGGTGACCCGGGGCGACATCGAGTTCAGGCACGTGACCTTCCGCTACTACAAGAATTCCGAGAACGGCGTGCTGAACGACGTGAGCCTGAAGATCGGCGCGGGGGAGACGGTGGGCATCATCGGCTCCACCGGCTGCGGCAAGACCACGCTGGTCTCGATGATCCCGCGCCTGTACGACGTGGACGAGGGCCAGGTGCTGGTGGACGGCGTGGACGTGCGCGACTACAGCCTGTACCACCTGCGCGAGGGCGTGGGCATGGTGCTGCAAAAGAACGTGCTGTTCTCCGGCACCATCGCCGACAACCTGCGCTGGGGCGACCAGGACGCCACCGAGGCCGAAATGACCGAGGCTGCCCGCAGCGCCCAGGCCGACGGCTTCATCCGATCCTTCGCCGACGGCTATGAAACCGAGCTGGAGCAGGGCGGCGTGA
>JBGUQG010000081.1:0-7967 GCA_045130815.1 Christensenellales bacterium
CGGTCGTGGCGCTTCATCACCTCGCTGTACAGCGCGTGGCTGCCCGAGCGGCGCACGGCGCTGGGCACGGCGGGCGCGGGGGCGGGGGCCTGCGCGGGGGCAACGGGCGCGGGCGTGGGCGCGGGGGCGGGTGAGGGCGGCGTGCGGCGCTGCCGGGCGCGGCTCAATAGCTGGGCGGGATGATCCATAAAATCGCCTCCTGAGCTGAATTGCGTTTTAATTGTATGCAAAATCAGACCGCTTTGACCATTTCCGGGGCCATTCGTAAATATTTTTGGGCATATGAAGCTTGCCCCTTGCATCGGGGATGGATTATAGATATAATGAAAGCGTATAGTTATGCCCTGATGGTTTTACAGGCATGGATGAGAGGCGGTAACGCTATGAGCAAAAATAGGGACAACGAACCCTCCCTGGATTATTTTGAGCTGCGTCGCAGGCACGAGGAATATAAAAACAGCCTGCGCCAGGCCCGGGCCGACGTGCAGGAGACGGAGGCCGCCGCGCAGACCGCGGAGGCCGCCGTGGAGGATGTCGCCGCCGACGCGGTGAAGGCCGTAGACGAGGTCGCGCAGGACTCCCGCCAGGCCGCCCGCCGGGCCGCGGAGGATGCGGACCAGGCGGTGGAGGACGTTGACCAGGCCGTGGAGGACACGCTGGCCGTGGACACGATCCCCGGGGAAGAGCCCCTTGAGGACACGCTGCCCGACGACGAGCCCGAGGATGAGGACCCGGAGGAGGAAGGGGAAGAGGCCCGGGACGAGGGCGCCAATCCCAATCCCTTTGATTCGTTTATTCACGCCTTCAACGGCATCCGCGGCCGCCTGGGCAAGCGCTTTGGCCGCAAGCAGGCCGAGGAGGACGAGGCCGACGACGCGCTGGAGGACGCGCTGGAGGACTATATCGAAGACGGAGACGACGGCTCGGACGAGCCCGCCGCGCCCGTCGACGGGACGCCCGCCGCGGTGAGCGTGGCCGAGGACGCCCAGGACGACGTCGTGGAGGATATCTTTGACAGCGAAGCCGACCGGCCCGCCGTCCGGCGCGCGATCGTGACCGACGACGGGGAGGAAGAACCCGCCGGACCGGATGAACTTGATGACGACATGGAGCCGGACGAGGACGAAGACGAGGACGATGAGGGCGGGCAGCCCGAAGCCGTCAGCGGCTTCAAAAAGTTCCTGCGCCTGTTCGTGGTGCCGGTGGAGGAAGACGAGGAGGAAGGCGCGGACGACGAGGAAGCGCCGGAGGACGCCGACGAACGGGAGGGCGACGCGCCCGCCGCGGAGGAAGGCGTCGAGTGGTCGAACCCGCAGGGTGCGGCCGAGGATATTGAAGGGGGAGCTGACATGAGCGATCTGAACAATACTGGCGCGGAACTGACCAACGCCCTGGCCGCGGAGCTGGAGACCTCCGGCATGAGCCGCCGCGAGCGCCGCGAGCTGGCGCTGCGACAGGCCGCCGAGAAGGCCGCCGCGGAAGCCGCCGAAAAGGCCGCCGCCGAGGCCGAGGCCGTCGGTGAGAAGGCGGAAGAGGCGGTCCGGCAGGCAGGGGAAGCCGCCGACGAGGCGGTCCAGGCCGTGCAGCAGGTCGCCGGGGAAGCCCATGAGGAGGCCGAAAGGGTCCTGGAGCCGGATCACGTGGCGGACGTGTCCGGCGGCATCGTGGATATCGGCGACGCCAAGGATGAATACGACGCCATGCTGGACGAGCCCACCCGCGAGTTCAAGCCCGTGTCGAAGCTGACCGCGGACGACCTGCTGAACGTCGACGACGAGGATGAGGACGACGAGGACGAGGAGGAGGAAGAAAGGCCCCGCCGCGGCCTGTTCGGGCGTCGCAAGCGCGTCGAGGAAGACGAGGACGAGGACGACGACGATGAGGACGAGGACGACGAGGAAGAGGAAGAAAAGCCCCGCCGCGGCCTGTTCGGGCGTCGCAAGCGCGTCGAGGAAGACGAAGACGAGGACGAGGATGAAGACGACGAGGACGAGGACGACGAGGAATACGAGCGCCCCGCCCGCCGCCGCGGCCGTCGCCGTTACGATGAGGACGAAGACGAGGATTACGACGAGTACGACGACGAGTACGATGATGACGACGACTACGACGATTATGACGACGATGAAGACGGGACTTCCTTCGGCCACGTGCTGCTGGGCATCCTGAAGGGCTTTTTGACCGCCGTCATGCTGCTGCTGTTCGTGGTGGTGGTGCTGAACGTGCTGAATGTGTTCGGCGTCATCAACATGGAGAACTTCGCTCGCCGCATGCCTGAGAAGATGGCCAGCGTGTTCCTGCCCAGCGAGAGCATGAAGCACCGCATCAACGTGGAGGCCGGCGCCGACGCCGCGCCGCTGGTGGAGCAGCCGCCGCAGGCCCCCGCCGAGCCCGCCGCCGCGCCCGTAGAGGCAGCGCCCGTCGAGGAAGCGCCCGCCGAGGCCGCGCCCGCTGAGGAAGCGCCCGCGGAACAGCCCGCCGAAGAGGCGTCCGCCGGGGAAGCGGACGAGGCCACCGTCGTGGGCTGATGACATCAAACGACGATACAAGCGTTCGCAGGGGCGGCACAGCGCCGCCCCTGCAAGTTATATATGCATTCAGGAGGCAGGAGCATGAAGTATATCGTCGCGCTGGACCAGGGAACCACCAGTTCCCGCGCCGTGGTGTTCGATGAGCAGGGCCGCCTGGTGGCGTCCCACAACATCGAATTCGAGCAGATCTATCCCCATCCCGGCTGGGTGGAGCACCGCCCTCAGGACATACTGGACAGCCAGGTCCGTTCGCTGAAGCTGGCGGTGGAAAAGGCGGGCGTCAATGTCGGCGACATCGAGGCCATCGGCATCACCAACCAGCGGGAGACCACCCTGCTGTGGGACAGGGCCACCGGCGAGCCGCTGTGCAACGCCATCGTATGGCAGTGCCGCCGCACCGCGCCGCTGGTGGAGCGGCTGAAGCAGGACGGCCTGGGCAACCTGCTGCGGGACCGCACCGGCCTGGTGCCGGACGCCTACTTCTCCGGCACGAAGCTGCAGTGGATGCTGGACAGCATCCCCGGCTCCCGGGAGCGGGCGGCGCGGGGCGAGCTGTGCTTCGGCACCGTGGACAGCTTCCTGACCTGGAACCTGACCGGGGGCCGCGCCCACGTGACCGACGCCACCAACGCCGCCCGCACCATGCTGTACAACATCCACGAGCAGCGCTGGGACGACATGCTGCTTCGGGCCATGGACATCCCGGAGCCGCTGCTGCCCCGGGTGGTGGACAGCAGCCAGGTGGTGGGCATGCTGAAAAAGGACATCCTGGGCCGGGAGATCCCGGTGGCCGCGCTGGCCGGCGACCAGCACGCGGCGCTGTTCGGCCAGGGCTGCTTCGGCCCGGGCATGTGCAAGAACACCTATGGCACCGGCTGCTTCGTGCTGATGAACACCGGCTCGACCCCGGTGAAATCCACCCACAATCTGATCACCACCATCGCCTGGCGGGTGAACGGCAAGCCCGTGTACGCGCTGGAGGGCAGCGTGTTCGTGGGCGGCGCGGTGGTCCAGTGGCTGCGGGACGAGATCGGGCTGGTGAAGTCCGCCGCCGAGACCGAGGCGGTGGCCGCCCGTGTGCCCGACAACGCCGGGGTGTTCCTGGTGCCCGCCTTCACCGGCCTGGGCGCGCCCCACTGGGATATGTACAGCCGGGGCACCATCGTGGGCCTGACCCGCGGGGCGAACCGCGCCCACATCGTGCGGGCGGCGCTGGAATCCATCGCCTATCAGTCCGCCGACGTGATCACCGCCATGGAGAACGACGCCGGCATGAAGATGGCCGTTTTGCAGGTGGACGGCGGCGCGAGCGCGAACAACTTCCTGATGCAGTTCCAGGCGGACATACTGAACGCCAACGTGCTGCGGCCCCGGGTGATCGAGACCACCGCCATGGGCGCGGCGATGCTGGCGGGACGCGCCGTGGGCGTGTGGAGCGACGGCGACCTGAAGAAGCTGCAGGCCCCGGACCGCCAGTTCAGCCCCGCCATGGACGAGATGACCCGCGAGGCGCTGCTGAAGAACTGGCACCGCGCCGTGGAGCGCAGCAAGAGCTGGGCGGAGGAATGACGGATAGATCGGGGCCCGTCTCAAAGCATCTTTGAGTCGGGCCCCGATTCTGTTCCGGAGGATCATCCCACCGCGTCCGCGTACACGTTCTGCCGGGCGTAGCTGTCCAGGTGGGCGATGAACCGGGTAAACAGCAGTACGGCCGCGATACAGCACAGCACGTCGGCGATGGGCGTGGCCCACACGATGCCGTAGGTGGGGATCAGCCGAAGCAGTATAAACATCATCGGGATGTCCAGTATGCCCTTGCGCATGATGGCCAGCGCGAAGCTCTTGCGGCTCTCGCCCACGGCCTGGAAGAAGGATATGATCGCGTAGGCGAAGGCGGAGAAGGGGCCGCCGAGGCAGAGGATGCGCAAGAATCGCGCGCCGTAGACCTGGGAGTCGGAGGCGTGCTGTATGAACACGCCGATCAAACCGCGGCTGAAGGCCAGGCAGATCGCCATGCAGCACGTCGCCAGCCCCACCGAGATGGACGTGGAGATGCGCACGGCCCGCTTCATGCGGCCGTAGTTCCCGGCGGCGTAGTTATAGCCGATCAGCGGCAGCACGCCCTGGGCCATGCCGCGCACCATGCAGTGGGCCAGCATGTTCACCTTCTTGGCCACGCCGATGCCGGCCTGCATCATCGTGCCGGAGAGGGCCATCAGGTTATCCAGCACCGCGTAGCTGATGTTCTCGCACAACGTCATCAGGCACGCCGGAAGGCCGGTGGAGAGCACCTCCGCTGGGATGCGATCCCGCAGTGCCGCTCGGGTGGGCCTCAGAGATATGACGGAGCGCTTCCGGCCCTTGAAGATCAGGATCAGGAAGTACAGCATGGCGATCAGGTTGGAAAGGCTGGTGGCGATGGCCGCGCCCAGCACCTCGTTACCCCGGGGCAGGATCACGAACATGAACAGCGGGTCCAGCGCGATGTTCAGCACGCCGCCCAGCGCGATGCCGAAGCCCGCCTGCATCGACCGGCCCTCCGAGCGCACCAGGTGGCCAAGCAGCGCGTTCAGCGAGGTCGCCACGCCGCCCAGCACCACCGTCCAGGTCAGGTAGCGGCAGGCGCTCTCGTGCACCGCCGGATCGCTGCCGCCCAGCAGGTTCACGAAGTTGTCCCGCAGCAGCCACGCGCCGGCGGAGTAGGCCAGCGTCACGCCCACGCAGCCCCAGAACGTGAAGGCCGCGGTGTGCCTGGCCTTGTCAGCCTCACCCGCGCCAAGGGCCCGTGCGATCACGCTGGCCCCGCCCACGCCGAACAGGTTTGATATGGCGGAGAGGAACATGAACGCCGGCATGCACACGGTGACCGCGGTGATCATGGCGTCGCTTCCGGCCAGGCCGATGAAGAAGGTATCCGCCATGTTGTAGATCACCAGTATGATCTGGCTGATCACCGTGGGAATCGCCAGTGCCATGACCGCCTTGACGATGGGGTATTGTTCAAACACCCGCACCTCAGCCGCCCGATCCTTCATCGCCGCGCCCCCCTTTCGGCTTCGCCGTCATTAAACGGAAAACGACCCGGGTCGGATTTGTGCTCGAACGGGCCGCTCTTGGTTACGAGTCTATTTTACGCAAACGTTTGTATTATGTCAAATGATAATTCATTGCATCGTCATAACGTATTCTTATTTTTCTCCGATTTTCACAATCCGAGCAATTTAACCGTTGACGTATCGCGGTTTCTTTGTTATAATCAACCTACATAATTAACGGAAACGTATCCGTTCACATCGCAGTACGGCAAGAGAGGCGAATGCGCGTGGCACGCGGAAAGATCAAGTATCCCATGACCCGGGAGCGGCTGAAGAACCAATTCCTGAACGTGGTCAGGAACCCCTTCAATATGATCGTGTTCTTCAGCCTGATCATACTATTCTGCCTGATCGTGATCCCGCTGTTGCAGATGATCGCCTCCACGTTCACGGCGGCCAAGTCCGAGGTGCGGCGCATCGGCGGCAACCCCGGCGATTTCACGCTGTACTACTGGCGCTACATACTGGTCAGCAACCTGGCCAGCGCCACCCTGTGGGAGCCGCTGAAGAATTCCATCATCATCGGCCTGTTCACGGTGCTGGTGTCGGTGCCGCTGGGCTCGGTGCTGGGCTGGCTGATCGTGCGTTCGGACATCCCGGGCAAGAAGCTGCTGGGCATGCTGGTGGTCATCCCCTACATGATCCCCAGCTGGTGCAAGGCCCTTTCCTGGCTGGCGGTGTTCCGCAACGAGCGCTCCGGCGCACTGGGCTTTTTGGCCGGCCTGGGTATGAAGATCCCGGACTGGCTGGCCTACGGGCCCATCGCCATCGTGCTGTGCATGTCGCTGCACTACTATGCGTTTTCCTACATCAATGTGTCCTCGGCGCTGCGGTCCATCAATTCCGAGCTTGAGGAGATGGGCGAGATCTGCGGCGCGAGCAAGCCCCAGATCCTGAAGAGCATCACCCTGCCGCTGGTGCTGCCCAGCATACTTTCCTCGATCATCATGACGCTGTCCAAATCCATCGGCACCTATGGCGTGGCCGCGAACCTGGGCAACCGCATCGGCTACTACACGCTGGCCACGAAGATGAAGGTGTTTATCAGCGACGGCCCCCAGAACGTGGGCTACGCCATGAGCCTGGTGTTGATCGCTCTGGCGGCACTGATCATCTTCTCGAACCAGCGCATCATCGGCGTGCGCAAATCCTACGCCACCATCGGCGGCAAGGGCGGGCGCAGCACCGACATGCGGCTGGGCAAGGCCAAGGTGCCGCTGATGCTGTTCCTGGCGCTGTTCCTGGTGATGGCCATGGTGATGCCCATGTTCGTGCTGGTGATGGAGACCTTCCAGGTCACCACCGGCAACGGCTACGGGCCGAACAACCTGACGCTGTACAACTGGATCGGCACCGTGGACCAGGCCCAAAAGTACACCAGCTATCCCGGCATCTTCCAGAACCCGGAATTCGGGCGCAGCCTTTGGAACACGGTGCGGCTGACGTTCCTGGCCTCCATCATCACGGCGCTGTGCGGGCAGTTCCTGGGCTACATCTCCACACGGGGACGGGGCCGGTGGTACGGATCGCTGACCGAGCAGTTGGTTTTCATCCCCTATCTGATGAGCGGCGTAGCCTTCTCCACGATGTACTTCGCCATGTTCTCCAGGCCCCACTTCGGCGGGCTGCTGCCGTCGCTGTACGGCACGTTCACGCTGATCGTGCTCACCAGCGTGGTCAAGCACTTCCCCTTCGCCAGCCGCTCCGGCACGGCGAACATGATGCAGATCTCCACAGAGCTGGAGGAGGCCGCCACCATCAACGGCGCCTCCTTCTGGCAGCGGATGGGCAGGATCGTGCTGCCGCTGGCGAAGAACGGCTTTGTGTCCGGCTTCATGCTCACGTTCATATCCATCGCCAAGGAGCTGGATCTGATCATCATCATGATGGACAAGAAGACCCAGACCATGTCCTACCTGGCCTTCACCTATTCCCAGGAGGGCTACAACCAGATGGCCGACGCCATCTCGGTATGCGTGCTGTTCTTCATACTGGTATGCTACATCATCGCCAACCGCTTCGGCGCGGACATCGGCAAGTCCTGGTAAGAGAGGGTTCAAAACATGAGCAGGATCGAGCTTCAAAACATCAATAAGTACTACGGCGACAACCACGTGCTGAAGGATCTGACGCTGACCATCGAGGACGGCGACTTCATGACTCTGCTGGGTCCCTCCGGCTGCGGCAAGACCACCACGCTGCGCGTGATCTCCGGCCTGGAACGGCCCCAGGGCGGCGTGATGCTGATCGACGGCAACACGGCCATCGACGCGGCCAAGGCCTTCTACCTGGAACCCAGCAAGCGCGGGCTGAACCTGGTGTTCCAGTCCTACGCGCTGTG
>JBGUQG010000082.1:0-3936 GCA_045130815.1 Christensenellales bacterium
GCATGAGCGAGGGCCTGAACGCCGCCCTGCGGCAGATCGAGGCGCTGTCCGGCGCGATGGAGGCCCGGCAGGACCGCATGCGCCGCACGCTGGACGAACGGATGGAGCTGATGAACGCCAGCAACGAGCGCCGCCTGGAGCAGATGCAGGAGCTGGTGTCCGGCAAGCTGGACGGGCGGCTGGCCGAGTCCTTCGGCGCGGTGAACGACCAGCTGGCGGGCGTGCACCGGGGCCTGGGGGAGATGCGGGAGCTGGCCCTGGGCGTCACGGACCTGCGCAAGATGCTGGGCGGCGTGAAGACCCGGGGCGTCTGGGGCGAGGTGCAGCTGCGCGCACTGCTCATGCAGCTGTTCGCGCCGGGCCAGGTGGTGGAGAACGCCGCCATACCGGCCCTTTCCCAGAATCGGGTGGAGTTCGCGCTGCGCATGCCCACCGCCGGGGAGGCCGAGCCGCTGCTGCCCATCGATTCCAAGTTCCCCCAGGAGGACTACCTGCGCCTGGTGGAGGCCGCCGGGGAGGGCGACGCCGAGGCCGTGCGCCGCTGCGCCGCCCAGCTGGAGCGCGCGGTGCTGGAGCAGGCTCGCCGCATCCACGACAAGTACGTGCAGCCGCCCCAGACCACCGACTTCGCGGTGATGTTTTTGCCCACCGAAAGCCTGTACGCCGAGGTCGCCCGCCGGGACGGCCTGCTCCAGCGGGTGCAGGAGAAGTTCCGGGTGCTGATCGCCGGCCCCGCCACGCTGTGCGCGCTGCTGACCAGCATACAGATGGGCCTGCGCACCTGTACCCTCGAAAAGCGCAGCGGCGAGGTGCTGGACATGCTGTCCGGCATGAAGCAGGACTTCGCCCGCTTCGATGAATCCATACAGCGCATGCGCCAGCGCCTCGCCCAAACCGAAAGCGAGCTGGACGCGCTGGAGGGCCGGGCGCGGAAGGTGGTCAAGGCGATCGAGAGGGTGGAGTGATGGAGTTCCCCATGAAAAAAGAGCCTTTCGGCTCTTTTTTTCAATCCGCGTACGGCACGTACTCGAAGCACTCGCTCTCGGGTTTGCCGTCCACCAGCCAGCCCCAGTCATCGTAATTCCGGGACAGGCGCAGCACGCCGCGACCCCCGTCCCTGGTCATGAACCAGGCGCGGCTGTCCTTGTCGGTGGCGTACACCAGTATGCGCTCGCCCTTTTGCAGCGTGCCGGAGGCGCTGCCGCCGACGCCGGTGTAGGCGATGGGCGCGGACACGGTCAGCGCGCGGTACTGCCACAGCGCGTCGAGCTCCTCCGGGTCGCTGACCTTCATCTCCCACAGGCCGCTGTCGCAGAACTCGAACCGCTCGTAGGGGGTCAGCGTCACCATGCGGGTGGCCATCCAGGTGCCCAGCATATCCTGGCTGCCCTCCAGGCTCACCAGGTTGCCGGTGATGCCGCTGACCAGGCCGTAGCCCCACTTGTGATAGCCGTCGCCGTTGTCGCCCCGGGCGCAGTCCGGGAACAGCACCTCGTGCAGCGCGCCGCCGGAGTAGTGCAGGCAATAGGTGATGTAGTCGTCGGACATCGCGTCGCCGGTGATCAGCGCCTCCAGCGCGCCGTCGCCGTCCAGGTCCAGTATGTACACGGTGCCGAAGGACTGTATGTCGGTCTTGTAGGTGATCTCTTCGCCGACCGAAGGCTGTACCGTCAGGGTCAGCCAGGCGGTGTACTCGTCCTCCGGGACCATGGCCCAACGGACGCGCTCGGACCTGCCGTCGCCGTCCAGGTCGGCCGCCGCCGTCACCCCCTCGGGCAGCGTGTTGCCGCTGAGGGTCGAGGCCTCCTCCGCCCGGACGGGCAGGGCCGCGAGCGTCAGCATCGCCAGTATCAAAGCCAGTATGCGCTTCATGTTGCTTCCTCCCCGAATCGTGTTGATCCTTGGACGGAAGATCATGGCGGCGGGTTCCGCTATTGCACAGGCTTGAAGGTGAAATTCGTGCGCAGCCCGATGATCAGCAGCGCCGCCAGCAGCCCCGCTACCATCGCCGCCACCATGGCGTAGCGGGCGGTGCTCAGGCTCCTGCGCCAGGCGCGCTCTAGGTACCGGGGCAGCAGCATCGCCAGCAGCACCGCCACGATGATGCCGTAGGTGGCCAGCTCCTGCCCGAATACGAACAGCGAGGCGATGGCCGCCAGCCCCACCGCCGCGCCGCCGAGGATCTGCCAGCGCTTCCACTGGGCGGGGGTCAGCTTGTCGATGCGCTTTTCCCACTCGCTGGGGATGTACTCGCCGTCGTCATCGTCGTCGTCCGCCTCCTCGGGCTGGGCCGGCGCCGGCGGCGCGTCGGGCACGTCGTCCACATAGGGCACGAAGCCAGGCCGCGGGGCCTGTCCCTCCCGGGGCGCGTCCTGGGCCTCGCCGCTCTTTTCCCGCAGCGCCGCGGCGGCCTCCGCCTCCAGGCGCGCGATCTCCGCGGCGGTGGGCACGTGCTTGTTGTTCTGCTCGTCCATGGATAACCCTCCAATGCTTTTCTGCCCTGATTGTACCATCTTGACCGATACTTTTCAAGGGTTTATAATCAGTTCACAGGGGTGGGGGATAATAGTGGACGGCGGACAGTGGACGGCGGACGGCGGACACTGATCGCTCTTGATCCGGAGGTGGCAGCATGTTTCACATACTCGTGGTGGAGGACAACGCCAATACCCGCAAGCTGATGGAGGCGGTGCTAGCCCAGCACGGCTATCAGCCGATCCTGGCCAGGGACGGCGTGGAGGCGCTGGAGGTGCTGGACCGCAAGCACGTGGACCTGATCGTGCTGGACATCATGATGCCCCGCATGGATGGCTATGAGTTCACCCGCACGCTGCGGGAATCGGGGTGCGAGCTGCCGATCCTGATGGTCACGGCCAAGGAGAAGCCCGCCGACAAGCACAAGGGCTTCATCATCGGCACCGACGATTACATGGTCAAGCCCGTGGACGAGGAGGAGATGATCCTGCGCATCGCCGCGCTGCTGCGGCGCTCGCGGATCGTGAACGAGCACCGGCTGACGGTGGGGGACACCACGCTGGACTACGACGCCCTGTCCGTCGCCACGCCGGCGGGCGAGCGCACCCTGCCGAAGAAGGAGTTCATGCTGCTGTTCAAGCTCCTTTCCTACCCCAACAAGATATTCACCCGCCGCCAGCTGATGGACGAGATCTGGGACATGGATTCCGAGACCGACGAGCGCACGGTGGACGTGCACATCAACCGCCTGCGGGACCACTTCCGGGAGAACCCGGATTTCGAGATCGTCACCGTGCGCGGCCTGGGCTATAAGGCGGTGAGGAAGGATTGAAAAATCCCTTCAGGCGCGACCCGGCGCGCCAGGAGAGCCGCCTGCCCGCCCGGCGGGAGGAGACCCCCTGGTATCGCCGCAGGCCGGAATCGCTGTACATGACGCTGTGGACCTTCCTGTTCAGCGTGATCGTGGCCGCGGGCGTGATGGCGGCGGCGGCCTACGGCTTTTTGGTGTTCTTCGGGCTGTTGGTGAACCCGTTCTTCCGCACGTTGGCCATGCCGATGCTGCTGATGGTGTTCATACTCACGCTGGCGGCGGGCATGGGCCGCAGCAAGCTCAGGCCCATGAACGACCTGGTGCACGCGATGCACGCCGTGTCCCAGGGCGATTTTTCCGTGCGCGTGGACGCCGAGGACGTGCCCGGCGACATGGGCGAGCTGGCCAGCAGCTTCAACGACATGGCCACCGAGCTGGGCGGCCTGGAGCTGTTCAGGAAGGATTTCATCAACAACTTCAGCCACGAGTTCAAGACCCCCATCGTGTCCATCCGGGGCTTCGCCAAGCAGCTGGAGCGCGACGACCTGACCGACGCGCAGCGCCGGGAGTACCTGGACATCATCGTCACCGAGTCCGACCGGCTGGCCAACATGGCCAGCAACGTGCTGCTGCTCTCCAAGCTGGAGAAC
>JBGUQG010000083.1:0-4004 GCA_045130815.1 Christensenellales bacterium
GCGCCGGTGATCATGTTCTTCACGTAGTCAGCGTGGCCGGGGCAGTCCACGTGCGCGTAGTGACGCTTCTCGGTCTGATACTCCACGTGCGCGGTGTTGATCGTGATGCCACGGGCCTTCTCTTCGGGCGCCTTGTCGATCTGGTCATAACGCATGGCCTCCGCGCCGCCCACCTGCGCCAGCGCCATCGTGATGGCGGCCGTCAGCGTGGTCTTGCCGTGGTCCACGTGACCGATCGTGCCGATGTTTACATGCGGCTTGTTGCGCTCAAACTTTGCCTTTGCCATTTTGAATTCCTCCAGAATTATGATTCATCAGCGCTTGCCCAGGATCTTCTCCGCGATGTTGTGGGGAACCTCCTCATAGTGGGCAAACTGCATGGTGTAGTTGCCGCGGCCCTGGGTCTTGCTGCGCAGGTCCGTAGCGTAGCCGAACATCTCGGAAAGCGGCACGATGCCGTCGATGGAGTGCATGCCGGCGTGCATATCCATGCCGGTCACGCGGCCGCGGCGGGCGCTGATATCGCCCAGCACGTCGCCCATGTAGTCGTCGGGCACGACGACCTCCACCTTCATCATCGGCTCCATCAGCGCGGCGTCGGCCTTGCGCAGGGCCTCCTTGAAGGCCATGGAGCCGGCGATCTTGAAGGCCAGCTCGCTGGAGTCGACCTCATGGTAGCTGCCGTCCAGCAGATCCACGCCGAAGTCCATGACCTCGTAGCCGCCCACGCTGCCGGACAGGGCCGCCTCGCGGATGCCCTGGTCGATGGCGGGGATGAACTCCTTGGGGATCACGCCGCCCACGATCTTGTTGTTGAACTCATAGCCGCTGCCGGGCTCGCGGGGATAGATCTCGATCACGCAGTGACCGAACTGACCGTGACCGCCGGTCTGGCGCACATAGCGGCCCTCGGCCTTGGAGCGCTTGCGGATGCACTCGCGGTAGGCCACCTGGGGCTTGCCGACGGTGGCTTCCACGCGGAACTCGCGCAGCAGGCGGTCCACGATGATCTCCAGGTGCAATTCGCCCATGCCGGCGATGATGGTCTGGCCGGTGGATTCGTCGGTGTAGGTCTTGAAGGTGGGGTCCTCCTCCGCCAAGCGGACCAGCGCCAGGCTCAGCTTGTCCTGACCGGCCTTGGTCTTCGGCTCGATGGCCACGCGGATGACGGGGTCCGGGAACTCCATGGACTCCAGTATGATCGGCTTGCCCTCCACGCAGATGGTGTCGCCGGTGGTGGTCTCCTTCAGGCCCACGATGCCGGCGATGTCGCCCGCGCGGATCTCCTCGATCTCTTCGCGGTGGTTGGCGTGCATCCTCAGGATGCGGCCCACGCGCTCGCGCTTGCCCTTGGTGGAATTGTAGACGTAGCTGCCGGTCTTCAGCGTGCCGGAATACACCCGGGCGAAGGCCAGCTTGCCCACATAGGGGTCAGCCATGATCTTGAACACCAGGGCCGAGAAAGGCGCTTCGTCGTCGGCCTCGCGCTCGATCTCTTCCTCCTTGCCGGGGCGGGTGCCCTTGACCGGCGGGATGTCGATCGGCGAGGGCAGGTAGTCCACAATGGCGTCCAGCAGGGGCTGCACGCCCTTGTTGCGATAGGAGGTGCCGCACAGCACCGGGTTCAGCTTGCCGGCAATGGTGCCCTTGCGCAGGCCCAGCATGATCTCGTCATGGGTCAGCTCCTCGCCGTCGAGGAACTTCATCATCAGCTCGTCGTCACACTCGGCGGCGGCCTCCACCATCTTCTCGCGGTACTCCTGTGCCATGTCCATGAGCTCGGCGGGGATGTCCGTCTCGTCCATGGTGGTGCCCATTTCGTCCACGTAGATCTCGGCCTTCATCTTCACCAGGTCCACCAGGCCCACGAAGTCGGCTTCCTTGCCGATGGGCAGCTGGATGGGCACGGCGTTGGCCTGCAGGCGCTCCTTCATCATGTCCACCACGCGGAAGAAATCCGCGCCGGTGATGTCCATCTTGTTCACGTAGGCCAGGCGCGGCACGTGATACTTGGTGGCCTGGCGCCACACGGTTTCGGACTGGGGCTCCACGCCGCCCTTGGCGCAGAATACCGACACCGCGCCGTCCAGCACGCGCAGCGAGCGCTCCACCTCGACGGTGAAATCGACGTGACCGGGCGTGTCGATCAGGTTGATCTGATGCCCGCGCCATTCACAGGACGTCGCGGCGGACGTGATGGTGATACCACGCTCCTGCTCCTGCACCATCCAGTCCATGGTGGCCATGCCCTCGTGGACCTCGCCGATGCGGTGCGTGCGCCCCGTGTAGTACAGGATGCGCTCGGACGTGGTGGTCTTTCCGGCATCGATATGCGCCATGATGCCGATATTGCGTACATGATCCAGTGAATGTGTTCTCGCCACAGTCAATTTCCCACTTTCTTTAAATCTTGACAGTTGATGGATTGAATCTTAACATCGTCCCATAGAACCATCAGCACGCATAGTGCGTGCTGATGATGTTTCTATGATATTGAACGCTTGTCCGAGGACTACCAGCGATAGTGCGCGAAAGCCTTGTTGGCCTCGGCCATCTTGTGCATATCCTCACGGCGCTTCACGGCGTTGCCGGTGTTGTTCGCGGCATCCATGATCTCGCCGGCCAGGCGATCCGCCATGCTGCGCTCGCCGCGCTTGCGGGCGAACATCACAAGCCACCGCAGGGCCAGGGTCTGACGGCGCTCGGGACGGATCTCGATAGGTACCTGGTAGGTGGAGCCGCCGACACGGCGGGCCTTGACTTCCATGGCGGGCATGATGTTCGCAATCGCCTGATTGAAAACCTCCATGGCCTCCTTGCCGGTCTTGGCAGCGACAATATCAAAAGCATCATAGCACACGGCCTGCGCGACGCCGCGCTTGCCATCGTACATGACCTGGTTGATCAGCTTGGTGATCACGGTCGTACCGTATACAGGATCCGGAAGCACTTCGCGCTTCGGGATAAAACCACGTCTGGGCATTTTTGTCCCTCCTGACTATATCATCGTATCCAACGGGTTAAAGTGAACGAGAAACAGGTAAAAGCGGGTGCGGAAGTTGGCGCTTCCGCCTTCGCCCGGCCCTTTCGACCCATCCGCATATTCCCACGTTCCAAATGGACCATGCTTCAGCACCGATCAAACCGTTTTCACCAATGAGGCAGCTTTGACTGTCTCTTACTTCTTCGGACGCTTCGCGCCGTAGAGGGAGCGGCCCTGCATGCGCTTGGCAACGCCAGCAGCATCGAGAGCGCCGCGGATGATGTGGTAACGTACGCCAGGGAGATCGCGGACCTTGCCGCCGCGGATCAGCACAACCGAGTGCTCCTGCAGGTTGTGGCCGATACCCGGGATGTAGCAGGTACCTTCGATGTTGTTCGTCAGACGAACACGCGCAATTTTACGCAAAGCGGAATTCGGCTTCTTGGGGGTCTGCGTCTTAACGGACATGCAGACACCGCGCTTCTGCGGACAGGACTGCAGAATCGGGGAATTCGACTTGCTGGTTACCTTTTCTCTACCCTTGCGGATCAACTGGTTGATCGTCGGCATTGAAGAAAAGCACCTCCTGAACTATTATGGATCTTGATAAGCCTCTATATACACTTCCGCAACCCTGGAAGGCAAAGAGCATGTTTATGCGGGCTTGCGAACGCCGGCGGAGGCGGTCTTGACCTCCACGCCGCAGGCCTCGCCCAGCTGCTTCATGCTGTCCACCTCCACCATGCGCACCCCGGCCTCGTTGCAGGCCTGGCGCACCTGGCGCACAATGAACAGATCGGCATCCCGGGCAATGTAGGCTTCGGCGATCTCGCCGGCCTGGATCGCTCGGACGAGCCTGCGGGTGCCCACGACCTTGTCGGCCGACTTCAGCTTCTCGAGCATCGGCACGCGCCCCCTTCCGAGTGATTTTCGGCATACCCGAACTCATAAATCATACCACTAACCGTTCTCACTGTCAAGGGAGAAATTGGCGCAAAAGCCCGGTTCCAACACAATTTTA
>JBGUQG010000084.1:0-16762 GCA_045130815.1 Christensenellales bacterium
CTTTGGCAAACGAATTTGTACTGGAGATGAACCATATTACCAAGAAATATGGTTCCAACGCGGTGCTCAAGGACGTGTCGCTGCGCATCCGCCCCGGCGAGATCCACGCGCTGCTGGGCGAGAACGGCGCGGGCAAATCCACGCTGATGAACGTGCTGTTCGGCATGCCGGTGATCCACACCACCGGGGGCTTCGAGGGCGAGGTCGTCTTCGACGGTCAGAAGGTGCACATCGCCTCGCCCATGGACGCCATGAGCAAGGGCATCGGCATGGTGCACCAGGAATTCATGCTGATCCCCGGCTTCAGCGTCACCGACAACATCAAGCTGAACCGCGAGATCACAAAGCCCTGGCCGATCAGCCGCGTGCTGGGCAAGGACCTGGAGTTTTTGGACCAGAACGCCATGTCCTCCGACGCCCGCAAGGCGCTGGACGCCGTGGGCATGAGCATCGAGGAATACACGCTGGTCAGCGGCCTGCCCATCGGCCACATGCAATTCATCGAGATCGCCCGCGAGATCGACAAATCCGGCATGAAGCTGCTGGTGTTTGACGAGCCCACCGCCGTGCTGACGGAGAGCGAGGCCCAGCAGCTGCTGCAGGTCATGAAGAAGATCGCGGCCCAGGGTATCGCCATCATATTCATCACCCACCGCCTGGACGAGGTGATGGACGCGGCGGACACCATCACCATACTGCGCGACGGCACGCTGGTGACCACCCTGCCCAAGGCCGAGACCACCGCCGAAAAGCTGGCGGGGCTGATGATCGGCCGCGGCAGCGAGGGCGTGATCCACGTGGAGAAGCGGGAGCGGGCCGTGAAGGGCAACATCGCCATGAGCATCCGGAACCTCCGGGTGAACATGCCCGGCGAGGTGGACCGGGGCGTGGACCTGGATGTGTACGAGGGCGAGATCCTGGGCATCGGCGGCCTGGCCGGCCAGGGCAAGATCGGCATTCCCAACGGCGTGATGGGCCTGTACGAGGCCGTCGGCGACGTGACCTTCAACGGCCAGAAGCTGCCCCTGGGCAACGCCGAGGCGGTGCTGAAGGCGGGGCTGGCCATGGTCAGCGAGGATCGCCGGGGCGTGGGCCTGCTGCTGGACCAGTCCATCGAGGACAACATCGTGTTCACCGCCATGCAGGTGCGGGGCGACTTCCTGAAGGGCTTTCTGCACCAGAAGGACAGCGGCGCGATCCGCCGCCACGCCGAGGAAATGATCCGCGAGCTGGACATCCGCTGCACCTCTCCCGCCCAGCCGGTGGGCACGCTGTCCGGCGGCAACCAGCAGAAGGTGTGCGTGGCCCGGGCGCTGACCATGAAGCCGAAGTTCCTGTTCGTATCCGAGCCCACCCGCGGCATCGACATCGGCGCGAAGCAGCTGGTGCTGGAGACGCTGGTCAGGCTGAACCGCGAGCAGGACATGACCATCGTGATGGTTTCCTCGGAGCTGCAGGAGCTGCGCAGCATCTGCGACCGCATCGTCATCGTCGCCGAGGGCAAGGTGGTGGACATCCTGAAGGCGGAGGCCTCCGACACGGCCTTCGGCCTGGCGATGTCCGGAAAGAGAGCAAAGGAAGGTGATTTGGCATGAGCGAACGCGTGGCAGGAAAGACCGCGAAAAAGCGCGGCAGCCGCTTCGTGGCGTCGATTGTGCTGTTCGTGCTGGCCGGTATATTGCTGGTCGCGTCGATCGCCGGATACGTCCTGCGCGGCAGCGCCTCCACCCGGGCCAACCTGGACCGGATGCGCACCAGCGCCGTGCTGCACTCGGCCACCGAGGGCCTGGTGGACAGCATCGCCCAGCAGGCGCGCTCTGAAAAGCTGAAGGAGCTGCGCGCGGACAAGAACTTCCGCAAGCGCGGCCTGGACGAGGTCAACGGCATCTGCGACGCCGCCATGGAGGAGGCCCGCGCCGAGGCCGAGAAGCTGTACAGCAACCCGGTGGTGCAGGACGAGGCGGCCCTGGAGAGCGCCATCGAGAACATGGAGGCCGTGCTGAGCACCTCCGGACGCCTGGAGGACGCGGAAAAGGCGGTCTACGGCGACATCTACCTGGAGCTGGTGGACAACATCTCCGCCTGGACCGATATCGCCGGCCCCGACATGGACGACGAGGCCATACTCGCCGCGCTGGGCAAGACCGCGCCGGACCTTCTGAAGGATGACGCGGCCCACCTGCGGCCCGGCTTCGTGAAGCTGGCCCGGGACATGGCCGCCGGCCAGCAGGCCGAGCTGGACGCGGAGCTGGAGACCCAGTCCGTGGCGCTGATGACCGGCGCGATCGCCGACTGGTCCGAATACGCGGGCCTGGAGGGCGACGCCCTGTGGGCCAGGCTGACCGAGGAAGCGCCGGAGCTTGCCGAGAGCGAGCGCTTCAAAGACGCGCTGCTGGCCGCGGCGGCCACCCACATCGCCGCCGCCGAGAGCGGCGAGGCCGTGCCCGAGCAGGCCGAGGCCGAGGAGGGCGCTCAGACCGTGGGCGAGACCCAGGTGGACTATGCCTACTTCATCCCCAGCCAGGAGCTGGCGAAGGACCGGCAGGACAACGAGGACGCCTTTGAGGCGCTGAACGAGCAGCTGGTAAAGATCATCCCCGACCTGGGCGGGCTGACCGGCGGCCTGCAGGACGCCCTGCGGGAGAACCTGGAAAAGGTACTCTGGCCCGGAAGTCTGGATTTCACCACGCTGTACGACACCTACATGGCCCGCAAGGCCGGCGGCGTGCTGAACGGCAGCGCGGTCACCGCGCTGAAGCTGGCCTCCCTGGCCGAGACGCTGCTGCTGGGCAGCATCGCGCTGTTGCTGCTGGGGCTGGTGCTGCTGTTCTGGGACAGCCTGACCCGCCGCTTCGGCGTGCCGCGCACCATCATCGCCCTGTTCTTCGTGTACCTGTGCCTGATGGCGGAGCTTTACAACATCAGCGTGCGCATGATGATGGGCAACGTGCTGGAGCGCATGACGATGTACGGCGTGCTGGTGCTGGCCATGATGCCGGGCATACAGTGCGGCATCGGCCTGAACATGGGCATGACCATCGGCTGCATATCGGGCCTGCTGGGCATCGTGATGTCGCTGCAGTTCAACATGGTGGGCTTCCCCGCCCTGCTGTTCGCCTGCTTCAGCGGCGCGGTGATCTCCCTGCCCCTGGGCTGGGCCTACTCCAAGCTGCTGAACCGCATGAAGGGCAACGAGATGACGATCTCCACCTACGTGGGCTTCTCGTTCGTGTCGCTGATGTGCATCGGCTGGATGATGCTGCCCTTCAACAACCCGAAGATCATATGGCTGTTGAGCGGTCGCGGCCTGCGCGTCACCCACAGCCTGCTGGGCAGCTTCGCCCACCTGCTGGACAAGTTCCTCAGCTTTGAGATCCTGGGCATCAACGTGCCCACGGGCGGCCTGCTGTTCCTGGGCGTGTGCTGCGGGATCATGTGGCTGTTCACCCGCTCCCGCACCGGCATCGCCATGGCGGCGGCGGGCTCGAACCCCCGCTTTGCCGAAGCCAGCGGCATCAACGTGAACCGCATGCGCACGGTGGGCACGGTGCTTTCCACGATGATCGCCGCGGTGGGCATCGTGATCTACTCCCAGGCCTTCGGCTACGCGCAGCTGTACACCGCGCCGCGCCAGCTGGGCTTCATCGCCTCCAGCGCCATACTGATCGGCGGCGCGACGGTGAGCAAGGCCAAGGTCAGCCACGTGCTGATCGGCGTGTTCCTGTTTGAAGGCGTGCTGGTGTTCGGCCAGCAGATCGCCAACGCCGTGGTGGCGGGCGGCGGCCTCAGCGAGGTCATGCGCATCATGATTTCCAACGGCATCATACTGTATGCCCTGACGCAGAGTGGAGGTGGCCGTCGTGACTAATCAGAACAAGGTCCTGGCCAACATCAGCAAATACGCGGTGACCTATCTGTTCATCGCGCTGAGCACGCTGTTCATCGTCGTATCCGGCCTGGATATCAACTACGTCGCCAGCCAGCTGCTGCTGCGCCTGAACCGCAACGCCTTCATCGTGCTGGCCCTGATCATACCGATCGTCGCCGGCATGGGCATCAACTTCGCCATCACCATCGGCGCGATGGCGGCCCAAATCGGCCTGCTGCTGACCATCAACTGGGGCGTGACCGGCCTGCCCGGCATACTGCTGGCGGCGGCCATCACCCTGCCCCTGGGCGCGTTCTTCGGCTTCCTGATCGGGAAGCTGCTGAACAAGATGAAGGGGCAGGAGACCATCGGTTCCCTGATCCTGGGCTACTTCGCCAACGGCGCGTACCAGCTGCTGTTCCTGTTCATATTCGGCACGATCATCCCGCTGAACGACAACGTGACCATCGTGGGCGCGACGGGCGTGCAGAACACGCTGAACCTGACCGGCCAGGTGGGCCTGTATACCGCCGTGGACGGCATCGCCCACATCCCCTTCCTGACGGCGCTGTACATCTTCTGCGGCGTGCTGGCGCTGTCGGCCGTCGTGCAATTCATGCGCAAGAGGATCAGCGCAAAGCGCCTGGGCGTCTCTGTGGCGCTGGCCGCGGTGCTGGCCGGGGTGTTCAGCCTGCCCCCGGTGGCGGCCATCTTCAACGGTAGCCACGGCCGCGTGATCCGGCTGCCCCTGGTCACCTGGGCGCTGATACTGCTGCTGTGCCTGTTCAACTCCACGATCATGCGCACCCGCCTGGGCCAGAAGTTCCGCGCCGTGGGCCAGAGCCAGACCGTGGCCAACGCCAGCGGCATCAACGTGGACCGCACCCGCGTGATCGCCATCATGATCTCCACGGTGCTGGCGGGCTGGGGCCAGATCATGTTCATGCAGTCCGACGGCATCGGCACCTTCCAGACCTACGCGGCCCACGAGCAGGTGGGCCTGTACGCCGGCGCGGCCATACTGGTGGGCGGCGCGAGCATCGACCGGGCCACGAACCTTCAGGCCCTGGTGGGCACGTTCCTGTTCCACTCGCTGTTCATCACGGCGCAGAGCGCGGCCTCGGTCATGTTCGGCGATTCCGCGGTGGGCGAATACTTCCGCGCCTTCCTGTCCTACGGCGTCATCGCCGTGGCGCTGATCATGTATGCCTGGCGCAGCGCCCGGCAGCGCAAGCTCGGCCAGCTGAGCCTGGCGGAGGAGACGAAGTAAGCCGATGCTGAACCTGATACTCGCCATGCTGATGAGCGCGCTGGTATCCGTGGTGATGCGCGTCGGCTCCGGCGGCGACCAACCCCGCAAGCCCATGCTCGCGGTGAACTACCTGGTCTGCTTCCTGGTCTCCCTGCCCTTTATCCAATCCCATGCCGCCCCCGGCGGCATGGGTTTTGCTGTGGGGCTGGGCGCGGTGGGCGGCGTGCTGTACCTGGGCGCGTTCCTGCTGCTGCAGCACAACGTGCGCCAGAACGGCGTCGCGCTGTCCTCGGCGTTCATGAAGCTGGGCGTCGCGGTGCCCACGGTGCTGGGCTTCACGCTGTTCCGGGAGCCCATTGGCGCGACGCGCGTGACGGGCGTGGCGCTGACGGTGATCGCCATACTGTCGCTCTGCGGCAGACCCCAGACCCCCTCCCCCCGGGCGGGCGGCGCGGGTTCGCTGTTGCTGCTGCTGCTCACCGGCGGCATGGCCGACGGCCTCAGCAAGTTCTACGCGGCCTACGGCAATCCCGACCTGGAGGGCCACTTCCTGTGCTTCGTGTTCGCCTTTGCGCTCATGCTGTGCGCCGGGCTGTGCGCCGCCCTTCGGCAGTGGCCCACGGGGCGCGATCTGCTGTATGGCCTGCTGCTGGGACTGCCCAACTACTTTTCCAGCCGGTTCCTGCTCCGATCTCTGGCCAGCGTGCCGGCCAGCATCGCCTATCCCGTGTTCTCCTGCGGCACCATACTGCTGACCACCCTGTCCGGCGCCTTGCTTTTTAGGGAAAAGAACAGCGCCCGCCAGTGGGCGGCCCTGGGCCTGGTGTTGGCGGCGTTGGCGCTGCTGAATATATAGATAGCTGAATATGTATATAAGGATGGCGGCTCATCCAAAGGGATGAGCCGCCATCCTGGCGTTTTGGCGCTTACGCCGCCTGCCGCGCCTCTTCCAGCTTCGGCCTGGACAGCCTGGGCTGGGGCGCTTCCTGATCCTCCTCCCCGGCGAAGAAGGTATCGTCCGTCACGGGCTGAATGGCGCTCAGGCCATCGGCGGACAGCGTGCTGAGACTGCCGCCCTCGATGCGATAAAACACCAGCTCCAGCACATCATCGACGCTGTCGATGCTGCCAAGCCTGTCGATGAGCTTATCAACGAACGCCTCGATGGCCGCCTCCATCTCCGGGCTCAGCGCATCCTCGCCGGCCTTCCCATCATCCTGTCCCAGGGCGAGCAGGTCCAACCAACAGCCGCCGACGTAGACCAGCACATGAGTCTGTTCCACGGCGCTGGTCTTTTCGTTGTACACGCCGTGGAACAGGGCAGGAACGGCGTAGCCCGGCTTACATACGATGCGCATGGTGTGGCCGTCCTGGCCCGCGTTGGTATCGCCGATGTACAGCAGGCCGTCAAGCTGCTTGCCGATCCACTCCCCAATTTCCTTCTCGATGGCGTCCAGAAGGCTGCTCGCCTCTGCCAGCGCCTCGTCGGGCTGGTTCTCGCCTCCGTCCATCAGCCTCCGGAGGGTCGGAGGCAGATTGCTGAAGTCGCCGGCCATCAGCTGATCGAGGATACCCTTGGCCGTTTCGATCAGCTGATCGACGTTCAGGCTGACCACGCTCAGGCTCCACTGCTCGTCCGCGAAGCTCACGGTGTCGGGCAGTCTGAGGGTCAGCAGCGCTCGATCCGCGTCCATGCTCTCCGGCATGTCCGTATTCCCCAGGCGGGTGGCGTCCAGCGCCTGCTGCAGCACCGTTTCGTACTTTTCGAGTCCGGACGTCCTCAGCGCCCAGGGCAGCAGCCGCGCAAGCTGCGCGTAGTCGGTGCCGGGCACCATGGCGCAATCCACGGTGAACCAGAAAGCGCGGCCCTCCTCCAGGGTCATGCCGCCCTTCTCGTACAGGCGATAGGCCAGCACGTTCAGCAGCGAGGAATTGCTGTGCACGCCGCCAAGGTCATTCAGCATCGTAGGCGTCCTGACGTTGGGATGGTAGAAGATATCCCAGGTGAACGCCGGCTGGGAATACCTGTGGGGCTCCTCCATGCTGCGCACCTTGACGAGGCTGTTCGCACCCAGGGTCCAGCCGGCGCTCTCCTCGCCCTCCATCAGCCGTTCGCAGGTCTTGCCCTGAATGTCGCTCATGGCCTCGTTGATGGCGCCGTAGTCGTTCTGATAGGCGTTGTAGGTCATCACCGAGCCGGTGACACAGTGGGTATACTCGTGGGCCAACACGTCCAGGCACTGGGAAAAATCGTTGCACTGGCTGGCCAGGAACAGCTGCCAGCCCAAATATCCGCCCACGTAGGCCGCGTTGTCCACGGGCTTGTGGTTGATGTCGCAGTAGTTGTTCAGAACCATGATCGGCGTGCCCAGGCCGTCGCCGCCCTCCCAGCCGATGGCCCTGTAGTAATCGTAGGCCCGGCAGTAGTTGTACAGGCTCAGCAGGCCCACCTGGTCCCATTGCAGGTTGTCCGGGCTGGACTCCAGCACCACGCGGTTGCCGTTGTACAGGAATTCCCAGCAGTCCGCCACCACGATCCGGCGCTCCAGGTTGCCCAGGTAGTACATGCCGGTGCGCCTGTCGCGCATCACGTCCACCGAGATCTCCAGCTCCCCGCCGGTGGAAAGATCGACGTAGCCGGTGTAGTTCACGCTCTCCATGAACTCGAACACATAGCTGGCGTCAAAGCCGCTGCTGGCGGCCTCGTCATCGGGGATGATCGTGGGCAGGCTGTACAGGTATTCGCCGTTCAGCGTCACATAGTGGGCCAGGTACGGCAGGTCCGAGGAACGGGTCTGGCTGCTGTCCGGATTGTTGGTGTACACCACCCACACATAGCGGCTGCCGCCCTCGTCCTCTGACTCGACGTCCACCGTGAGCACCGTGGGCAGTATCATCCGCCGGGTCAGCCCGTCCACCAGCGCCAGCGCCTGCCGGCTGGCCTGGGGCGCGTGCTCCAGCACCACGCACTCCGCCCCGGCGGCGTCGATGGTCTCGCCCTCCGCGACCTCGGAAGGATTGTCCACGATAGAGCTGGTCAGGCCGATCATGCGGCCCTCGGCATCGGCGATGACCTTTACCGCGCCGCCCAGCACGGTGGTGTTGTCGAACATCTGCTGGAACACATAGTAGCGGTTCCCGTACACATCCGTCAGCGCGCGCCAGGGCTCGAGCGTGGTGTTCTCATCGCCCCCCAGGCTGTCCAGCACCGAGTCCACCACCGCCGCGGCGTCCTCGAAGCCGTTCACCGGGGCGTCGGTGCACGCGCCGTCGATCAGCGTCACGCGCCCGTCGCTGGTGTAGATCGCCGGCGCGCCGGCGCCTTCTGTCTCCGCGAAGCAGGCCGCCCCCGACAACAGCGCCAGCGAAAGCAGCACACAGAGCAACCGTTTGAATCCGAACATAATGATTCCCCCCTTGTGTCGATGCTTCGTCTCATTCCGACGCGCCGTTCTCAGTGCTTTACATAGTAGTGCCTCGCCAGCCAGCTGGACAGGCCGTCCAGCCCGGGGTAAACGGTCCTTTCGCTGATGTTCAGCTGGTCCAGCAGGTCGCGCACCCGCCAGCGCAACTCCTTTCGGATCACGTAGCGCACCGTCTTTTCCGTGTGCCGGTCCAGGAATGCGGCCACGTCCTCCATGTCCGTGGGAATAATAGAGAAAAAGGAATACTGGTTGATGATCCGCGGCTCGATGGAGGGCGGCTCCACGATCAGCATGGCGTTGCCCTTCATGTCCCGGTCGAACTCCGCCGGGTCCGCGCAGGCCTGTTGCAGCATCTTCAGCGAGAATACGGTGGCCTGCTCATTTTCCATGATGCGGCGGTACTTCTCCGGCAGCAGCTCGTGCAGCTCCTTCACGTCGATGCGCCACACCACGCAGTCGTGGGCCTCCATGTCGTCCAGGTTGCTTTCGCTGAGGGCGAAGTGCAGGCTGGTCAGCGGCGAGAAGGACCAGTCCAGCAGCCGCGTGGGCAGGCCGTGATGCTGGCCCAGTATCATCTGACGCCACACGCTGCTTTCGATGGTCGGGTCCTCCAAAGCGGCGTACTTCGTGAAGTTCGCCAGTATGATGGGCTCCAGCTGTCGCCGCTTCTGCTTGCAGATCCGGCGCAGCGAGGTGACGATCTCATAATCCACGTTCGGCATGCCCCGATAGATGTGCAGCGAGCGGTACCGGTCCAGGTCGGGGCGGTACTTCTGCTCCATCAGCAGTTGGGAAATGCCGATGATGTCGTCGATGTAACAGGTCTTGATCATGTCCAATCCCCCGCAATGCTCTTATAACCGATTATAGTTTCAAACCGAAAAAAGTCAAGGGCGGCGGCCTAATACAGCCCTGATTTTCTAATGCTCCCCTAATCCATTTTTCTTGTCATTTCATTTTTCGGCGCTATAATGGGCCCATCAAATCGAACGGAGGACAAAACCATGACACAGGTTCAGAGCATGAGCACGTATGAGATGACCGAGCAGTTGGCCCAGAAGATGCACATCACCCTGGAGGAGGCCAAGGCCGCGCTGGAGGCCGCCGAGTGGAACACGCTGACCGCGACCCACCAGTTGGAGCAGGAGCGCTTCCGCCGGATGCAGGCGCTGAACGAGGCCGCCGCCGAGGCACAGGCCGAGGAAGCCGCGCGGCGGCAGGCCGGGGCACAGGCCGAAGCCGCCGAACAGCAGGCTGAAGCACAGGCCGCCACCGCCGCCCGGCAGCAGGCCAAAGCCGCCGACAAGGCCGCCCGGGCCGTCCGCGCCGAGGCCAGGAAGGCCCGCCGAAGCGCCGGGTTGAAGCGCATCGGGCGCGCCGTCATGGACCTGGTGGCCCTGGGCAACCGCAGCCGCTTCGCCATTCACAGGAACGGCGCACAGCTGCTGGAGATGCCCGTGACCGTGCTGGCGGTGCTGCTGCTGTTCAGCTTCGGCACCTGCGCGCTGCTGCTGGTCGCCGGGCTGCTTGCCGGCTGCCGCTACAGCGTGAACGGCAGGTTCATCGGCGCGGAGGCCTGACGGAAACTCAATGGGGCCGCGGCGGTCAATCCGCCGCGGCGTTTGCGTTCGCCCAGGCCGCCGTTGAGCAGTGTGTCCGCCATCATACCGGCAGGGTCGGCCCGCCAAGCCGCCTCCTGTCCCGGGAACTGTCGGTACGCCTCCCGGTCTGCTCGGATATGGGACATTCTTGCTATGCCTTATATGATGACGCCCTCCAGGTGGTCCATCTCATGCTGTATGATCTGCGCGATCCAGCCGAAATACTTCTGCCGGCGGCGCTGACCGCAATCATCCAGTTTGTATTATACATCAACACCGCCGGAATTGTCTACCGGGGCCTTCACGCCCGTTGATGGAAGGATTATGAATCTTCTTGGGCATTTTGGTGTGTGTGATGGTTTTGTGACAAAGGCCATGCTATAATAGCCACGTCATCAAGCAAAACCACCGACATTGAGGAGGATATTGAAATGAGCAATGAGATCAACGAGCTGAATATGGAAGAGCTGGAGATCGTCGCGGGCGGCAAAAAGAAGGATGCCGTGCACGACCTGAAGAATTTCGTCACCGCCAGGGTCAGCGTTCCCAAGGGCACCTACCTGGTGATGCAGAAGACCGCGGGCGGCGCGTTCATGAACGTGAAGTACAGCAACGGCGACGCCATCGAGGTCAACGAGAACTTCATGGAGAAGGGCTACCTGCTGGCCTACTCCTACACCTTTGACAAGTACGGCTACGTGGACGCGAAGTACGTGCGGTTCTGACCGATCCGGGATCTTCGACGCCGGCCAGTGGCGGGGCTGATGCCTCGCCACATGTTGGCGTATCAAAGCATTGTTTTGGAGGTGCAAGATGCAAAGCCAGCTGTTCAGGAAAAAGACCGTGGAGCGCATATCCTCCCCGGAGCAGCTTCAGGACTACATGCGGGTCACCAACCCCGGCATCTGGATGGTGCTGGCGGCGGTGATCGCGCTGCTGGCGGGCCTGCTGGTGGCCTCGGCCCTGGTGAAGGTGGAGACCACCGTCGCCGCCCGGGGCGAGATCTCAGGCGATGGCAGGGCCGTGGTGATGGAGCTGCCCGCCGCGGAGGGCGCGAAGATCCGCGAGGGCATGGCCGTGCGGCTCGCCGGACAGAGCGGGCGCGTGGAATACGCCTATGAATCGGAGGGCAGGGCCATGGTCAGGGCCGCCCTGAACGGCGACGCCGACGCCCTTCCCGACGGGACCTACGACGTGCAGATCGTCACCGAGGTCCTGAGCCCCATCAGCTTCCTGCTGGACTGACCAGGGGGTGAAGCGATTGCCTTCCGACAGCAACAACGTCCGGAAGCCCCTGAAAAAGGGCGTGGCGCGGGTGCCCGTGGTCATGCAGATGGAGGCACTGGAGTGCGGCGCGGCCTGCCTGGCCATGGTGATGGCGTACTACCGCAAGTGGGTGCCGCTGGAGATCGTGCGTGTGGACTGCGGCGTGTCCAGGGACGGCTCCAACGCCAAGAACATGATACTGGCCGCCAGGCACCACGGCTTCGAGGCCCACGGCTACCGCATGGAGATCGACGCGCTGAAGCGTGCGGGCAGCTTCCCCTGCATCATCCACTGGGATTTTGACCACTTCGTGGTGCTGGACGGCTTCAGGGGCGGCAGGGCCGTGATCAACGACCCCGCCCGGGGCATCGTGAAGGTGCCCATGGAGCAGTTCGACCTGGCCTTCACCGGCATCGTCATCACCGTGACCCCGGGCCCGGATTTCGTGCCCTCCGGCAAGCGCAAGAGCACGCTGGCCTTCGCCCGCAAGCGTCTGAAGGGCGCGGGGGCCGCGGCGGTGTTCGTGGCGCTGACCACGGTGATCTCCTATCTGTTCGAGATCGTCAATCCGGCCATGTCCCGCGTGTTCTTCGACCGGCTGCTGACCGGGCAAAACCCCGGATGGCTGCACCCGTTCATCGCACTGATGGCGCTGCTGTGCGCGCTACAGCTGATCGTGGCGTGGGCGCGCACGGTGTATTCCCTGAAGATCAACGGCAAGCTGGCCGTGGTGGGCGGCACCTCGTACATGTGGAAGGTGCTCGGCCTGCCCATGGATTTCTTCTCCCAGCGCATGGCGGGCGACATATTGCAGCGACAGAGCACCAACGCCGCCATCGCGGGCACGCTGGTGCAGACCATCGCGCCGCTGGCGCTGAACACCGTCATGATGGTGTTCTACCTGGTGCTGATGCTGCGGCAAAGCCTGGTGCTGACCGCCGTCGGACTGATCTCCATACTGGCGGATATGCTGGTGGCCAAGTACATGTCCATGCGTCGGGTCAACCTGACGCAGGTCCAGGTGCGGGACGAGGGCAAGCTGGCCTCGGCCACGCTGGCCGGCATCAGCATGACCGAGACCATCAAGGCCAGCGGCGCGGAGAACGGCTTTTTCCGCAAGTGGTCCGGCTACCAGGCCTCCGTGAACGCCCAGAGCGTGAAGTACGCGAAGATGAACGCCCGGGTGGGGCTGATCCCATCGCTGATCAACACGGCGGCCAGCTACATGGTGCTGTTCGTGGGCGTGCGGCTGGCCATGGACGGCCGGTTCACCCTGGGCGCCATCGCGCTGTTCCAGGGGCTGCTGAGCTCCTTCACCGGCCCGGCCCAGACGCTGATCGGCGCGGGCCAGACCATCCAGGAGATGCGCACCCAGATGGAGCGGGTGGAGGACGTGATGCAGTATCCCCCCGACCCCAACGTGCGCTTCGACCCCATCGGCGAGGACGTGGACTGCGCCAAGCTCAAAGGCGGCGTGGAGCTGAAGAACGTCACCTTCGGCTACTCCCGCCTGGGCAAGCCTGTGGTCAGTAATTTCAGCCTGAGCATCCGCCCCGGCGAGCGCGTGGCCATCGTGGGGCCCAGCGGCTGCGGCAAGTCCACGCTGTCCAAGCTGATCTCCGGTCTTTATGTGCCCTGGGAGGGCGAGATACTGTTCGACGGCAGGCCCATCTCCGCCATCCCCCGCCCGGTGTTCACCGGCTCGCTGGCCGTGGTGGACCAGGACATCATACTGTTTGAGGACACCATCGCCAACAACATCCGCATGTGGGACGATTCCATCGCCGACTTCGAGGTCATACTCGCGGCCCGGGACGCCCGGCTGCACGACGACATACTGCAGCGCCCCGGCGGCTACCGGGGCATGCTGACCGAGAACGGGCGCGACCTGTCCGGCGGCCAGCGGCAGCGGCTGGAGATCGCCCGGGTGCTGGCCCAGGACCCCTCCGTCATCATACTGGACGAGGCCACCAGCGCCCTGGACGCCCAGACCGAGCACGAGGTGGTCAAGGCCATACAGGATCGGGGCATCACCTGCATCGTGATTGCCCACCGGCTGTCCACCGTCCGCGACTGTGACCAGATCGTCGTGCTGGACAAGGGCGAGATCGTGGAATGCGGCACGCACGAGGAACTGTACGCCAGGGGCGGCAAATACGCCGAGCTGGTGACGAGCGAATAGCAGAGCGTGGAGTCCCGACCGAAGGGAGAGAACCCAATGGGTTGGTTTGACGAACAGATCCGGGAAAGGATCCGCAACGACGAGAACACCTTCGAGGAGGCCTTTCAACAGGTCGCCGGGTCGGTGCTGGGCAGCCGCACGGCGACGCGCCTGAGCGACGAGCGCCTGGAGGCCCGGGAGGCGCTGGACGAGATCCTGAAATACTATCACAAAAAGCCCGCGGACATCCCCGGCGACATCACGGATGTGAACGACCAGCTGGATCACGCGCTGCGGCCCCTGGGCATGATGACCCGTGGCGTGAAGCTGACCGAGGGCTGGTACCGGGATGCCTACGGTCCCATGCTGGGCTTTTTGAAGGACGGCGGCGCGACGGTGGCCCTGCTGCCCGGTTCGCTGCGTGGCTACAGCTTCCGCGACCCGGCCACCGGCAAAAGGGTGCGCCTGGACCGGAACACCGCAAAGCTGCTGAAGCAGGACGCCGTGTGCTTCTACCAGCCCCTGCCCATGAAGAAGCTGGGCATCCCGGACCTGTTGCTGTTCATGAGAAAGTGCATATCCCTGGGGGACATCGCGGTGATTGCGCTGGGCACGCTGGCCGCAATGGTGGTTGGGCTGATCGAGCCGAGAGTGTACCAGGCCATCACCGGGCCGGTGCTGGGCAGCAAAAGCGCGTCGATGCTGGCGGGCATGGCGGTATTCCTGCTGAGCGCCTCGGTGGCCTCGGCGCTGATCAACGTGGTCAGCGGCCTGCTGACGGCGCGGGTGACCACCAAGACCTCTCTGGCCGTGGAATCCTCGGTGATGATGCGGATACTATCGCTGCCGGTCAGCTTCTTCCGCAAGTATTCCTCCGGCGAGCTGTCCAGCCGCGCCAGCTCCGTGGGCAGCCTGTGCGACATGCTGGTGGGCAGCCTGATGTCCACGGGACTGACCAGCCTGCTGTCGCTGATCTACGTCGGCGAGATCTTCCGCTTCGCGCCGCTGCTGGTGTGGCCGTCCATACTGATCATCGTCATCACCGCGGGCACGGGCCTGGCCGTGTCGCTGGCCCAGATCGGCATTACCCGCAGGCGGATGAAGCTGGCCGCCCGGGAAAGCGGCATGAGCTTCGCCATGGTCAGCGGCATCCAGAAGATCAAGCTGTCCGGCTCGGAAAAGCGGGCCTTCGCCCGGTGGGCGCGGCTGTACGCCCAGGGCACGGAGCTGGAGTACAATCCCCCCGCCTTCATCAAGCTCAGCGGTGTGATCACCACGGGCATATCGCTGGCGGGCACCATCGCGCTGTACTACCTGGCGGTGCGCTCCGGCGTCAGCCCGGACCAGTACTACGGCTTCACCGTCGCCTATGGCCGGGTGATGGGCGCGTTCTCCGCGCTGGCAGGCATCGCCATCTCCGTCGCGTCGATCCCGCCGATCCTGGAAATGGCGGAGCCGATCCTGAAGACCGAGCCGGAGATCGCCGCGAGCAGGGCCCAGGTGCAGCGGGTGACCGGCCAAATCGAACTGAACCACGTGTCCTTCCGCTACGAGCCGGATACCCCCGACGTGCTCACCGACCTGTCCCTGCGCATCGACGCCGGGGAATACGTGGCCATCGTGGGCCGCACCGGCTGCGGCAAGAGCACGCTGGTGCGGCTGCTGCTGGGCTTTGAAAAGCCCCGGCAGGGCTCGATACTCTACGACGGGCAGGACCTGGAGAGCATCGACCCCCGCTCGCTGCGCGCCCACATGGGCGTGGTCATACAGAACGGCCAGCTGATGCAGGGCGACATCTTCTCCAACATCACCCTGTCCGCCCCCCAGCTGACCCTGGAGGAGGCCTGGGAGGCCGCGGAGATCGCGGGCATCGCCCAGGACATCCGGGACATGCCCATGGGCATGCAGACGGTCATCTCCGAGGGCCAGGGCGGCATCTCCGGCGGCCAGAAGCAGCGGCTGCTGATCGCCCGGGCCATCGCGTCCAAGCCACGCATACTGATCCTGGACGAGGCCACCAGCGCCCTGGACAACGTAACCCAGAAGCAGGTGTCCGAGGCGCTGGACCGGCTGAACTGCACCCGCATCGTGATCGCCCATCGGCTGTCCACCATTCGCAACTGCGACCGCATACTGGTGATGGACAAGGGGCGGATCATCGAGGACGGCACCTACGACCAACTGATCGAAAGGGGCGGCGCCTTCGCCGGGCTGGTGGCCCGCCAGCGGCTGGACGCCGGCGAGAGCTGATACAGGAGGGGTTTACCATGGCACACCCGTTGATCGACCGGGCGCTCTACAACGCGATCACCCGCTTTGATGTGGACGAGGCGGCCCAGGAGGCCTACTACCGCATCATGGATTCCACCGTCCAGCGCGGCGGCAGGCAAATGACCGTGCGGGCGCTGGTGCTGCGCGCCTATGCGATGCTGTTCTGCGACGACTTCGGCCTCGCGCCGGGCCAGGAGGCCGGGCCCGACGAGGTGGAGGCCACCGCCGATCGGCTGTACACCGGCAAGGCGGGCTTCGACCCGGCCCACTGGTACCGCATGGGGCATCACTTTCCCGTGATCGACGAGGACAACTACGACCGCTTTGCGGCGCTGGTGATCTCCGATCTGAGCGCGGGGCCGCTGCACGACGCGATGCTGGCCGGAGGCGACATGCTTGTGGTAGGCGAGCCGGACCCGCTGCACATGACCCCGGAGCAGCGCCGCAGCCAGCACATGCAGCCCGTCGAATTCGAGGGGGGCCTGTTATGACCATACTGCTGGTTGAGAGCAGCGTCCGCGAGCTCGAGGCGTTGAAGGCGCGGCTGGCCGCGCTCGTGCCGGACGCAGGGCTGCTGGGCTTCACGGACAGCCCGGAGGCCCTGGCCGCCGCCAGGCGGCAGCCCATCGACGTCGCCCTGCTGGCGGCCTCGATGCCCGAGCTGTCCGGCCTGGACCTTGGGCAGTACCTGAAGGATATGTACCCCCAGGTGAACCTGGTGTTCCTGGCCGACGGCCCGGAGCACGCCTGCGCGGCCCTGGAGCTGCACGCCAGCGGCTACATCATCCGGCCCGCCACCCCCGAAGCCCTGCGGCGGGAGCTGGACGACCTGCGCCACCCCGTGGGCAGGGGGGCCGGCAAGCGGGTGTTCGCCCAGACCTTCGGCAACTTCGAGCTGTTCGTGGACGGCGCGCCGGT
>JBGUQG010000085.1:0-9257 GCA_045130815.1 Christensenellales bacterium
CGTCCTTGTGGGCGTAATAGAATTCCAGCACCCAGCGGTCGTCGCTCACGGTGTATTCGTCGCCGTTGGGCCGCTTGCACACCAGGCCCTTGTCGGTCAGCGCCTGGATGTCGTTGGAATAGAACGCGATGTACATCGCGAAGGAGGTGGTCAGGTAGGTCGGCAGCTTGCCCATCTGCTCCACATAGTCCAGGAAGGTGGGCATGTTGCGGGCGCGCCACTTGCTGGTGGAGTTCAGGGAAATACTCATCAGCTCGTGGTTCACGAAGGGGTTGTTGAAGCGGTCCTGCACCGCCGCGGCAAACTGCTTGCAGTCCTCCTTGTCCAGCGGCAGCGTAGGGATGACCTCCTGATACAGCATCTTGTTCATGAAGCCCAGCACGGTGTCGTCGTGCATGCAGTCGCGCACGATGTCGTAGCCCGCCAGGTAGGCGCCCAGCACGAAGCCGGTGTGCGCGCCGTTGAGTATGCGCACCTTGCGCTTCTTGTAGGGGGTGACGTCCGGCACCACCATCACCGGGCAGCCCGCGGCCTTGAAGGGCAGCTTGTCCTCCAGGCCCTCCGGCCCCTCGATCACCCACACGCCGAAGATCTCGCCCACGTCGGTCAGCGGGTCGTCGTAGCCGTTCTGTTCGGCAAGCCGCCTGACCTCCGCCTCGTCGCGGATGCGGCCGGGCACGATGCGGTCCACCAGCGTGGAACAGAAGATGTTCTCCTCGTTCACCCAGCGGCGGAAGTCCCCGGGCAGCTTCCAGTCGTCGATGTACTGGTTGACGCACTTCAACAGCTCCTTGCCGTTGTTGTCGATCAACTCGCAGGAGAGCATCACGATGCCCTTCTTGCCGGCAGTGAAGCGCTCGTACAGCACCCGGGTCAGCTTCGCGGGGAAGCTGTGGGGCGGCACCTGGTCAAAGCCGCTCTCATCGTCGTGGACGATGCCGGCCTCGGTGGTGTTGGACACGATGATCTCCAGATCGTCGCTGCGGGCAAACTCAAGCACCTTGTCCCACTCGCCGTAGGGGTTCAGGCAGCGGCTGACCGCGGAGATCACCCGCTTCTCATCCACCTTCTGTCCGTTCTGGCTGCCCCGCAGGTACAGCGTGTACAGGCCCTGCTGCCGGTTGATCAGTTCGGAAAGGCCGCCGCCGATGGGCTGCACCAGCACCACCTTGCCGTTCCAGCCCACCTTTTCATTGGCGATGTCAAAAAAGTCGTCCACGAAGGCGCGCAGGAAGTTGCCCTCGCCGAACTGCATCACCTTTTCCACGCCCTGCTCCTGAATAAAGCCCTTGTAGCCGGAAGCGCGCAAAACCTCGTAATTGAGCTGTGCCATAAAAGATCCTCCTTGCGAAATATTGTTGTGAATTCCCTGTCCGCGCCGTTGACAAAAGGTCCAGCGTGACAGTATAATTTTCAGTGTGATGGCGCGCGTCGCGCCAAAATAAACAGTAAAGCGAGGTAAAATCACTTGGACATTCGCTATTCCTGCGGCCCCCGCGATTTCAGCCGCTACACCACTGAGGAGACCCGCGCGGAATTCCTGATCGAAACCCTGTTTACCCCCGATACGGTGAACGCCGTATACAGCCACGTGGACCGCATGGTCACCCTGGGCATCATGCCCGTAAACGACAGCGTGTCCATTGACAAGGGCATCGACGTATGGCACAACTTCGGCACCGGATACTTCCTGGAGCGCCGGGAGTGCGGCATGTTCAACGTGGGCGGCTCCGGCAGCGTGACCGTGGACGGCGTGGTGTACGAGCTGGGCTACAAGGACTGCCTGTACATCACCCGCGGGGCGAAGGAGGTTCTGTTCTCAAGCGACCAGCCCGCCCAGCCCGCGAAGTTCTACATCGTCTCCGCCCCGGCGCACACCAGCTATGAAAACAAGCTGATCCGCATCCAGGACGCGGCCAAGAAGCCCTGCGGCAGCGCCGAAACCAGCAACAAGCGGGTCATCAACCAGTTCATCCATCCGGACGTGCTGAAGACCTGCCAGTTGTCCATGGGCATGACGGTGCTGGAGCCCGGCTCGGTCTGGAACACCATGCCCGCCCATACCCACGAGCGGCGCATGGAGGTCTACTTCTACTTCGAGGTGCCGGAGAACGAGGCCGTGTTCCACTTCATGGGCAGGCCCGACCAGACCCGGCACATCGTGATGACCAACGAGCAGGCCGTGATCAGCCCCTCCTGGAGCATCCACGCCGGCGCGGGCACCTGCAACTACACCTTCATCTGGGCCATGGGCGGCGAGAACCAGGCCTTTGACGACATGGACAACATCGCCACCCCCGACCTGCGGTAAACCTGTTCCAAATCGACAATTCAAAAGGAGGAAAACCCCCATGAATGACTTCCTGAAAAACTTCAGCCTGGAAGGCAAGATCGCCTGGATCACCGGCGCCAGCTACGGCATCGGCTTTGCCATCGCCACCGCCTACGCCCACAGCGGCGCGAAGATCGTGTTCAACGACATCAACCAGGAGCTGGTGGACAAGGGCATGGCCGCCTATAAGGAGGCCGGCATCGACGCCACCGGCTATGTGTGCGACGTGACCGACGAGGCCGCCGTGCAGGCGCTGGTAAAGCGCATCGAGGCCGAGGTGGGCGTGGTTGACATCCTGGTGAACAACGCCGGCATCATCAAGCGCATCCCCATGACCGAGATGCCCGCCGCGGACTTCGCCAAGGTCATCAACGTGGACCTGGTGGCTCCGTTCATCGTGGCCAAGGCCGTGATCCCCTCGATGATCGCCAAGGGCCACGGCAAGATCATCAACATCTGCTCGATGATGAGCGAGCTGGGCCGCGAGACCGTGTCCGCCTACGCGGCGGCCAAGGGCGGCCTGAAGATGCTGACCCGCAACATCTGCTCGGAATACGGCGAGCACAACATCCAGTGCAACGGCATCGGCCCCGGCTACATCGCCACGCCCCAGACCGCGCCGCTGCGGGAGCGCCAGCCGGACGGCAGCCGCCATCCCTTCGACCAGTTCATCGTGGCCAAGACCCCGGCGGCCCGCTGGGGCACCACCGAGGACCTGATGGGCCCCGCGGTGTTCGTGGCCTCCGACGCTTCCGACTTCGTCAACGGCCACGTGCTGTACGTGGACGGCGGCATACTGGCCTACATCGGCAAGCAGCCGTAACGAAACCCTTTCAAGGCGCCTGCCCGCAGCCCGCGGGCAGGCGCCTTTTCATGGTCAGCCGCGGATCTCCCTGCACAGCGCGGTGGCGGCGGCGGATTTCTCGGTGATGCCCGCGAAATCGCCGGCGACGACCATGTCCTTGGTCACCATCCAGCTGCCGCCCACGGCCACGATCTTCGGGTTTTTGAAGTAGTCGGCGGCGTTGTTCTGGTTGACCCCGCCGGTGGGGATGAAGCGGATCTGCGGGAAGGGGCCGGACAGGGCCTTGATGGTCTTCAGGCCGCCGAAGGTCTCCGCCGGGAAGAACTTGAACACCTGCACGCCGTACTTCAGGCCCACCATGATCTCGCTGGGCGTGACCACGCCGGGCATGATCGGCACGTTCAGCTTCGTCGCCTCGGCGATGATGGCCTCGTCGCTGCCGGGAGACACGATGAACTTCGCGCCCGCCTCCAGGGCCTGGTGCAGCTGCTCCAGGTTGACGACGGTGCCCGCGCCGACGATGATCTCCGGCACCTCCCTGGCGACCTTCGCGATGCTGTCGCGGGCCGCCGCGGTGCGGAAGGTGATCTCCATGGCGGTGATGCCGCCGGCCAGCAGGGCCTTCGCCGTGGGCACGGCCTGCGCCGCGTCCTCCAATACGACCACCGGCACCACGCCGCAGGCCGCGACCTGTTCAACAGTCAACATATTCTTGTACCTCCGTTCATCTTTTGCCTTCCCCTTTGGGGGAAGGCTAATGGCAGTTTATTTCTCCGCGAAATTGAAATAGCGCTTGGCGTTGTCATGGCTGATGCCGCGCACGATCTCCTTCAGGGTATCCATGTCGTCGGGATACATGCCGTCCTCCACCCACTGGCCGATCACGCGGCACAGTATGCGGCGGAAGTACTCGTGGCGGGGATAGCTGAGGAAGCTGCGGCTGTCGGTGAGCATGCCCACGAAGCCGGCCAGGTAGCCCAGCGCCGCCAGGGACTTGATCTGCTCGGTCATGCCGTCGAAGTGGTCGTTGAACCACCAGGCGGAGCCGTGCTGGATGTAGCCCACGGCCTCGTCCCGCTGGAAGCAGCCCAGTATGGTGTCGATGGCCGCGTTGTCGTTGGTGTTCAGGCTGTACAGGATCGTCTTGGGCAGGCTGCCCGCCTCCTCCAGCGCGCCAAGGAACGCCGCGGTGTCGGTGGAGGACGCGCCGTTGTCCACGCAGTCATAGCCGGTGTCCGGTCCCATCTTGCGGAACATGGGGCCGTTGTTGTCGCGGCGGCAGCCGTAGTGCAGCTGCATCACCCAGTTCAGGCGCTTGTACTCGCCGGCGATGAACAGCATGAAGGCGTGCTTGAACCGGTCCTCCTCCAGCTTCGAGGGCAGCTTGCCCGCCAGGCGGTCTGCGAAAATGCGCTCGATCTCCTTATCGTCCGCAGGCGCGTACATCACATAGTTCAGGCCATGGTCGCTGAGCACGCAGTTGTGCGCGGCGAAGTAGGCCATGCGCGCCTTCAGCGCCTCCTTCAGCGCCGCGAAGCTGTCGATCACGATACCGGAGACCTCAGAGAGCTGCTTGACGTAATCCAGGTAGGTGTCCTTCTCCAGATTCATGGCCTTGTCGGGCCGCCAGGCCGGCAGCACGGCGGTCTTGAAGCTCGCGTCCGCGGCCAGCTTCTCGTGCCACTCCAGTGAATCCACCGGGTCGTCGGTGGTGCAGATGGTCTCCACGCCGGACATGGCGATCAGGCCCCGCACGCTGTAGCCCGGCTCGCTCAGCTTTTTCTCGGTCAGCTGCCAGACCTCCTCGGCGGTGTCCTTGTTCAGGATGCCCTCATAGCCGAAGAAGCGGCGCAGCTCCAGGTGGCTCCAGTGGTACAGCGGGTTGCCGATGGCCTTGCCCAGCACCTCGGCCCACTTCATGAACTTTTCCTTGTCGCCGGTCTCGTTGCCGGTGATATACTTCTCCGGCACGCCCGCCGAGCGCATCAGGCGCCACTTGTAGTGGTCGCCGCCCAGCCACACCTGGGTGATGTTCTCATAGCGCCGGTCCTCCCAGATCTCCCGGGGGTTGATGTGGCAGTGATAGTCGATGATCGGGCAGCTCTCCGCCGCCTCGTGATACAGCTTTTTCGCCGTCTTGGTGTTCAGAAGAAAGTCTTTGTCAAGAAACATTGCTCTACCTCCCGAATTATCGCTTGACGCGCGCGCCCGCGCCGCCCATCACGGCCTCGACCTCGGACAGGCTGGCCATGCTGGTGTCGCCGGGGGTGGTCATGGCCAGCGCGCCGTGGGCCGCGCCGTAGTTCACGGCCTTCTCGGCATCGCCGGTGGTCATCAGGCCGTAGATCAGGCCGGAGGCGAAGCTGTCGCCGCCGCCCACGCGGTCCAGGATCTCCAGGCCGTCATAGGCCTTGGACTGGTGCACCACGCCGTCCGCCCAGCAGATGGCCTTCCAGTCGTTCACGGTGGCGGTCTTCACGGTGCGCAGCGTGGTGGCGATGGCCTTGAAGTTGGGATAGGCCTTCGCCGCCTGCTCGATCATGCGGTAGTAGCCCTCCAGGTTCAGCTCCTTCAGGTTGGCGTCGTTGCCCTCGACCTCCAGGCCCAGGCAGGCGGTGAAGTCCTCCTCGTTGCCGATCATCACGTCGACATATTTCGCGACCTCCTTGTTCACCTCGCGGGCCTTGTCCAGGCCGCCGATGGCGGACCACATGGAGGGGCGGTAGTTCAGGTCGTAGGAGATCACGGTGCCGTACTTCTTGGCGATCTTGCAGGCCTCGATCACGGTTTCGCAGCTCTGCTCGGACAGCGCCGCGTAGATGCCGCCGGTGTGCAGCCAGCGCACACCCAGCTCGCCGAACACGTGCTCAAGGTCGAAATCCTCGGGCCGTGCCTGGCTGATGGCGGTGTTCGCCCGGTCGGAGCAGCCGATGGCCCCGCGGATGCCGAAGCCGCGCTCGGTGAAGTTCAGGCCGTTGCGGCACAGGCGGCCGATGCCGTCCGTCTTCTTCCAGTAGATCAGGCGCGTATCCACGCCGCCCTGCTCGATCAGATCCTTCAGCAGGCGGCCCACCTCGTTGTCCGCGAAGGCGGTCAGCACGCCGGTGTTCATGCCGAAGCACTTGTGCAGGCCGCGCACCACGTTGTACTCGCCGCCGCCCTCCCAGGCTTTGAACTCCCGCGCCGTGCGGATGCGGCCCTCGCCGGGATCCAGCCGCAGCATGATCTCGCCCAGGGACACCGCGTCATATTTGCACGCACCGGCAGGCTTCAGGTTCAGATTCAGCATAGTCTATTACTCCTCCCTGTCAGTCCAGATGTTTTTTCAGCGTCGCGCGCACCGCGCCGGGGCCCGCGATCAGTTCCTTGAAATAGCCGGTCACCTTGCCGTCCAGCCCCGCCTGCACCAGGCTCATGCCGAACAGGTTCGGGTTGTCCAGTATGGGAACAAGCTTCTCCCCCACCGACTCCGGCCTGCCCAGCTCGATGCCGGAGAGGGCCTGCTGCAGCACGGACAGCATCGGATCGGGACTCACGGGAATGGCCTCGCCCTGATCGTCCACGCCCAGCAGGTAGCGCAGCCACCCGGCCAGCGCCAGCGGTATGGCCTCCAGCTGCTTCGGGTCGCGCGCCGGGTCGGCGGCGTAGCTCTTGATCGTCTCGCCGAAGCGGATGGGCACCTTCTGGCTGGTGTCGCAGGCGATGCGCTGGGGCGTATCCGGCATGAAGGGGTTCGGGAAGCGCTGGGTCACCACCTCGTCGATGAAGGCCTTCGGGCTGAGGATGCCCGGGTCGGTGACCACCGGCAGCCCCTCCGCATAGCCAATGCGCCGGATCAGCTTCACCAGCTCCTCATCCTTCATTTCGTCGCAGATCTTCTGATAGCCCAGCAGACACCCGTACACGGCCAGCGCCGTGTGCAGCGGGTTCAGGCAGGTGGTCACCTTCATGCGCTCGGTGCGGTTCACGGTGTCCCGGTCGGTCATGTACACGCCAGCCTTCTCCAGCGGCGGACGGCCATTGGGGAACCGGTCCTCGATCACCAGGTACTGGGGGGCCTCCGCGTTCACAAAGGGGGCGATGTAGGTGTGCTTTTCGGTGACGATGGGGGCCATGTCCCCGATGCCCAGCGCCGTCAGCTGCCTTTCCACCGCCTCGGCGGGGCGCGGCGTGATCTTGTCGATCATGCTCCAGGGGAAGGAGACCCGGGCCTCATCCTCCAGCCAGGCGATGAAGTCCGCGCTCACAAAGCCCTTCTTCTGCCATTCACGGGCCATTTCGGTGACGCCCGCGCGCAGCTTTTCGCCGTTGTGGGAGCAGTTGTCCATGCTCACCACGGCGATGGAGGCCGGGCCGGCCTCGCTGGCGCTGCCGGCGTTGAACCGTTCCAGCAGCAGCGCCGCCACCACGCCCATGGCGTGCTTCGGCGCGGCGGGGCCGTTTTCGATGTCGGCGGCGGCCACCGGGGTCAGCGCGCCGTTCATGTCCCGCAGGGCATAGCCCTTCTCGGTGATGGTGAAGGACAGCATCTGCAGGCTGGGCTTGCGGAAGATCTCCCGCAGCGCCGCCAGCCCCTCCGGCTGCGCCGCCACCACGCCCTTGGCGACGGAGGCCACGACCTGCTTGTCGATGCCGCCGTCCGCCAGCAGGCTGACCGCCAGGGTCATGCTGTCGTGGGGCACATAGATCTTTTCGATCACTTCGCTGTCGAAGGTCTCCACGGCCACGATGCCCGCCTTCTGCTCGCCCGCGTCCAGCAGCCGCTGCTGCAGGCCCGCCACGAAGATGCGGAAGATGTTGCCCGCGCCGAAGTGCACCCACACCGGGTTCTCCTCCGTCTCGGCGCACATGGCCTTCCAGTCGTGCTTCGGCAGCTTCACGCCGGCCTTTTCCCAGGCCTCGCGGTCCTGAAGGCCGTTGTAGTTCAGTATCATGTCAGAACACCCTCTCGATGGTCGGTTTCAATGAGGAGTGAGGGATTAGGAATGAGGAATGGCGGTACAAATCCTCCGGATCTGTCAAATCAAAGAAATCCGTAAGGATTTCCACCTCAATAATTCCTCATTCTCCATTCCCAATTCCTAATTTTTCTCAATCGCTTCCCACAGTCCGTTCAGATACGCCGCGCCCAGCGCACGATCATACAGGCCGTAGCCGGGGCGACCCTTCTCATCCCAGATCATGCGGCCGTGGTCAGGGCGCACGTAGGTATCCGGGCAGGTGTCGTGGATGGCCTTCATGATGCCGTACATGTCCAGGTCTCCGGTGGAGGACAGATGGGCCGCCTCCCGGAAGTGGTGATGGCCCAGGAACTTCACGTTGCGCACGTGCATCGCGCCGATGCGGTCCATCGCCCCGAAGTGGCGGATGCAGGCCACCACGTCGTTGTCCGGGTTGCTGCCCAGGCTGCCGGTGCACAGGCACACGGTGTTGGCCGGGCTGTCGTGGAGCCCCACGATCTTGTCGAAGTCCGCCTGGCTGTGGGCGATGCGGGGCAGGCCGAAGATGGGCCAGGCCGGGTCGTCCGGATGGCAGGCCATGCGCACGCCCACCTGCTCGCACACGGGGATCACCGCGTCCAGGAAGTACTTGTAGTGCGCCCGCAGGTCGTCGCCCGTCATGCCCTCATACTGCTTCAGGGTGGTTTCCAGCAGCGCCAGGCGCTCCGGCTCCCAGCCGGGCAGCGTGAAGCCCTGGCTGCTCTCGGCGGTGCGCTTCACGATCTCCAGCGGGCCCATCTCGCCCAGGTCCTTCTCGTCGAAGTACAGGGAATTGGAGCCGTCCTCGGGGATCACCCGGGCCAGATCGGTGCGCAGCCAGTCGAACACGGGCATGAAGTTGTACACGATCACCTTCACGCCGTTCCTGGCCAGCATGCGGATGGTGGAGATGTAGTTGGCGATGTACTCGTCGCGTTTTCCGCCGCCCAGCTTGATGTCCTCGTGGACGTTGACGGACTCGATCACCTCGCATTCGAGACCGGCCGCCTTGACCTCCTCCGCGAGGGCCTTGATCTCCTCCTCGGGCCAGTCTACGCCGGCGGGCTTGTCGAGCATGCCCATGATGCCGGTCATGCCGGGAATCTGGCGGATGTATTTCAGCGGGATGGGGTCGATGGCG